>CAMLRA010000152.1 GCA_946482325.1 uncultured Chromatiaceae bacterium | reverse complement strand
TTGCTGGTTTTTTTGTATCTGAAATTCGGTAATCAGAATTTAAACAGACCAACGATAGTCTTCGGCTTGTGGTTCATCACCCTGTTCTACCCAACCCATTAAGCCGCCACAGCACTTGCCTGTTCCAGCCATTCTTTCGGCGAGACACCAAAACGTTGGCGGAACACGCGGTGAAAAGCCGCGACGCTTTGATAACCCACGGCGGGTGCGATTTGTTTCAGCGCGTTGCCGGATAACAGCTGTTTACGTGCCAGTGTCAGACGCCAGTTTTGCAGGTAATCGGCCGGGGTTTGCCCGACGATTTTGCGAAAATGTTCGGCAAAGCGGGCACGTGACATACCTGCCTCTAAAGCCATGCTGTCTAAAGTCCAATCCTGCTGGGGTTGCTGATGCAAAGCGGTGATCACCGGCGCCAGTCGTTTATCGGCGAGGCCGGCAAACAAACCGGCTTGTGGCGGTTCTACCGCCATAATGTGTCGCAACAACAAGATCAGCAGATATTCGGTCAGGCGCTGCAACGCCGCGTCGCGACCACAGTATTGCGCCTGATTTTCCTGCCAAATCAAAGAAATGGTACTTCTGAGCGATGAGCAGCCAGCCAGTGGAATTAAACTTAAATCCGGCAACGCAGCCAACAGTGGGTTGCCGGCGGTTTCGCCGCAGTCCAGCGTCGCGCAGAACAGCAACAACGACTGTTGATGGTCCACTTTAAATTGATGCGCATGTCCGCGCGGAATAAACAATAAACAAGGTTCATTGATAGCATGAGTGCGGCCATTCACACTGACTTCGCCTTGCCCGGCCTCAATTAGATGCAGATAAGCCCGGCCACTTTGTGGACAAAATTGGGTTTTCTGGCAGCTGCTGCCGTGAAAATAAATCGAAGCCTGCGGTGAGAAATGTGCGAGCAAGGGGGTTAGTCTGTCCATTCTGGTACTCTCTGCAACTCAATTGGTACATTTAGTTACTAATCGTTCCTGATAATAGCAGCCATTATCGCAAACGCCAAGGTGGCGTAGCTGCACAGAGGAACACACCATGAGTTTCAGTTTCAGCGTCAGAGTGAACCGGGCTATTTTACGCGCTTTGGTCCTGACTTTGTTTTTAACCGGTTTCAGTCAAATGGCCCAGGCGAAAAGTCTGCAGCAGGCTATAGCTGTCGATTACCTGCAGGGTGAAGGCGATGTACAGGGCTTAAAGCTGGCCTATCAACATCATGTGGACTGGCTGCATGGCCTGGACCCACGCCTGAACATGTCATTTGAAGCCAGTGCGAATTTCTGGCGCTATGGCCCGGCCAACAGCTCAGACAGTAATGCCGTGTTAGCGGTGTCGCCGGTGTTGCGCTATCCGCTAGGCCATGCCTTTGATTTAAATTGGGATCTTGAATTCGGCATCGGTGTATCCCTGCTCGATGACACCCGTTTTGCCGGTAAGGACGTCAGTACGCATTATCAGTTTGAAGACCGATTGGGTTTAGTGGCCTGGCTGGCGCCCGACCGTAGTCTGACCTTGCGTTACCTGCATTATTCCAACGCCGGATTTAAACGACCAAATCCAGGTCTGGATTTTATCAGCCTGTCTTATGGCTGGTATTTCTGAGGAGGCGCGGATGAAAATTTTACTGCTGCTGAAAATCCCTGTACTGGCGTTACTGCTGTTGATGCCGCAACAAGTACCAGGTGCTGCAACTCAGTCGCTGCCAAATACGGCGCTCCAAGTCGGTTCAACCGAGACTGTGCTGCGTAAACTGGACTTCGAACTGCGTGTGCTCAACCAGGCATTACCACAAATCCACAGGGTCTCAGCGCAGCAATTGCAGCAAATCGAAGATTTATGGCAGCAGCTGTTTGCGCTAAGCCAGAGCCCGCTACTGAACAAACTCTATAACCAGTATCAGGTGCAGTTACAGCAAGCACTGCAAAGCAGCAAAGGCTCTGCAGGTGAAGTTGATGCCAGACAAATGACAGCGCTACGTCAACGCCTGATGGCGGCGCTGACTCTTCAACAACAGCAGCAATAAAGTTGGTTTGGGAAAAATCGCGGCCGCTGCGTTAAATTTTAACTGTAGCCCTTGAATTATCAGGAACCAGCGCCATCAAATGCACATCGCTGGCGGAGTTTTCCCGCTGTGTTAATTGTCTTGATGCCATGGAGCTGCCAATGTCCTTCACTCGTCCTTTGTTAACAGCCGGCCTGGCTTTTTTACTGACCAGCTGTGGTTATCTCAGTGAAAATCCCAAAACTGCATTAGAGCAACAATGGTTGCAACAAGATCCACAAATCGCCGAAGCTGTGAAACAGATCCGCGAACAGGGCCTTGCGGCTGTTGCCGGCAGTGCTGAAGCCGGTACTGTCGCCGCTTGCGTGGCAAGCCGGTTAGCGGCAGATCCGATGGGGAAACTGATTACGGTAGAAGGTGCTTTGGTTGAATCGGCCAAAGTAGCCAAGTTACTGGCTGACATCGAACAGATGTTTTCGCAGGACATAAGTTTTGACAGCGTCGCGGCGATGCTGGAACAAGGTGCGGACGCTGCCGCTTACGCCAAAACACTGATTGACCAACAGGGCCTGGAACAAGCGCTGGCGACACTAAAAACGCTGGTGGCACAGAGCCAGCAGTTTGCCAGTAAAGACTTGGGCGGCCATTTGCAGGCGCTGATCAGTACCTGCAAAGCCTATGAAGTGCCTGCTGAAGCACCGGCAGACGCCGCCAATAAAACCTGAGGCAGGCTGTCCTAAAACCGATCAGCCCAGCTCGCTGATCCGGCGCAGATGGGCATAATAGAATCCGTCAAAACCGGTTGCCGCCGGGCTGATTTGCTGGTCTGACAGCAGCACAAAATCCGGCCGGCTGGCTAAAAACAAGTCAATTTGCCGGCGGTTTTCGCTGGGGAAAATCGAACAGGTGGCGTAAAGCATTTCGCCACCGACGGTTAGCATCTTACTGTAGCGCTGCAAAATGTCCTGCTGCAGTTGCTGCAACTCCGCCAACCGCATCGGTGCACGCCATTTCGCATCTGGATTACGCCGCAGCACGCCGCTGCCGGTACAGGGCACATCCAGTAACAGGTAATCAGCTTTGGTGGCCAGCCGTTTGATGGTTTTACTGCTGCTGATAAGCCGGGTTTCAATATTGCCGGCCCCTGCTCTGTTGGCGCGCTGCTGCAGATTGTCCAGTTTCCACTGCTCGACATCCATCGCCAATAAGCGACCTTTGCCCTGCATCACGGCAGCGAGTGCCAGCGTTTTGCCACCGGCGCCGGCACAGGCGTCAATGACCCGGCTGCCGGGTTTAACCGGCAGCGCCGCAGCCACTTGTTGCGATCCGGCGTCTTGCTGTTCAAACCAGCCTTGTTTAAAGGCCTGAGTCTGAAACAGTGCTGCGTCAGAGGTGATTTGCAACGCCGTATCGACGTTGTCGACCGGCTGACTCTGAATGCCACCTTGAGCCAATGCTTGTTGCAGCTGTTCCTTAGTGGCTTTGAGCCTGTTGACCCGGATATACCTCGGTGCAGCTTGTGCCAGTGCTGCGCGCTCTGCCGGCCAGTGGGCACCCAGTTCAGCCTGTCCAAGTTGTTCCAGCCAATCCGGACAACCATCCTGTAGCTGCGCCGGCAGTTGTTGCCAGCGCTGCTGTGCTTGTGCGGTGGCCTGAACTTGACTGAAATAGGCCGCGATGAGTGCAGGCAGACTCAGGTCCGCGCCGGCCAGCGTTTGATAGGCATTGAGCCGTCGCAGCAAAGCACCACAATGCGCCACAGTCTGTGCTTGCTCTGCGAGCGTTGGTTTGTACTGACTGAACACTTGTGACATCGCGCGCTCTAATTGCTGGTCCTGCTGGAAGACCAATTGCAAAATTGCGCTGATAAGCGTTGTAACGGCGTCTTGCGGGTTTGATGACATATTGAATTCCGGGCAGCAGGCAGCTGGATAGGTCCCCGCTGCAAAGTGGCGCGATCATAAAAGCAGATAAGCGCTAACACAAGCGCCGCGATGATCGTGCTGACAACGTCGCCAAAATTGCCGCAACCGCTTATTCCATCTGCAAACAAGCCCTTTGTTGTTGCGCCAGCCGGAACTGGCTGGGGGCAACTCCGGTCCACTGCGCAAACTGAGCGCGAAAGGCTGAAGCGCTGTTAAAACCACATTGCCCGGCCACGACTTCAATCCGCTCTCCACGGCTTAACAGCACTTTTGCCTGCTCAATCCGCGCCTGTTGCAGCCATTGTTTGGCACTTTGCCCGAGACTGCTTTGAAAATGCCGGTCAAAACTCCGCCGGCTCATCCCTGCTTGCTGCGCCAGCGCATCAATCTGCCAGTCCCTGCTTAAGTCAGCCAACACAGTGTCGAGTACCCTGGTCAGGGTTTTACTGGCCGTTGACACCGGCAACTGAATAAATTGGCGTTGGCCACCTTGCCGGGCCAGCGGTACCACCAGACGGCGTGCGCTGCTATTGGCCTGTTGCGTGCCAAAATCCTTTTCAATCAATGCCAGCGCAAGGTCAATGCAGGCCGCGCTGCCAGCGGAGGTAAAGATGTGACCGGCCTGTACGTACAAAGGTGCGGTATCGAGCTGAACTTTCGGAAATAACTGTCTGAATTTTTTAGCGTATTTCCAATGTGTTGTCGCAGTTTTCCCATCCAGCACGCCGGCATAGGCCAGAATCACCGCGCCCGAACAAAAACTGACCAGCCGGGCGCCTCGTTGTGCTGCCTGCAGCAAGGCTTCCAGTAATTGTTGCGGTGGCCGCTCGTTAATGTCGCGCCAGCCCGGCAGCACTATAGTGTCTGCCTGCTGCAACACGCCGAGATCATCCGGTAGCCACAGACGGCTCCCATCGCCTAATACCAATTGTGGGCCATCACAGCTGACGACTTCGCCCTGATACCAGGGGCTGTTCGTCCGGCCATGGCTGATAAAAATTTCTACTGCGGCGCCGTATTCCAGCATCGACAGACCGTGGTAAGCGCAAATCACCACACGATGGGACTTTTCAGACGTCATTGATTCACCGGTTTTATCCACATTTTGCATGCCATTTGCCCAACCTTGATTTATTCTGCCGCCGGCGTTTGTATACAACAAGCTATTGGCTGAAATCAGGCGATTATTGGTAAAACTGTCAGAGTTGCCTGGCGAAATTTATGGGTCAAATGAGTCATCGCTGTTTAACAACAAAACCGGAGTAGCATATGACACCGCAAGTTTTGACCAACACACTAACCTTCGTTAGTCTGCCAATATCCTGCCGCAGCGACCGACACTGCTATTGATTGGTTCAGCCAACGGTTGATGCTGGAGACTGACTGCAGCGATGTGCACAGCGCATTGCAAGCCGGTGCGACCGATTTTGTGTTACTGGATGTGCGCAGTTGCGCATTGTTTGCCGCAGGCCATGTGCCGGGCGCAGTTAATTTACCGCATCGGCAAATCAGTGAAGTGACACGGGCGGCGCTACCGCCACAGCGCCTGCTGGTGGTGTATTGTGCCGGGCCACATTGTAATGGCGCCGATCAGGCTGCGCTGAAAATTGCCCGGCTCGGTTATCCGGCCAAAATCATGATTGGCGGTCTGCAAGGTTACATCGACGAGGGCTTTTTGCTGCAAACCGGGGCGCCAGCGCGGCAAAATATGCGCTGTGGCTGCTAACCTTCAAGATCGGTATGGCTGCGCTGGCCAGCAAAAGCCGGTACCGGTAAACTTGTGGTCATTCGAATGACTGCAGGTTGTCGCTGATGACGCGATATGCGGAAGTGTTTTACTTGTTTTTACGGCTGGGCCTAAGCTCTTTTGGTGGCCCGGCGGCACATCTGGTTTATTTTGAACGGCGGGTTGTCCGGCAAAAAGCCTGGATGGATGAGCAGCAATATCGTCAGCTCGTGGCTTTGTGTCAGTTTTTACCCGGGCCTGCTTCCAGTCAGGTGGGCATTGGAATTGGCCTGCATCATGCCGGTTATGCCGGTGCCCTGTTGGCCTTTATTGGTTTTACCCTACCGTCTTTTCTGCTGATGACACTCTGTGGTGTTATCGGTAGCCAATGGCTTAGCCCTTTGGCACAACAAGGCGCATTGTGCGCACTGGTGGTGATTGTCGGCCACGCAGTCTGGCAAATGAGCAACAGCCTGACTCCTGACTGGCCACGCCGAGGTCTTGCCGCCGCGGCGCTGCTGTGTTTTCTGCTTTGGCCTCAGCCTTGGCACCAGCTGTTGATCTTACTGGTTGTTGCCCTGTGTGGTGCGCGCTGGTTTCAGCCGCACACTGTCACTTCCATCAAGCCAAGTCTGCAGAAAACCCATGCGACCAGCCGCACCACCACCCACACTGCAGTGCTGCTGTTAACGTTGTTTACTTTGCTGCTGCTTGGTTTACCTGCTGTTGTGCTACAAAACGCTGATGCTGCGCCATTATTAAGACTGGCTGACGCCTGCTACCGCGCCGGCGCTATGGTGTTTGGCGGGGGCCATGTGGTATTGCCGCTGCTGGAACAAAATACCGCAGGCCTGATCAGTCAGGCGGATTTTCTCTCCGGTTATGCGCTGGCTCAGTTAGTCCCGGGCCCGCTGTTTAGTTTCGCCGCGTATCTCGGTGTTGCAGCCGGACAAGGTGTGACCGGCGCGCTGCTTGCAACTGTGATGTTATTTTTACCCGGCGGCCTGCTGGTCTGCGCTTTATGGCCCTGGTGGCACCGGCTGAGTCAGAATAAGCCTTTACTTGGCGCAGTTACAGCAGTGAATTGCGCCGTAGTCGGCATGCTCGGCGCAGCCTGGTGGCAGTTTATCGTGCCGCATGCGATCAGCAACCACGGGCACATACTGGTCATCACGGTCGCTGGACTGGTGGTTTGGCGTCGTTGGTGTACACCCATTGTGCTGTTGCCCGTGCTGATGATTGCCGGTGTAATGCTTGAGCAGATTTGACAGCGAGGAGTATTGTTTCATCATCAAAGCGTGGCCCATCAGCCATCGTTGACAGGAGTAAAGACTCACCAATGCGTATTGACCAACACTGCAAGTTGTTATGCAAGTCAATCATCCTGCTGCATTGTTACTTCAGCAGCGCTTTGCTGGCGCAGGATTTAGCACCGGCGCGCATCCTGACGTCAGAGAAAATGCCGTTTAATTATCTCGAGGGCCAGCAAATCAGCGGCTTGTCGGTAGATTTAATGCAGCTGATGTTTAACGGCAAATCGCCGGCAGTCGTGGAGTTGATGCCTTGGCCGCGTGCCTACGCCACTGCGCTGGAGCAGCCGAATATTCTGTTGTTTACCATGGGCAAAACGGCCGAACGCGAAGCTTTGGGTTTTCAATATATCGGGCCAGTTTCCCGACGTTTTCACTCTTTATATGCGGTACGCAGCGATATACCGCCGGTAAAAAGCTTCGCTGACATCAAAAAACACCGGTTAGTGGTGGCAGGCCTTCGTGCCGGCTGGCTCAGTGAGCAGTTTAAAGCCGCCGGGATCGCGATTGAAACTGTCGGCAGTTACCAGCAAGGGATGGACATGTTATTGAAGAACCGTGCTCAGCTGTGGCTGTCGACCGATCTGGAAGAACAGGTGTTGCAGGCGCAGCTGCCAGCCGCGCCTGTGCTCAAGCCGGTCTGGCGGCTGTTGTGTTCAGAAAACTATTTTTCGCTGTCACCAGGTTCAGACCCGGCACTGGTACGCCAGTTACAGCAAAAATACCGCGAAATTCTGCACTCAGCGGCGCCGCAGGCCATCCGCCAGAAATGGCAAACCAAACTGGCGTTGCCATTAGAATTCGCGCCTGTTGCCGGCTTTTATCTGCAGGACGCCGCACTGTTGCGCTGTAAACCGACCAGTCAGGCCGGTTTACAGCGCTGAGTTTCAGTGCCCGGCAGGCAGTGCGGCCAGTGGCCAGGGTATAAGGCCTCGGATCTCTTTGATGCCTAAGCCCGGGCTTTGATTCAGCAAGATCTGCGGGCCGTCAAACTGGCAGCCGCCGCTGACCGGATCAAAACAGCTCAAGGTCGGACCGTCCAAATCCAGATAACGGATTTGCTGGGGATATGCCGCCGCTAAATGCGCCGCTGCGGCCACACTGACAGATGATTCCAGCATAGACCCCAACATGCAGGGTTTACCGGCCACTGTCGCCAGCGCCAGCACCTGCAACGCGCCGCTGATGCCACCCGTTTTCATCAGTTTAATGTTGATGATGTCGCAGCAATCCTGTGCCAGCAGTGTCGCGACGTCCTGTGGGCTGTAGGCACTCTCATCGGCCATCACCGGGGTCAGGACTGCGTCTTTGACTGCTTTTAACCCGGCCCAATCGGCAGCCGGCACTGGTTGCTCGACCAGCTCTGGAAAAACGCCAGCGGCCTCAATATGCCGTAACACCTGAATGCTCTGTTTCGCCGTCCAGGCCTGATTCACATCTAGCCGTAATTTTACCTCTGGCGGTACGTCCTGATGAATAGCCAGCACGCGCTCAACATTCAGCGCCGGCTCGCCACCCAGTTTGATTTTCAGCTGCCGGTATCCGGCCGCTACCGCGCTTTGTGCATCCTGCACCATCTGTTGCGGGTCGTTTAAACTGATCGTAATGTCGGTCATCAACATGACAGGCGCAGCGCCAAGCAGCTCGCACAAAGGTACTTTAAATAATTGCGCCCGGGCATCATAAAGGGCGATATCTACAGCAGCTTTGGCGCTGCTATTGCCAACCACGGCTTGTTGGATCCGGCTCATTAGCGCCTGAAAATGAACGATCGACTGACCAAGCAACAGCGGTTTAAACACGGTCTGGAGCACAGCCTGCATCGATGGCAGGCTGTCGCCGCTAATGACTAAGGTCGGGGCTGCTTCGCCATAGCCACAACAGCCATTTTCCAGCTCAATGCGAACAATTAAATCCTGCACCACGTCAACGCGGCGCAGCGCTGTGACAAAAGGCGTTTTCAGCGGCACTTCCAGCAAATAGGTGTCGAGTTTAACGATGCGCATAAGTCTCCCGGCTCAGGCTTTTAATTTGATACAGCGCCTGCTGATAACTCGTCTGTGGGTTGAGCTGTAATGGCCCGAATGGGGTCACACTGACGCCATTGAGTTTGCTCTGGTAGTAGCTACCGTTCGGCTGATAATAATTCAGGCCATTAACGGCGTGGATCACAAAGAGTTCGTTCTGGTCGTTGCGACCCAACACCAGCATGACATGGCCCGGGATCAGCAATAAATCGCCGATATCGGCTTGTTCAAGCGCTTGTTGTTTTGCATGGACAGTCGCGTGTTCAAGCTGAATAAAAGCGCCAAACCCCGGGTCCGCCAGACTGCCGGTATTTCGCGGCAGCAACAGGCCAAAGGTTTTAAACACTTCACTGATAAAACCAGAACAATCTCTAGCGTTGTAGTCGTGCCCCCAACCATATCGCTCGCCTAAGAATTTAAACGATTGGCGGATAAGATTGGCGCGGGTCAGCGGCAGATAACCGCTCTGTACATCCTGATTACGGCCAATCAGTGCCGGCAGCAGCGCCAAAGTGCCATCATGCTGGCGAACCGGTAACTGCACGGTGTAGCTAAAAGCCGGGTTTTGCTGATATACCAGTGCCGGTGTTTGCTTCAGCAGCGGTAAACGCACACCCATTTCCAGCGCCACCTCAGAAACCTGCGGCTGCTGCGGATTAAAGTTGGTAAATACCCGCGCGCCGGTCACCAGCAAAAAGTCTGGCTGCCGGGTAAAATCCAGCGCTGTCTGATGGTCAGTCAGCGCCAGATGCTGTACCTGCAGCCAGCCGTTGTAATGATAATGCCGGACAAAAGCCCATAACTTGTCCAGACTGTAGTGCAGCACCTGCAGCGCCTGACCCGGAAACACTGCTGTTTCCTGAAAGCGGTCAATATAAGCGTCCATTTGCTGATTAAACACCCGATCCATGGTTGGAAAGGTGCGGATGCTGCCCCGGGTTGTTACCAGTGCAGCGCTCGCCGGCA
>CAMLRA010000151.1 GCA_946482325.1 uncultured Chromatiaceae bacterium | reverse complement strand
CCAGCTGCGTGCTGACATCGGCGATTTGAGCCAGCTGCACATGGGCATAGGCCAGCAGCACAAAAGCATAACCATAAGCCTGCTGCGTCATAACCTCCGGCTGATGCTGGCGTAAAGTCCAGGCGTATTGTTGTGTCTCGCTCTGAAAATGCACGCTTTCCAGATACTGCAGGCCATGTAATGCATAAGCGCGGTATTTTTCCGCCAGTTCAGTTTGACCTGCCAGCTCTCGGCTGGCTCTGGCGTAATTAACAATAATCCGGGTACTGCTGACCAGCTGGCGACACTCAGGCGCAAACAAGCTGCCGTCGTCGTAGTAATTCTGGAAATAACCACCAGCCACATCTATCACCCGCGGGTCGTAAAACCCGAGGATGTCCCGGCAATGCTGCCGGATAAAACCGGCGCTATAAAATTCAGTGGTCGTTGTTTGCATTTGCTGTGTTCCTGCTGATCCTTGATCAGAACTTTGGCTTACCAGTTAAACATGGTGCCGTCTTCTAACCGGTTGACCGGCAGATAGGCTCGTTTGTACGGGTATTTCGCCGCCAGTTTTTCGTCGATATCAACGCCATGGCCCGGTTTTTCGCCGGCATATAAATAGCCGTTCGCGAAGTGATAATCATGCGGGAACACTTCATCGGTAGCCGGCGTGTGGCGCATGTATTCCTGAATACCGAAATTTGGTATCCAGGTATCAAAATGCAGAGCTGCACCCATAGTGATTGGGCTTAAGTCGGTCGCGCCGTGGAAGCCGGTGCGGACATGATAAAGCTCGGCCAGATGGGCGATACGACGCAGATGCGTAATACCGCCGCCATGCACGATAGTGGTGCGGATATAATCAATCAGCTGCTCGCTAATCAGCTGCTGGCAATCATGAATAGAAGCAAACACTTCACCGACCGCAATTGGCGTCGTGGTGTGATGGCGGAACAGGCGGAAACCTTCCTGCAGTTCGGCTGGTACCGCATCTTCTAACCAGAATAATTTGTATGGCTCTAACGACTTGCCCAGCTGCGCCGCTTCAATCGGCGTCAGGCGGTGGTGAGTATCGTGCAGCAGATGGTGGTCATAACCATAAGTTTCACGCAGCACTTTAAACAGCTCAGGCACGCTGTTCAGATATTTGCTGGTCGACCAGACGTTTTCGCTTGGCAGGTCGTTGTCGGCAGGCTCGTAATACATTTTGTCTTTCGACACGCCATAAGTGCTGGCAAGGCCAGGGACACCAGTCTGGGCGCGGATGGCTTTGTAGCCCATCTCGATATAACGCCCGACTTCAGCGACAGTTTCCGCAATGGTATTGCCATTGGCATGACCATACACCATGATACCGTCGCGGCTGCGACCACCGAGCAGCTGATACAGCGGCATATTGGCGGCTTTGGCTTTGATATCCCACAACGCCACGTCAATAGCGGCGATAGCGGTCATACCAACCGGACCACGACGCCAGTAAGCGCCACGGTAAAAAAATTGCCAGATGTCTTCAATGCGACTGGCGTCGCGACCAATCAGACAAGGGATCAGATGGTCCTGCAGATAACTGGCGACCGCCAGCTCGCGGCCGTTTAAGGTCGCATCACCGATGCCATACAGCCCCTGATCCGTGGTGATTTTGACCGTGACAAAGTTACGGTCCGGGCAGGTAATAATGACTTTTGCATCAATGATTTTCATCTGGTTCCTCTGAGGTTCCGCATACGGAACTACTTAAATGCTATAAAACCCAACTGCTACTGCCACCGCTGGCATTCCCTACTAAACACAAGGCCGCAGATTTTTTCTTTCCGGCCTTGGGCTGCACTTGTCTGCTATAGACGGCAGTTTCTGCAGCGCCGGCTCGTCATCTGGTCTGACCGCTTACAAACTAAGCGCTGAAAAGTTGCGTCAGCAGCGCCTCGCAGCTAAATTGGTCAAGCCTGTTGAATTTAACTTACATCCGGACAGGCCAATTTGCAACAATAAATTTTTGGTCAAACCACTTCCACAGGAACTCATGAACGACAGCAGCCCTCTCCCGCTCATTAACACCCAGGCGAATTCGCGTCAGGCCCAGACGTCAAACTCCAGACTGTACTTGCAGATAGCAGACAAGTTGGCGCAGCAAATCAACAGCGGCGTGTTAAAGCCCGGTATGCGCTTACCGGCCGAGCGTGATTTAGCCCAGCAATATGACGTCAGCCGGCAGACCGTGCGTGAAGCATTGATCGCGTTAGAAGTGTCTGGACTAGTAGATATCAGGCCTGGCTCAGGCGTCTATGTGGTGCAGGAAGCCAGCCTGAAAAGCTCAATTCTGGCTGAAAACGCGCCGGGCCCGCTGGAGATTATGGAAGCGCGATTGTTACTCGAAGGCGATGCAGCAGCTTTGGCGGCAGAGCGCATCAGCAACGAAGAGCTATTGAAATTAAAGGCTTATTTAAATCAGATGATTAGTCTGGTGCAGCAGCAAAGATCAGCCGAAGCTGAGACTTTTGACGGCAAATTCCACCAGCTCATCGCCAGCGCCACCCGCAACAGTGCTTTGCAATCAATGATTGAATGGCTGTGGGCGTTGCGTGAAAGCTCCGAACTCAGCCAGCTGTTCGCGGAGAAAATCCGCCGTCAGGTGGCAGGCCCGAATATCGAAGCGCATGAAAAAATCTATTTGTGTTTAAGCCGGCGCGACGCCGCGGGCGCCAAAGCGGCGATGCAATCGCATATCGCACAGGTGACTGAAGCTTATGTGCTGTTAATTGGCGAGTAAGCTGGCTGCCCTGAGAATTTCCGGACAAAGCACCCAGCAACCGGTCAGGCCTGTTGCAATTGGACAGGCCAATTTGTTATAACCAGTGGTCCCCATCAAAGGAGCTGGTTGATGCCTGTCCTAAACTATTTCGCCACGCCGTTGAATTTCCGTGCGGTAATGCGCCAACAAGTTTTGCCTAAACTGCTGAGTTGTCTACTGTTATTGCCAGCAATCTCAGCCATTGCGCAAGCAACAACGCCATACAAAGCAGAACACGCAGATTTCGCCAGAGAGCCGGCAGCGCTGGTGTATCCGTTTCTGGATACAGCCAACAGCCGCTGGTTTTATTTCTCTTCAGCGGCGCGACCTTTTGGCATGGTGAGTTTGTTTCCCGACACCGCCATCGACGGTGAATGGGGCAGCGGTTATCGTTATCACGAGCCGACGGTCAAAGGTTTTAACCATATCCACGAATGGCAATTAGCCGGTTTGTCGTTGATGCCATTGTCTGACCCACGTTCGCTGGCTGAACAAAAAGCCGATTACGCTTCGGCGTTTTCGCACGACACTGAACAGGTCAGGCCCGGTTCTCATCAGTTGCAACTGAGCCGTTACGGCGTCAAAGTCGATCTGACCGCGACCTCACGCGTCGGCTTTTCGCGCTATCAATACCAAAAAAACAAACCGCAACAACTGCTGCTGCAACTCGGTGGCGTGCAGGGCCCTTCCAAACTTGGCCATGCTGAAGTCTGGCAAATTGACGCACAAAACATCGCCGGTTTTATCACCAATCAGGGCACAGAGCGGCGGGTAAAACCGGTGAAAGTGTTTTTCCATTTAGCTTTTTCCACACCGGTACAGCAATTTGATGCCTGGCGCGGTGAGATGTTGTTCAGCAATGTCAGCGGCATCAGCGGCGATAACGCCGGCGTGCGGCTGAGTTTTCAAAGCAAAGATCAGACAGTGTTGGCCAAAGCCGGTTTTTCTTATGTGTCGGCCGACAACGCCAAGTTGAATCTTAATACCGAACTGCCTGGCTGGAATTTTGCCGGCACCAGCGCGCAAGCCTACAACGAGTGGAACCAGCTGTTATCACGCATTCAAATTAGAGGTGGCAGCGCGGCGCAACAACGGCGCTTTTACACTGATTTATGGCATGCGCTGCAAGGTCGGCGCGTGGTTTCCGACGTCAATGGCCAATATGCTGATTTATCCGGTTTAGAATCTAAAGTCCGGCAGTTGCCGCTGGACACAAAAGGCCAGCCCAAATTTGCTATGCATAACTCAGATTCATTCTGGGGAGCGCAGTGGACTATCGCAACTTTATGGCCTCTGGTTTTTCCGGAAAAAGCCACAGCAATGGGCGAAAGCCTGATCCAATACGGCCGGGATTTTGGCCTGATCCCACGCGGGCCTTCTGGCGGACAAGACACACTGGTGATGCCCGGTGTGCCGATGACACCGTTTTTAGTCTCTTTGGCGCAAAAAGGTTTATTGCAAACTACTGCCACCGAGCTGCTGCCAATGTTAGAAAAAAACCACAGCGAGAACGGCCTGATGGCCAAAGCAGGCTACGAGCACTATAGCGCCTCCGGCGGCGGCATCAGTTATTATCTTCAACGCGGCTATGTGCCCTACCCGCTGCCGGAAAGCGAAAGCAATTACGGTAGCCACAGACGTGGTGCCGGCCAAACGTTGGAATACGCCTATCAGGATTTTGCGCTGGCGCAGCTGGCAATCAAAGCCGGCAGCGAAGCAGTAGCAAAACAGTATCTGCAGCGCAGCCAGAACTGGCGCAATTTATATGACACCAAAACCGGTTACATCAGACCCAAAGAAGTGGACGGCAGCTGGCGCACGCCTTTTGACCCGCTGGAATACGAGGCTGGTTTTATCGAATCCAACGCTGCGCAGGCGACCTGGTTTGTCCCGCATGATATCGAAGGCCTGGCTAATGCTATGGGCGGCAAAACTGCCTTAATTAACCGACTGGAACAGGCTTTTGAAAAAGCCGCCAAACAGGATTTCACTGCCGGCACCGCCCATGCGCAGGAAGGCCATCCGGAATATCGCCGCACGCCAATTAACTATGGCAACCAGCCCAGTATTCAGACCGCATTTATCTTTACCGCTGCTGGCGATGCGGCGAAAACGCAGTATTGGTCACGCCGGATCAGCGACACTGTGTACAGCCATTTAAGCCCGGAGCGCGGGTATAATGGCGATGAAGATCAGGGCCTGATGGGTAGCCTCGCCGTGCTGTTGAAACTTGGTTTATTCCAGTTAAGTGGTGGCGTAGAGGCCGACCCGGTTTATCAGCTCGGCAGCCCGTTATTTGACGAAGCCTGCCTGCAATTGGCCGGCAAACGCAGCTTCTGCATTAAAACGCTGAACAATGGCCCCGAGCGGCCTTATATCAGCCAAATCAAACTCAATGGCAAAGTGCTGCCCCGTGCTTATCTGCTACATAGTGAAATTATGGCCGGCGGCGTGTTGGAACTGCAGATGGCGGAGAAGCCGTGAGCAAGCCGGCAAGGCGCATCCGCGCTGTTCTGTTTGATAACGACGGCACCCTGGTTGACAGCGAATATCTGTGTAATCTGGCGCTGCAGCAACAATTTGCCGGCTACGGTATAAACATTTCGCTGGATGAGTTGCTGCAGCATTACCGTGGCGGCAAGCTGAGTGATATTTTCAGCAGGTTGTGCCTGGCTCATCACATCAGTCGGCCGGCCAATTATGAAACCGAATACCGCGCCCGTTTGCAACAGCTTTTTGCCGAAGCGTTGCAGCCAATCGCCGGCGCCGCTTTGGTGCTTGAACAGCTCAAACAACAACGGCTGCAACTCGCCGTGGTCAGCAACGGGCCGCAAAGCAAAATGCGTTTTACGCTGCAGCATTGTGGTCTGCTGCAGTATTTCTGCGATAACACCATGCCGGATCGGCTGTTCAGTGCTTATGACTGCAATTTGTTTAAACCAGATCCGGCGCTTTATCTGCACGCGATCAAGGCATTAGGCCTAAAGCCCGCAGAATGTGTGATAGTCGAAGACAGCCCAACTGGCGTGCAGGCAGGCCTTGCGGCTGGGGTGAAGACGTTTTTCTTAAATCACTACGCCGAGCCCTGCCCGGCCGGCGCTATTGAGATCAAGCAGCTGTCAGACTTGCTGACAGCGCTTTAAACATAACTATCAAGCTTTACACAAATGTACTGTGACTTCTTCGCGGTCGTGGAATAAATGCCGCGCCTGGAATTTCACTTTGATGCCGGCTTCGTCAAAACGCTGCTGCATTTCTGCCAGTACTTCTTGTACGGTTTCATAGCGTTTTTTCATCGGCAGTTTCAGGTTAAAAATACTTTCCTGACACCAGCCGTTGATCAGCCAGTCGCAAATCAGCTGGCCAACCCGCTGCGGTTTTTCAATCATGTCACAGACCAGCCAATACACGTTCTTTTTCTCCGGTTTGTATTTAAAACCATCGACCATGTAATGTTTGACCTGACCGGTCATCATCAGGCTCTCCGCCATAGCGCCGTTATCAATCGACACCACCATCATCGATCGTTTCACCAGCTGATAAGTCCATCCGCCAGGGCAAGCGCCTAAATCCACCGCGCGCATGCCGGATGCTAAGCGGGTGTCCCACTCGTCACGCGGAATAAATTCCAGAAAGGCTTCTTCCAGCTTCAGCGTGCTGCGACTTGGCGCATCCGACGGGAATTTCAGCCGGCGTATGCCATTTTCCAGCGAATTGTTGTTTTCCGGATATGACACGGCGAGCAGCGCTTTTTGTCCGCTTTGCATAAACATATGCAGCACAGGCGCGCGTAAATTTTCTTTTTTCAGCATCAGGCCAGCCTGACGCAGGCTCTGACGCAGCGGCACTGTCAGTTTACGCGCGAGCGTCGACAGTTCTTTGCCATCGTTGGTATCCGGGTACTCAATTCTGAGCTCACCGATACTGCTGATCTCGTTGCCCTCTTCAACGCTGCGCAGAGTTTCCAGTACAGGCGTTACCCGATCGCCGGCCGGCAATTCCAGCCAGTCACCAATCACTAAGGCCCATTGGCGGACAAAAATCAGTTTAGAAAACGGAAAGTCGCTGAAAAAGCGCTCTAAAGCGGCGCCGTCATAAGCTTCAAAAATGATAAAAGCGTCGTTGGCTTTGAGTTTGCAATAACCAAACACACCAAACTGGCCGGCTTTATCCTGAATTTCTGCCGCACATTCTTTTTCAAAACCAGAGCGACAGTAGAGCAATAATTGTTTCATTTGTTTTTCCGCAGCCAGGGCAGCAGCATCAGGCCGACCCAGCATAAAATCAGCATCTGACCACCGACTGGCGCTAACTGGCGCCAATACAGCGGTAACTCAAATAATCCGGCCCAGACAGTGTAGACAAAACACCAGAGGCCCAGATGAAATCCCACTAACACCAGCGCTAGCAGCCAGTGCTGCGCTTTGTTCAATTCGTCGCGCCGTGCGGCAGACTGGCCATACAACGACAACGCTAATATTGCCAGCGCCTGAAACGCCAGCACTGCAGTGCTCGACACCAGCCGGCTGAATTCTTCAGTCACCATGTTGAATTGGAAATAATGCGAAATCGCCGCGCTCATGCCAACGACGGCTGCGCCGTATAACCCGGCTAAAGATAAACTGAATTTCCAGAGCCTTTGCATCAGGTTGCTCCTGCTAAGTTGTAGTTCTGTGGCGGCGGAGAAATTCGCCACATGCAGCTGCCGCAAGACCAAAAGCCTGCTCAGCCGGCAAATCCGCCCGTTTTGGCAGTGCATAATCATGGTCGGCGCCGGTTAATTCAATGACCTCTGCTGTACCTGCCACCTGCCGTAGCGCTTCAGCACCGCCAAAAGGGTCGCGGCTGCCCTGACAAATCATTAACGGCCGCTGCAGCTGCTGTAAACACTGGCTGCGCGCTTTGATTGTTAAACCAGCTTTTACTGCATCTTTCGCTTTTGTCGGTGGGCACAGCGGATACCCGAACACCAGACCACCAGCGACTGCAGGCGCAACTTGTGTGCCTGCGAGATACAGGCTCAGCACCCGTCCGCCCAGGCTTTTGCCGCCAAGCCACAGCGGCAGCTGATCATCTGCCGGCACAGCAGCAATCAGTTGTTCCAGCTCAGTCAGCAGCTTGTCAGCTTTGGGCGCGACCTGGCGTTTGCCCAGCAAGGTCTGCTGCATAAATTCAAAATTGGCAGTGAATACAACAATGCCCTGTGCGTTTAGCAGAGGAATAAGCTGCTGAAAAAAAGCCGATTGCACAGGGGCGCCGGCGCCGTGTAACAGCAGTAATCGCGCAACAGGCGCTGCTACATCATGTTTGCTGACCAGCGGCATTTAGTCCTGTTCCGACGCGATGGCAATATTAAATTGCTGTTCGTTAAATGCTTCTTGCTCCTGCGCCACCAATTTATTCATCCAGTCGCGAAAAGCGGCAATTTTGCCCAGTTCAATCTGATTGTCGCGGCACACCAGATAATAAGCATCTTTACTTTGCAGCACGTGATTAAACGGCACTATTAACCGGCCGGAATTGATGTCGGGCCGCGCCAGTACGTTGTGCGCCAGCGCCACGCCCTGGCCGTGAATAGCGGCCTGCAACACCATAGCGGTATGGCTGAAAATTGGCCCCTGATTGACATTAAAATGCTTAAAACCCTGGCTGGTAAACCAGGCTTTCCAGGCGTCACGGGTGCCGTCATGCAATAAAGTGTGAAAACGTAAATCGGCCGGTTCGTTCAGCGGTTTGGCGCGGTTTAGCAGCATTGGTGAGCAAACCGGTACCAGATACTCAGTATGTAATTTGTCGGCGTGTAAATTCCGCCAACTGCCGCGGCCATAATAAATCGCCACGTCAACGTCGTCAGTCAAAGAGCCTTCTTCATAATCAACAGCGCGGATACGCACGTCGATATCCGGGTTTAATTCGCTGAACAAACTTAACCGCGGCACCAGCCACTGAATAGCAAAGCTTGGTGGCAGGCTGACGGTTAATGCACCTTTGGCGCCACGTGCCAGCAGTTTTTCGGTGGCTTCGTGCAGCTGCAGGAATATCTCTTTGATATCGAGGAAATAACTCTGACCTTCTTCAGTCAGTAGCAAAGAGCGGTTTTTCCGCATAAACAGCTTGAGGCCCAAATGGTCCTCCAGCGCTTTAATCTGATGACTGATAGCGGCCTGAGTGACAAACATCTCTTCTGCCGCTTTGGTGAAACTTAAGTGCCGGGCAGCAGTTTCAAAGGCTTTTAATGCGTTTAGCGGCGGCAGGCGACGGGCCATAATTTGTTCCCGGCTTAAGACTTGGCTTGCGGCACGTAGCCTTCAATCTCAACCGCTTCACCTTCAAACAAAAACTTTTGCATCTGCTCTTCCAGCAGTTTGCGGTGTTCAAGGTTCATCATGTTGAGTTTTTTCTCGTTGATCAGCATCGTCTGTTTGCTTTGCCATTGCGAGAAAGCTTCTTTGCTGATGTTGTCGAAGATTTTTTTGCCAAGTTCACCCGGATACAGTTGAAAATCCAGACCTGGAGCAGTTTTTTTCAGGAATACACAATACACTTCGCGGGCCATGTCTTATCTCCGAATAGCACAAGTGGCGCTATTGTAATGCATTTTGCCTGCTGAATTGCACATAAACTCGAGCGCAAGCGTTTTAACTAGAGTGCAGGCGTTTTTCTTAAGCCTTCAGCAGCGCTTCAAGATAGACCCGCACCGGCGCCGGTAAGCCAAAATCAGCCAGTTCTGCGGCATCAACCCAGGCTTGCTCCGCCTCTTCAATACTGACTTCAGCTGACCAGACTTTTGCCTGCAGCTTGTAATGGGTGAACTGATGACTGAACTCACCCACTAACTCAGCATCCAGCGGTGCTTGTGCCGGCTGCGGTAAACACCAAAGTGCTGGCCAGATACCGGCGCCGGGTCTTTTCACCAGCAGCACCTGCTGCGCTTTGCGTACCAGCAAAAAATGACCATCTTTGACCGGTACCGTCTTTTTCGGTTTGGCATTGGGGAAATCACTGATGCGGTGCTGCGCCAGCGCCTGACAATGGCTGGCGAGCGGGCACTGCTCACAAAGCGGCTGACGTGGTTTACAGACAGTAGCGCCTAAATCTAATAAGCCCTGGGCAAAAGCACGGCAATCAGCATGCGGTTTTTGATGTTGCGGTGTCAGCTGTTCAGCTTTGGCCCATAGCTGTTTTTCCAGCGCCGGCGTATTCGGCACACCTTCAAGCGCAAACACCCTGGCTATGCGCAACTACATCGCCGGCGTTC
>CAMLRA010000150.1 GCA_946482325.1 uncultured Chromatiaceae bacterium | reverse complement strand
CAACACCTTTGCTTTTTAAATTCTCGATGATCTTGTCTGCTGAACCAAGCGACGCAACGACATACATTGCATCAGCAGATATTTTTATATCATCAATATTCCAAACGCTATAGCCGTAGTATGTGTCGACTGATTTTCTTGAGCTTTGAATAAATCCGCCCATTCTTTTTCTTAACGCAGTCGAGTTCTTCAGTATTTCCTCAGCTGTGTCACCTATGCCATATATATAAATAAGTGTTTGATCATCCAGTTTATCAATTGCCTTGCACTTTTCACGAATACCAATACCAACATGTTGATCCACTAATTGGATTAGTTCCTCTTTGAGCTCTAGTGCTTTCGCAGCGGTGTTGCTATCAAGTTTTTTATAGTGATTATCGATTGATGCCCGCACTTTATTTACATATTGCATCGGAATATGAAGTGAACGATAACTTGTAATCAACGCCATATGTTTTTTGATGGTGTCTGTATAGTCCGTCGTATTGTGATAAAGAAATCTATGCAGTAGCGTACTTTCATCTTTTTTGTATTTTTCAAGAAACTCCTGCATTGGTGTCGACAGATAAGCGTTCAAGAATCTGTTTATGACATGGGAGGATGTGTCCGGTGACACATGACCAAAATCACCGTCGCGAATACCGAAGTTTTCGAGATGTCTCAGTTCATCCATCACGATCTCGTAAGATGGGAAGTACCTGATTTTTGGATAATCTTTAGCAAAATCCATGATCGCGTCCTGTAACAAGACCCGCATTCTGGATTTGTCATAACAATTGTTCACCAATCCATCGTTTGGTATTGGCGCCTCGTCGCCTGCGATGGCGTCACGACCATTTCTGAAATCCCCCATTGGCACCCAACTGTAGCGCTGTGGAGACACGGTGAAAAAAACTTTTGCATCGGGTTTAGATAGTTTGCAAATATTCTCAACAATTGAACGAATATCTGTGTTCAGTTCCTGACTATCTGGCGTGATGATTTCATAAGAATTTTTCACGAACCCTTCGTTGGTATTCATCACTTGTTGGGTTGCAAGACTGCGCAGATAGATACTGGTGCCCAAAGTGAATATCACAATATCAGCAGTTTTCAGGTTGTGAACAAAGGCTTCATCTACCTGATGGATCTCGTCACAAATCTTCGATTTATTTTGCGGAGTATCCGCTATCTCCGCATGTATTGTTGAACGCACAAGCTGATAGGGCTCAGCTCCGCTCGTATAAAGGCGTGATTCAATTTTGTTGGGATCTGTTGAATGGAGATAACTGAAATAATCTGCAAAACTTCTGGCACTAAATCTGAAACAGGTTCTGACGTCAAAGTAACTTGAGATCCCCAATTGTTGAAAATGTTCAGACGTTGCGGATGCAAAACAACTACCACTGGACATTATCTTGACTTTGAAACTGTCAATCAGGGATTCCGGCTTAATGTAGATGGAGAGTGGATCAATGCGCCGTTTTGTTGGTGAGACCAAATTTTTCATAGCTAACCCCGTTGTATCTGTATGCTGGACCTGTTAACTCGATTTGTCTGAGTAGAGCAATCTATTTATCCGGCTTGTTCTAACGTTTGCTTGGCAAGGTGCTGCAGACTTCTGTCTGCCAACAGTTTGGTTTGTACATCGATAAAACGAATCTTAATGTCGGCGGAGGCCTGTAGCTGCTTGAGCAGCAGCAACATCATGCCAGCCTCATCCGCGACATCGACCAGAAAATCATGCAGTTCTCTTGCCAGAGCTTCCTCAATGCCACCAACTTTAGTGGCTACCAGCGGCAAGCCGCAGGCTTGCGCTTCCAGAATGACATTCGGCATCCCTTCCGTATGCGACGGACACAACAGGCAATTGGCTTGTAGCAGATAGCTTGTGGTGTCATCTACTTTACCTGGCATCAACAAGCTATCCTCAAGCTGACATTGACGGGCAAGCTCGGCCAGTTCAGGCCGTAGTGGTCCGTCACCAAGCAGAATGGCGCGAAGCTTTGGTCTCTGTTGTTTCAGTCTGGCAAAAACCCGCACAAAAGCCTGCGGGTTTTTCTCTGTGGTCAAGCGCATGATGCCTAGCAGAATTTCGCAGTCTGACGGTAATTGGTGATAGGCACGTATATCAGTCCCCGACGTTGCAGGTGGTGCTTCTACTGCGTTGCCAACGCTGGCGCTGAGAGGGCGGGCCAGCCAGGATTCGTATGACGTTTTACCGGCCTGGCTGTTGGCATAAAGCACGACTCCGGGTAACTGGTCGAGCAAAGCCTGGTACCAAATCTTCATCTGCGCCAGACGGCAAATATAAAACGCGGGTTCGCCGTCCGGATGGAGCAAGTTAGGTTCCGTCGAACGTGCAGACATTGCAATGTGGCGTACTCCGGCCAGCATTGCTGCTGCGGCACTGACAATATTGCAATCATCAAGATACGAAATCACATACTGCGGCTTTAACTGCGCATAGATTCGCGACAGCATCAGCACATTGTGCGCCCCCCTTGGCCTGAGTAGTCGGCATAAGGGACTCAGCCATTTAAGTTCAGCAGGACCAGGTGGCTCATTTGCCCAAACTTTACGGGCATCGTCCAGCCAAAGCCTTGTTACGCCTGACTCTGTAAGTTGTGTTTGCCAGCTTTGGGTTGACTCATGATCAGGACTCTGGCAAATCAGCGTGACATGGTAGCCCAGCTCACGAAGCCCACGCGCCAGTAACACCATTTGACGTTCAGCTCCGCCTTTATCCAGCTTAGTGATAAACAAGCATATTTCATTGGTTGTTGCAGGATCACGCGACTTTGGCAGCGCATTCAGCCAATCCTGCACAGCCTGTCGATATTGCAGATCTGTGCAGCTGGGGTCATCAGCCCAAATCTTGGCTTGCTGCAGTGCGAAATCTCCGTAGTGCGCCAATTGCTGACGAATCGAATCACCAAACTGGTTCAGGTCCGGGTAGGCCACAATCAGGTTTTTTTCGCCATCTAGCCCGCGTAAATACTCAGGCCCGGTAACAGGAAGTCCAAAGGCTGTCGAACCGGGCTCCGCGCCGTGACCATTGATAATGCAATGAACTGGCTCCGCCTGGCCGTGCAGAAAATACGGAGTCAGCCCCGACAATCCCCAGCCAATCCGTGAGATTGTGTGTGCTGTTGCTTTTGTTTTCGCTGATGCCGGCTTCATACTTTATTGGCCTGCCATTGTGAAATCGTGTGTTGATAGGCGTGCAGATGACTTTGCAGGCTGGTTTCGCCACTATGCTGTTGCAGAATAAATTGGCGGGGTTCCCGTAATGGCAGCGCAGGTTGTTGCAATTGTTGTTGAAGCTTTGCAGCCAGCTGCGCAATGTCCCCTTGACTGACCAGCCACTGTGGGCATATTGGCGTGAGAATGTCCGGGATACCGCCCGTTGCGTATGCGATCACCGGTAGGTTGACCGCCAGCGCTTCGAGGATCTGCAACGGCTGATTGTCGGCAAGACTCGGGTAGAGCAAGACATCTGCCGCAGCATAAACATCATTCATCAGGGACGCAGTCTCAATATATCCGGTATAAACCGGCCGGAGGTCGGCAAATTCTGTGCTGACTTGTGGTGATGGCGTGCCGACCAACAAAACCTGAAATGCAACACCTTGCTGAGCTAATAAACGTAAGGCGGAAAGTCCGTGCGCGATGCCTTTATACGGATTATCTAACTGTGCTGCGCCAAGTAATATGGTGGGCACTGCAGGCGACAATCCGAGCCGATGGCGTATTGCCATGCTACTTTCCACGGTTTGTGGGCTGAATTGCTGACAATCGACCAGATTGGGCAGTAGTAGCGGTGGCTGAGCCAGTCTTGCCGCATGTTGTGTCAGCTGCCACAGCCACTTCGAGGGCACTGCTGTTTGCAGGCCTGCTGCTTGCAGGGTTTTTTGATTCAAGCGCCATTTCAGCGCGGAATAATCAAAACGGCTATCGAGCGGCGGCAGCCCATGCTGCGGGCATTGGCCACAACCTGTGGTATAGCGGGTGCAATCGATTGGTTGGATACAACCGCCGGTAAAAGCTGAACAATCATGCAAGGTCCACAACACCGGCATCCGTTTGGCCAAATAACGCACCGATAACGGCGAGGCCGCAAAAGAAATATCGTGGATATGTACCAGGTCAAAATTAGCCGGCAGGTTTTGCCAGAATAAATTGGGCAGTTCAAATGGGATCACATCGGGCGCAAACCAGCTTTTGACGGCGCGGGTCCAGCGATAAAACTTCCGTTGAAAACGCTCGCCGTATAGTCGTCTGACCCTGCTGTCATACCCCGATTTGCTCCAGCTGACCCAATGCACCACTTCGTGGCCATCGGCGAGCAGCATCAGGCGCAGGTCTTCCGCCATTTTACTGGCACCGCCACCGGAATGATCCGCTTTTGAAATCAGCGCTATCCGCATCTGTACGTCCTCTGCTTCATCTGCGTTATTCCTGCCCCAACATCATGATCGACAACGGCGCGGAGATCCCAAGCGTCTCTGCCGTAGCATGGATCTGGTCGGCCATTTGCTGCCGGAATGCATAGGAGGTCACAACAAAATGCCTTGCGCCAGACAGCAACGCCTGTCGCAGAGAAATGACCTGCCACTGTTCAAAACGGTAGGGGCCGAGTGTCTCGGCCTTTTGGTCAATCAGGAATTCAATAGCGTGACTGCTATAACCGGGTTGCTGCTGGAACTGGCGGAAAAAATCACCGGCGCCACAGACGGAGAATTTTTGCCAGCCAGCGCGTTGTAATTGCTCGAGTAAGTTTCTGCTGCGCCGCGCGGTTAAGTTAGTGATCTCGCCAAACAAGCGACCGGCCAGTTCCGGGTCTGCCAGTCTGAGCAACGCTGCGGGCCAATGTAGTTGCTGGCTTTGCCACAGCGGGTCCAGTTGCCAGTTTAGCCAGGCCTGCGGCACTGTAACTTCTCTGACTGTAGCAATTTGCTTCGCATCCAGCACCGGGTAGCGCAGCTGTGCGCCAAAATTATCTTCCTGTAACAGCCGTTGATAAAGGACTGCTTCGGCCAGTTGTGGTTTGTTGATAAAACGCTGCAGGATGGTTGCCGCGACATGGTCTTCCAAATCTTGGTGCTGATAGCCACGGGCAAAAGCCAGCACGCCTCGGCGAAAGGCGGCGGTTTGGGCTGAATTTAAGGCGGCAGGGCCACATTGCGGTGTACCGTCCGGGCTATAACCGAGCGTAGATCCGCTGGCGCCAACCAGCCAGGGTTCAAATGCTTTTTCGGCACGGGCTAATTGTTGACACAGCGCGGGATGTTGGCGCAGAAAACTGCTGTAAGCGATTTTTGGGTGATGTTTCAGGCTGCGCTCGCTGTGATAAAACAGCAGATTCAACCCAAAATCCTGCTTGAGGATTTCACTGAGTAAACGGTGACAGGTGCCGCCATGGCCTAAGTCCAGCAGCGCAATCTGACTGGCTTCTGGCAATTTCAGGCTTTGCCAATACTGTTGAAAAGCCTGCCGCTGCTGATAAACACTTTGTTTCAGCCGTTCCTGACGTTGTGTCGCCAGATGAACCAGATGTTGCCACAGTGTCTGATGCTGTATTGATATTTGGTCGGTCTCAGCCAGCAGTTGTTGTTTATAGTGGGTGAATTCATCCGGCAACGTCAGCTGTAAGTCATCACACAGCGATTGTACGCTGTAGCCTTTTTGCTCCCGTAACAACAGCAGTAGTTGTGCCAGCCAGTCAGATTTTTCGGTATCCAGACTAGGCCAATATAAAGCTTTGCGTGAGACATAGACGGGAACAACCCGCGGAGGCTGCGGAAACAGCGGAGTACGGCAGTTCAGCACGTCGGCAAACAATAGGCCTTCGCGCAGCATGCATAAAATCACTTCACACTGTACACGTCCGGCTTGCTGTAGTTGCCAATCGGCAAATGCGGTCAAAACCGGTCCCCAGATAGCTGCACCGAGACTATATGCGGTTTGCAGGTCTTTAGTCTCAGTGTCATCTGGCGTTAACCACCAGTCTGGCGGAATACTCTGGAGTCGGCGCTGGAGATAAAAATCTGTGTTTTGCGCTGGCAGCTGTTCCATAGCATATAAGCCGGCAAAGTCTATCCGTGGTGAATACCAGGCGGCACAGAGACCCGCAGATCTGGCATTCACCACATCGGCCTGCCAGTGGTCGCCGATGTGCAGCCAGGATTGCGGGTCGATATTCAGCTGTTGGCGCAGAAAACTGTAAGCGTGGCCGTCGTGTTTCGCAGCGCCGGTGTCACATGAGACATACAGCGGCAGCGACAGTAAAAACGGCTGTTGTTGGAACAGGTATTGGCGGATTTGCTGCGCGCTGAGGTACATGTCGGATAGCAAAACCACCTGGATACCGGCTTGTTGCAGTTGCTGCAGCGCAGCAATGAATGCGCTGTTGGGCACACATAGTTGTTGTTCTGCCTGCAGTTCGGCACTGGCATAAGCCTGCTGTTGCTCAACATTACCCGGCATGTCCGAGAGGATTTGTTGCAGGCTGATTTCGCCGGCAGCATGCTGCTGGCGGCAGGTCAGTTCCGCCTGGATGCGCAGTGGTGCATAGTCATCTGCAGTACAACCGGGCGGCAGTTGATGGGCTTGTTCAAGCAGCCGGCCGGCATGACAAAATACATCGGTTGGCGCTTTGCATCGACGGAACAGCAGGGTGTCGAATACATCGACACTGATCAGGCGAAAATGCTGTGACAGGCACCAGTTAACAAATTCATCCATGACTGCATTGGTCCTGTTGAACGGCTATCAACCCGTCTGCCGCTGCTGGGCTTTGCCGATATCGTTGGCGAGCAGCTTCAATCCGTTCGTGCCAGACTGGCTGCAGAATTTGCCGGAACATCCCCTGAAAACGCTGATACTGCTCTAGGAAGGCCGGCAATTTTTGGTCTGCAACTAAGTGACCATAAGGATCTGCATGAAAGAGGTTCGGTATTGCATTTGGCATAGGGGTCGCGTGGCTGATATGACTGTGCAGCAATAGCCGGTTGGCACTTGTAGGCACTGCCGATGCAGCGACTTGAGGCACGTCCTGCAAGACTGCGGCGAGCGATTCAGCACCATCAGGTTGAATCAGCACGCACGGCACCTGCTGAGTGTTCAGGTAGCGGATAAACGACTGAATCAGCGCTGTTTGTTCGCTGTTTACAATGTAAACCGGCTCAGTACCAGCAAATTGACTGAATAATGAATCTTGCTCGCGCGGCAGCACATGCCCGTCCTGACGGAACAATTGGTCAGACATTACATCTTCGTAAGCAAACAGCAAGCTCAGCGCCAGATTTGGCGTTTGTTTGAACTGGCAGAAAAATAAGGTGTTGCAGCAACGTTCTGCCCAGTGGCGGATAAATGCTGCGATGCGTTCTTCTGGTAAATGCTTCAGGAAAAACAACACACGGTTGCGTTCAAAATAGTAGGAGGCAAAAGTTGTGGTCAGATTCTGCGCGCCCATTTTGTGGTAAACCCGCGCCTTGCTGATGGCATGAATTTGATAACCCGCTTGTTTGACGCGCCAGCACCAGTCCATGTCGTCCCAGTAAATAAAATGACGGCGGTCGAAACTACCGACTTGCTGCAAAACTTCCAGGCGCGTCATCAGGCAGCAGGCCGGCACGTAGTCGCAGACTGTCACCGCCGGCAGAGTCGGGCTATCCGCAGCACCTTTGTACTCGACCCGAACTGAAAAGCTTTCCCAGTCAATATAACTGCCAAGTTCCTGCAAATGCGCCGGATTATCCATGCTGAGGATTTTACTGCCAACCACACCGACCGCCGGATTGTGCTGTAAATACTCAAACAGCGATATTAAGGTTTCAGGTTCCAGTCGAATGTCATTATCTAATAACGCAACATGGCTGAATTGTTGGTCGGTGGCATACTCCATACCCCGGGCAAAACCACCGCTGCCCCCTTCATTTTGTTGATTCTGCAGTAAGACGACCTGAGGGAATTTCAGTTTAACCAGCGCGACGGAGTCATCGCTTGAAGCGTTGTCAACGACGATGACCTGATGCGCAAACGCAAGGCCGGTGGAAGCAAACACGGACTCAAGACACTGCTGCAGATATGCGGCTTTGTTGAAATTACAAATGACAATAGCGAGGCGAATATGCATGTTTAATTCCTACAGCGCCAGTGGTTGCTGGTGCGAAATGCCCGCAGTGCGCGAGACGCGTGCCGGACCGCCGGCATTCATATGGACTGTGCGAACATAATCAAAATCTATGCCTTCACTATCGGCCAGAACTTGGCAAACTGAAATTTGGCTAGGGAAATTCATCGCTCAAGCACAAACCACTGTTTGGAGCCGCACAACCTCCGACAGATTGTGCAACCGGCGGTACTTGGTTTTTTGGCGTTAAACCAAAGAGCGCGGCTTGGGAGAGTAAGCCGATTGCGACAGACATCAATGCGAGCTCCCACCCGGGCCTTCGGTGACGGTCTCGCCACTGGCGATGCGCAGCAAGGCCTGATAATGCACTTTGCCATTGCTGGTATAGGGAATATCCCGGACTAACAACACCTTAAATAAACTCGGATGGAGCAGCAGGCTTTGCTGTAGAAAAGCACTGACCTGAGTTGCAGCGCTGGACTCGGCATTGGCGTCTATGACGGCTACCACTAAAAAGTCATCGCGACCGGTACAGACTGTTTGCCAGTGTTCACGCTGTAGCAGTTGTTCGAGCTGGTCAAGTTGCAGACGTTTTCCCTGTAGTTTCAGCATCCGCTTTAACCGACCGCTGATTTTATACAGACCATTTGGTAAGCGGATTGCGAGGTCGCCGGTGGCTAGTTCATTGAGTTTATCGGTTGCCCGTAAATCGCCGGAGTTTTGCGCATATCCCAGCATCACATTCGGCCCCTGATAGCAGAGTTCACCTTCGGTCTCTGCGTCAGTAATGAGGTCGCGGCTTTGCACGTCGCGCAACATTAAATTGCCGCCAGGGATAGCTTCACCGATGCAATCAGCGTGATCAGCCAGATATTCAGGCCGCAGCCAGGCAATCCGGGCAGTCGCTTCCGTCTGTCCGTACATCAGATACACCGGCAGTTGCTTTTGTGCCGACAGTTGCTGCACATAAAACCGTAAGTCGTCATCTAACGGGCCACCAGCCTGCGTCAGATAACGCAGCGCTGGCAATGGTAAACGCTCAAACCGTAAGGTTTTTAACATCTTATAGCTAAAGGCGACACCGGCCAGACTGGTCACTGCAAAATCGCGCATCTGCTGCCAGAACTCTTTATTCACCACCGAATAGTCGCTTAACAGCACAGTCGCGCCGCAGAGCAAATGACTGTTGACCACTGAAAGCCCATAGGAATAGTGCATCGGCAGTGCCGTGATCGCGACATCAGACATCTGAATTGGCAGATAACGCGAAATAGCCAGTGCATTGCTGTGCAAGTTGTCCAGCGACAACATCACACTTTTCGGATCGCCGGTGCTGCCGGAAGTGCTGAGTAATAATGCCAGATCTGCTCTGGCGCGAAAGGCACTGGCGCTGACCCGCCGCATCGTGCCTAAGTCATCGATCAGCACGGCAATTTCAAGCTGGCGGACCAATAAGTCCAGCTGGCTTTGCGGCAGGTTAGGGTCGAGTAATAACAACGGTCGCTGATGGCGCAAACAGCACAGATAGGCGACGACAGTGGTGAGATTGTTGCGACACTGTAAGGCGCAGACTTGCTGCGGCCAGACATCAAACTGAACAAAACGCTGCGCATAATGATCAGCCAGCTGAGCCAGTTTGTTGTAACTGATACGAGTGCCATCGGCAAGCAGTAAAGCGGTCTGATCGCCAAAGCGTTCCAGATTTTTGGCAAAGTGCAGGCTCATAATATCAAACCACCGTCGACGGCAATGACCTGACCTGTGACATACCGGGCGGCGTACTCAAATAAAAAGCCAATCACAGCGCTAAGGAACTTCGCGATGCCGGTCTGGCAACATAAAAAAGCAGCGTTGATTTCCAACTGAAGTGGCGACTCAATATGGCTGGTTTCGGCCGTTTTCAGAGATCTGGTCTGCACAATAGTGGCGCTATAACTGAATCTAAAGGGGGGAGTCGCC
>CAMLRA010000149.1 GCA_946482325.1 uncultured Chromatiaceae bacterium | reverse complement strand
GTAAATGGCTATCCAGTGGCGCAGTGGGTGCCGGCAACAGTTGCTGGCGGGCAATTTCCTGATCCAGTCGCTGATAAAACAGCGCATCTTCGGTGGTGTAAACAAACACCAGCGTCAACAGGCCAAACAATAAACCACAGGCCAGTACCAGCAACAAAAATGCGGCGCGGATGCGCAGGCTCAATGACGTTTTGCCACGGCTCATACTGTCGGCTCCGTGACCCGCAGCACAAAACCAACACCGTGCACCGTGTGTAATAAAGGCGAGGCAAAAGGTTTATCCAACTGTTGGCGCAGCAAATATATATGGCTGCGTAGCGCATCCGAATCCGGCGGTTCATCGGGCCATAGTTGGCTGGTTAGTTGTTGGCGGCTTAACACCGCCGGATAGGCTTCGGCCAAAAGTTGCAGGATTTGCAAGCCAAGCGGGTGCAGCTGCAGCAGTTGGTTGCCGCGCCAGGCTTGCATAGTGCGCCGGTCGAGCCGCAGCGGGCCAATCTCCAGACAATATTGCGCAGGTTGGTTGCGCCGCGCTAATGCCTGACAGCGCAGCGCCAGTTCGGCCAGCGCAAAAGGTTTGGTCAGGTAGTCGTCGGCACCCGCAAAAAAGCCATCGGTTTTATCGGCGAGGGTGTCGCGGGCGGTTAACATCAGTACCGGCGTATGCCGGCTGGCCTGATTACGTAGCTGGCGGCACAGGCTCAGGCCATCCAGCCGCGGCAGCATCAAGTCCAGCAGAATCACATCAAACTGCTGCTGCAGCGCCAGCTGCAGGCCAAGTTTACCGTCGGCTGCGTAGTCCGTCTGATGTCCGAGCAACTGCAAATAATCGACAATATTGCGCGCCAATGCAGGTTCGTCTTCGACCAGTAAAATACGCAAAGTCCGACCGGGGAAAGCGGTTTGTGGCGCAGCAGGTTGTGGCATGAAGGGTTCCGGTGGTTCGGGGTCTGCACAGCATAATGCGGACATTGTGAAAAATCTGTCAAATGCCGCTGTTGCCGGCGAATAGCCAGGCAAGGTTGGCCGCTATTTCACCACTCAGCCTCAACCTGCGACAGTTGTCGCATTTTTTGCTTGTCATGCTGCGACATTTGTCGCAGTATGACAAGCATTCAATAGCGAGGAATGGCTGATGCATCCGACAGCACCTGAACTGGAAATACTGAAATTGCTCTGGCAACAGCAGCCTCAAACCGGTCGTGAATTACACGACCAGCTGGCGGATGTGTTGGACTGGAGTTATTCCTCCACCCGAAAAACGCTGGAGCGCATGGTCGACAAGGGCCTGCTGCAGCTGGTGCAACAAGGAAATCAGAACAGTTATGCCGCGCTGGTGGCCAAAGTGCCGACGTTGGCCGCACTGGCGCAGGATTTCGCCAGCCGGGTGCTGGAGCTGAAACAGCCGCTGCCGTTGGCAATGTTTGCCGACAGCGCTTTATTAAGTGCCGAGGATTTGCAGGCGTTGGAGTAACAGCTGCAACAGTTTGAGCAGGGAGACGACCCATGCTGAATATGCTTTTGCTACTGCTTTGCTGGGTGTTGTGGACCACGCTGCTGGTTGGTTTGTTACAGCTTGGCCTGCGTTTTTCGCAACGGCTGAGCGCGTCGACACCATTAGCGCCGTTGTTGTTGCTGGTATCCTGGTTGCCATTTTTGCCCTGGCCTGAACAAAACGCAGTGCTGCCGGCGCTGTGGCTGAGTGCGCATGAGCAAGGTGTAAGTCCGTTACTGGCATTGCCGGCACACCCGGGCTGGCTGGAGCAACAACCACTGCAGGCCTGGTTGCCGGAGCTGGCGCTTTGGTTCCTGCTGGCTGGTTGTGTGTTGTCTTGTGTGTTTATGGGGCGACAATGGCAATTGTGGCGCCGCTTGCACCAATGGTCGCTGCCGTTACCCGTGCAGCGTCTGGCAGCGATCGTCGCGCCGGAGCCGGCCTTGCAGGCTGCGCTGCAACGCCATCATTTGCAAATCCGGCAATTACCGCATGGCAGCAGCCCATTTGTCAGCGGCATCACAGACAGCATGCTGTGGCTGCCGGACTGGTTCTGGCAGTTGCCTGCCAACCAGCAGCGGTTGTTGTTATGGCATGAACTGAAGCATCTGCAGCGCCGTGACCCGCTGTGGCTGTTGAGCTGGCGGCTGCTCTGCGCCTTATGCTGGTTTAATCCGGCGCTACGGCTGCTGGAGCGGCATTACCAGTCGGCGATGGAGCATGCCGTCGACGACTGGGTACTGCAGCAACAACCCGCGCAACGTAGTGCTTATGCCCGCACTTTGCTCGTGGTGATCCGCGCCCAGCAGCAGGCGTTTCAGTCCGGGCTTTGGCTGCAGGCCAATGCCGGTCATGGTCCTGCTCAAATGTTACAACAACGGCTGCAGCAGATTTTGCAGCCGCCGCGGCGACTGTCCGCCCGGCAACTTTACCTGTTAGCTTTGGTATTGATGAGCCTGAGTGTGCCGGCGTTGGCGCTAAAAACTGAACTGACCGGTTTGGCGCCGCAGCAATGGCAGGCGCCGCTGCTGCGTGGCCACGTCGGTTCATGGTTTGGTGAAGTTCACAGTTTTCGTCAGGGCAAACCGCATGCTGGCCTCGATTTTATTGCACCGCGCGGCACGCCGGTGCTGGCGATCGCCGCCGGCAAAGTGCTGCTCAGTGGCAGCGACAGCCTGCATCCAAATCTCGGTAACGTGGTGCTGATTGATCACGGCGGTGGTTATCAGTCGATGTACGCCCATCTGGATGCGGTCACAGTGCAGTCGGGTCAGCAGCTGCAGGCTGGTCAGTCGGTGGGAACCTTAGGCAACAGTGGTCGCACGACCGGGCCACATTTACATCTGGAACTGGTCAAGGCTGGTGAGCGGGTCGATCCAGCGGTCTTGCTGCCTTTGAATATGATGCAAGGAGCCACGGGTGAATAATTTGTACCGTTTTCTTCGTTGTTTGCCGCTGGTGGCATACTGTGGCTTTGGCACTGTTGGTCAGGCTCTGGCTGGGGCCGATCCGCTGCTTTCGGCGCAATTCCAACAGCAGTTTCATGCGCAGCTGCAAAGCGCCAAAGTGCCGGGTGGCGCTTATGCCATCGTGTATCAGGATCGGGTGTTGGCGCTCGGCAGTTATGGTGTGCGGGCCGTGGGCGAGCAAGCCCGGGTGAATCCGGATACGGTGTTTCGCCTCGCCTCTGTATCAAAGACCTTTGCCGGCAATTTACTGGTGCAGCTGTCGCAGCAGGGGCGGCTGGATTTGCAGCAACCACTGAAAGCGTATGTTCCTGAATTACATCTGAAAAATGCGCAAATCGAGCAGCAGGTTAATGTCGAAAGCGTATTATCACAGGGCTCTGGTTTTTGGGCTCATGCGTTTGAAGATTTAATTGAAGCCAACAAAACACCGGCAGAAATTCTGCCGCGACTAGCAGAACTGGCGCCGGTCTGCCCGCCGCGGCGGTGTTACAGCTACCAGAATGTGTTATTTGGCTTGCTGGGACGGGCAGCTGAGCAATCCACTGGCAAGTCTTACGAAAGTCTGGTGACAGAGCGGGTGTTCAGCCCGCTGCAGATGCATACCGCGTCTTATGGTCTCACCGGTCTGCTGGCCAGTCGCAACAAAGCACTGCCGCATCAACGTGGTGGCAAAGGCTGGCGGACTGTCAAACCCAAAGCGAATTTTTACCGCTTTCCGGCTGCCGCCGGGGTCAATGCCAGCGCACGTGATTTGTCGCAGTATCTGATAGCGATGCTGGGGTACAGGCCTGAAGTGTTTTCGCCGGCGCTGCTTAGCCAATTACAACAGCCGCTGGTGAAAATGCCGGGCAAACCGCGCTGGCCGGTCTGGCAGCAATACCGTAACGCCAGCGCCTGGTACGGCCGCGGCTGGCGCATGGTGCAGTATGGTGACGACCGGTTGTATTACCACGCCGGTGTGGTCGACGGTTACCGGCCTTATATCGCCTATTCACCATCGACAGGTTATGGCCTGGTGCTGCTGACCAATGCTGAAGCTGATGTCACCGGTAAGCTGGCCGGCTGGTTCTGGCAGCAGGTATTGCCGGGGCCGCAACTGGCAAAACAAAAGCAGGGCACGGCCAAAAAGGGGGCTAAATAATGCTGATGCAAATGCGGAAACGCTGTTTAGTTGGCTTCACAGGGCTGCTGTTGCTGGTCTTTGGCTTTCCACTGCTGGCGGCACAGGTCCCACAAGTATCGCTCAGTGGCACCGCCGTCTATGAATTGAGTTTTCAGGGCCGTATTTATCCGGTCTGGGTTGATGTGCCGAAGTCTTATCACAGTAACAAGCAAGATTATCCGATGTTGCTGGTGACTGACGCACCTTATGCATTTCCACTGATCCGCAGTATTCGCAACCGGGTTGGCCAGCAGGGCCGGAATATCGAAGAATTTATTCTGGTTGGATTGGCCTATCCGGCCTCGGACACACCAGCTGCCAGTCGTAGCCGTGATTACACCACCTCTGATGTGAAGGCGCGCCCGGCGAAAGCCGGCGAAAACTTTGACCAGCCTGCCTATGGCAATGCACCTGCTTTTACAGACTTTATTGCTACGCAGGTATTGCCAATGCTTCAGCAACAGTATCGGTTGGATCGCCAACGTCAGATTTATCTGGGTCATTCTTATGGTGCTTTGCTTGGCACTTATATGTTGTTGCATCAACCGAAACTATTTAGTCACTATGTGCTGAGCAGTCCGTCGTATTGGTTTGACCAACGCCGGCTGTTATCCGAAGCACCAGCGTTGCTAAAGGCTTTCCCGGCGAAAGTGTCCGCCAAAATTTGGTTGTACAGCGGTGGTTTTGAACAGCCTGGGCCAACGCCCCGACACTACAAAAACACCGACCTGGTCGGTGATATGCAGCGCTTTGCCAAGTTATTAGGACCCGTCAAAGGACTACAAGTGAAAACGCAAGTGCTGGATGGCGAAGATCATTTAACAGTGTTTCCACCGATGGTGACCCGCGCCATGTTGGATATTTTGCCGGGTGCAGGGCCTTATACCAGCGGCTGACGAATGCTGCATGTGGGCTTTTATTAAATAAAAATGCAGTGTAATCACTGCATTTTTTCAGGCGATGACGGTGCAGTTGACCGCACTGGCGTAATCACCAGCCATCAAAGTTTCAGTTTAATGACCCAGATGAATACGGCGGCGCGCCAGAGCTTCCTGCTCGTAATCTTCCATATATTGTGCTAAATCGTTTTTCCAGCGTTCGTTTTCATCCGCTAAATCCAAATGAGCACGCGCTTCAATATGGTCTTTACGCACCAACAAATCATGCGCCCGTTGCTGTAATTCACTGGCGACTTCGGCGTAGATCTGGGGTTCGCCGCTCAGGGCCAGCAGTTTTCGGTGCGCGATGACCGCCAGTAACACCAGAAAGATACTTATCAATATCAGCATAAACGCCATCTAACCCTCCCTGTACATCAACGCGGCTTTGCGGAAATCCTGCAGCCAGAAGTAACAAATCAGTGGGATCAGACCGATATTAATCGTCGGAATACTGATTTGATAAAGCATGGCAAAAGCACTGCTGTTGAGGGTTGCGCGATCGATAAAATCCAATGCTTGTACAGCCGTCAACACGACGTATGCCAAAGACACTGTAATAGCAACATTCGATGCGCGGATTTGGTTAGCCAGATGGAATTTCAGAATCAGGCCAATACAGATCACATTTAGAACCATCCAGGAGCCGTACCAGGCAAACTTATACTGCAAACCAACTTGCGAAGCTAAGGTCAGTAAGTCAGGCAAAATCAGACTAGCCATGCCTTTGCACAAACACAAAACAAGCAGTGCGACTGTGGTTGAACTCATTCTTTTCTCAATAAAGAAAATCGCCAAAAAAAGCACGATATACATGATGCTGGTAACATCTTCGAATGATTTCAATATTTCGAATATTTGCTCGTTCAGCATAAGGCTTAGTCTTTAACTGGTTTTGCCGGTGGCTCGTCTGGTGGTCTAATCCCGCCACCATTCATTGGTGTGATCGGCTCTTCAACAATCGATTGCTCAAACAACTTCTGTGCTTCCGAACTGATGGACACTGTATCAGCAGTCGCCGCCTGGGAGGCTTGTTGGGTTGGTTTGGCGGCAGCCGGTGCTGCAGCTGTCGAAACATAAGTACTGGCGACAGTACTGTTTCGTTGGATGCTTAAATCGGTCATGGAATTTATCCTGGCTTGTTGTGCTTGATTCATCCGGCCTGATACTGCGCACCGGTTGACCAGACTATAAATGGATAAAAACATCAAAAACAATCAGTTGCAGTCGTTACACCTCATCAAATTCTTGATAAATTTTTGATATTTTAATGTCGCTACCTTCCGTCAGCACCGTTAGGAGTAGCACTGACCGAAAGCCACGCCAAACAATGACATGGATCGTTGCGCGACAAATTCGTGGTATGGCCTGCAGTGCGATGAGGCCTTCGTGTTTGCTATTACAACCCTGAGCACCAGTTGTTGCTGTTTGGGTCCAGAATATAAGCAATCTGCAATTTTACCGCCTGCTTCACCAGATAGTCTTTGATAGGTTCAGCTGCGCTGTCTTGTTGTTCACGCCGGAAATCACCGGTCTGGTATATCAGCGTCTGTTGATACTGTTGATTGTTAACCGGTTGGTACAGCAGATAACTGTAGTTACCCGCATCACGACAGATGCTTTGTTCTTTACCCAGTGTGTTGTTGCTCAGTTTTTCGCTTTGTTGCCACAGCCTGTTAAGCTGGTCAGCGGCGATGCTCTGCACGAATTCAAACCGGGCTGCTTCAAAAAAACGTGTCAGTTCAGCTTCACTGGCTGTGGTGCTTTCTGGCAGTGAGACTGCGGTGTTGGAAACATCAAAATAATATAAGTCGCCGTTGCCTTTAATTACAAAACCCCGGGTCGTTTTTGCCCAGGCATAGTTTTGATAAACTGCGGCGAATAGGTACTTACCGGGTTGAGTCTGCTGAACCGGCGTCTCGGTGATGGCAACCTTAGCAATATCGCTGCCGCAGGCACTCAATAAACCGATCATCAGCGCAGACGTGAACCAAGCCTTCATTTTGCATTCCCCGTTATGTTGTGGTCAGGGATAACTTAAACGGCTTGAGCAGTCTGCACTGTGATAATTTGTAAACAAATCTCTGCTATTTTTTCGATAAAAAAAGCCGGTCTGTGACCGGCTGCTGCAGAGAACAAAAACGGCGTAATTATTTTTTGGTGGCCAGGTAAGCCAGCAAATCAATCAGTTCCTGTTCAGCATTGTCCTGATTCAGACCATCGAATTTCACTTTATATTTGCCGTTGACCAACAGCATAGGGACGCCAGTCAGGACCTTTTTTTCTGTCCAGTAGCTTTGTTGTTCTTTCATTTTGCCGGCTTCAGCAAGGACCGGCATGCTGTTAAAACCACTGTCAAAAGTTGCAGCGTCAAAGTTGTTGACCAGCAACAAAGAACGAATATCGCTGTCGGAGCCAAAATTCGCCTGTTGTCTGTGAATGTAGTTAAAAATCATCCCGGCGACTTCTTCACCTTTGCCGGCATTGCGGCCAACGAGATAAGCCCGAGCCATGCTGTTTTGTACTTCAGGCGAACTGGCCTGCAGGAAATCGACATGGTTTTTTTCGAACTTAACACCTTTCGGCAGGCTTTTTGCCAGTTTATTGGCTAAAGGTTCAAAGGCAAAACAATGACCGCAATAAAACGAGAAGAACTCGGTGACCACTGGAGTTGCAGTGGCTTTTTCAGCCACGACTTCATAATGTTTGCCTTCGGTGAACGTGGCGGCTGCTTGACTGAAAGCAGCTGCAGTAAGACCAACACAGAATAAAACAGATTTGACGATCTGACGGTACATAACAAGACTCCGTATGCTTATGGTTTGCTCAGCAAGTATTGAACTAAAGCCTTGAAATCCTGCTCAGTATTGGCTTGATCCAGCCCCTGATTGATGATTTTGTAACGGCCATTGACGATAAAAGTGGGGACCGAATCCAGTACTTTGGCTTTAGCGGAATCGGCCTGGCTTTTTTGCATTTGTTTATTTTGTGACTTCACCGCAAAACTATTGATATCTTTGTCATACATGGCTGCATCCAGACCTGCTGCAACGACCACAGCTTTAATATCTGCATCGGATGCAAATGGTTGATGTTTCACATGAATATGTTCAAAAATTGCTTTGCTGACTTCGTCACCTTTGCCTTTGGCTTTGGCCAGAATCATTGCTTTGGTCAGACCTTCCTGAATTTCCTGGCTGGCCTGGCCCATAAAATCTACGTGGTACTTCTTAAACGCTGTACCCTCCGGTAAAGACTTTTCCAGACTTTTGACGATTGGATCAAAGGCAAAACAATGCGGGCAATAAAATGAGAAATACTCTTTGACTTCAGGTTTAGCAGTGCCCTGTTCAGCGATAACGTTATAATGTTTTCCTTCTTCATAAGGACCGCCAACCGCCATGGCTGATGGCACCAGACAAAACGCGAATAAAAACGACAACAGTTTTTTCATAGCAAATTCCAGTTAATCCGTTGAAAAGTCTTTGATGGCGCACAGCTTACACTGAAGCAATTTCCGCTGTATAGCCTCTGTAGACAGCAGGTTTCAGTAATAATCCGGATACAGACTGATAGCTGGTTGCTGCAGGCGTTGTTGTTGCAGTTTTAACTGCTCCAGCTGCTGCCGCCAGTAATCTTCCGTCGCAAACCAGGGGAAGTGCAACGGAAAAGCCGGATCTGCCCAGCGTTTGGCCAGCCACAGCATATACAATACTTGCCGGCGACAGCGCAGCGGTTCAATCAGCGCCAATTCAGACTGGTTAAAATCAGTAAAGTTCTGATATTGCTCAACAAGAATTTCAAGCTGGATGCGTTGTTCTATTTCGTCGCCGCTTAACAACATCCACCAGTCCTGCACGGCAGGCCCTTGCAGGCAATCATCAAAATCCAGCAGAAATAAGCGCTGATCGGTCAGAATGTTGCCGGCGTGGCAATCACCGTGCAGCCGTATTGATTTGAACTTCGGTAATTGGAGCTGTTGGATTATCTGCAGTAACTCAGCCGTCACCAAAGCGAAAGCATCCTGCAAGTTGGCCGGCAACAGCGGGCAGCGTAACAGTTCCGGCACTGCCTGCTGCAGGTCGGCGGCAATATTCAGCTGAGGTCTGTGCCGGAATGCCTGACCGGCACCGGTTTGATGAATTTGCCCCAATAAATTGCCGAGCTGCTCCCAGTGTTCATCCTGCTCAGCGCTGAAAGCGCGGCCCCCTTTACTCGGGAACACGGCAAAAGAGTAACCCTGATATTGCAGCAGGCTTTGACCATCAAACTGCAGGGGCGCAATGATATCGAGCCCGGCTTGCTGTAAATCCCGGCAAAACTGATGTTCTTCGTCGATTTGTGCTGCAGTCCAGCGTTCTGGCCGGTAGAACTTCACTACATATTTTTGCTGGTCGTCTGCCCGGAATTGATACACGCGGTTTTCATAGCTATTCAACGGTAACAAGCCGCTGTCAGGCTGGAGATGGTAGCTTTGCAGCGCGTCCAATAAGGTTTCAGGTTGTAACTGGGCAAAGTGGAAATGAGCAGACATCAGCTGGGTCCGTCGGCAGAAGGTATCAATGGCCTATAATAACGCGTTGTATCACACAGCGTAAAAACAAAAAGCCGCCCGCAGGCGGCTTTGGTCAGCAGTGATGTTTAGCGCGCAGAAAAGAAATTGCTGCGCTGCGACAGCTTCACTTCGGCATCTGCGACGTTTTCAATACTGAATTCAATGTCGGTCATCGGCTTCGACAAATCCGCCGGATCTGCTGACAGACTGATCGGTACACTGGCCGTGTCGCCGCCTTTGATGGTGACTTCTTGGATGCCGAGCCAGTTCACTTTGTCCATACCTGTGAAGCTGAGCTTAAAAGTCTGCTCTTGCTGAGATTTATTGATAATTTTCAGCGTGTAGGTGTTTTCGATTAAGCCTTCGTCGGTTTCACGGAACAAACTGCCGCGGTCGCGCACGACGTCCATTTCGGCCGGCATCCGTGTCCACAGGGTCCAGCCAAAGGCGCTACAAACCACCAGCAGGACGACAAAGTAACCGAGCAGTTTTGGCCGTACCACTTTGGTCGGTTTGCCGTTCAGACTGTGTTCTGTGGTGTAACTGATTAAGCCTTTGGCATAGCCCATTTTATCCATCGTGTCGTCACAGGCATCGA
>CAMLRA010000148.1 GCA_946482325.1 uncultured Chromatiaceae bacterium | reverse complement strand
ATATTTACGCCATAGGCGAATGTGCTTTATGGCAGCAAAAGATTTTTGGTCTGGTCGCACCCGGTTATCAGATGGCGCGGGTTGTGGCTGACCAACTGGTGAATCAACAGCGGGCCACCCTGACTTTCAGCGGTGCAGATATGAGCACTAAACTGAAGCTGCTGGGGGTGGAAGTTGGCTCTATTGGTGATGCGCATGGGAAAACACCTGGCGCAATGAGTTATCTCTTTACCGACCCCAAAGCTGGTCACTATAAAAAACTGGTCGTCAGTCCAAATGGCAAAAAGCTTTTAGGCGCTGTGCTGGTCGGAGACACCAACCCCTACGATACCCTGCTGCAATATGCTCTGAATGACATGCCGCTGCCGGTAAATCCAGAGCAGCTGATATTGCCTGCGTCGGGCCAAACGGCATTACCGGCATTAGTGTTACCAGACAGCGCGACCATCTGCTCCTGTCACAACGTCGCCAAAGGCGACATTGTCGGTGCCATTGGCGCAGGGGTCTGTGACCTCGCCAGCATTAAACAATGCACCAAAGCTGCCACCGGCTGCGGTGGTTGCAGTGCATTACTGAAATCGGTGGTTGATGAAGAACTCAAAGCCCGTGGCGTAGAAGTCAGCAATCATTTATGCGAGCACTTTGCCTATTCACGCCAAGAACTGCTGCATCTGATCCAGGTTGAGGGGCTTACGACGTTCTACCAAATTCTGAGTCAACACGGCAAAGGGCATGGCTGTGAGATCTGCAAACCAACGATAGGGTCATTGCTTGCCTCTGTGTACAACGAATATGTGCTGAAAAAACCACATGTTGGCTTGCAGGATACCAACGACACATTCCTCGCCAATATGCAAAAAGACGGTTCATATTCGATAGTCCCACGCATAGCCGGTGGCGAAATTACTGCGGATAAACTGATTGTCATTGGGCAGGTCGCCAAGGATTTTAATCTTTATTGCAAAATCACCGGTGGCCAGCGTATCGACTTGTTTGGCGCGCGTTTAGAGCAGTTACCACAAATCTGGCGATTACTGGTCGATGCCGGTTTTGAAACCGGCCATGCCTATGGCAAATCTTTGCGAACAGTAAAATCCTGTGTTGGCAGCACCTGGTGTCGTTATGGTGTACAGGACAGTGTCGGCCAGGCCATTGCCATTGAAAACCGCTACAAAGGCCTGCGTGCACCACACAAAATCAAAATGGCGGTATCCGGTTGCACCCGGGAATGCGCCGAAGCACAAAGCAAAGACATCGGTATTATTGCCACAGAACGCGGCTGGAATTTGTACGTTTGTGGGAACGGTGGCATGCGTCCACGTCATGCCGATCTCTTTGCCACCGACCTCGACACAGACACCTTAATTCGTTACATCGACCGCATCCTGATGTTTTACATCAAAACAGCCGACCGCCTGACTCGAACGTCTGTGTGGCTCGAGAGGCTGGACGGTGGGCTCGCGTACCTGCAAGACGTTGTGATCAACGACAGCCTGGGCATTGCTGCTGAGCTCGAAGCCCAAATGCAACGCTTGGCAGGAACATACGCTTGTGAATGGAAAGCAACGCTTGACGATCCGCAAGCTCTCAAACGTTTCAGGCATTTTGTAAATAGTGATAAGGCCGATTCGAACATTTTGTTTGTCGAAGAGCGCGCCCAAATCCGCCCGGCGACGGCAGAGGAAAAGCAACAATTTCAGCTTCAAATCCCAGTTAAAAATCTGACAGAGGAGAGTATCGCATGAGCTTTCAGGAGATCTGTAGTCTCGACGATTTGGTCGAAAATAGTGGTGTTTGCGTGTTAGTGGCAGAGCAACAGGTTGCACTGTTCTGGTTACGTCCCGACGATTCGGTCGGGGCCGGCGAATTTTTTGCCGTCGGCAATTTTGATCCAGTGGGTGGCGCCAACGTGTTATCACGCGGCATTTTAGGGTCTGTTGGCGACAAGCTGGTTGTCGCTTCGCCCTTGTACAAACAACATTTTTGCTTGCGCACCGGCCAGTGTTTGCAAGACCCAACGCTCAGTGTGCCGGTGTATCCGGTGATGTTGTCACATCACAAGGTCCTGATTGGCAGCCAGCCGGTCGCGGTAGACGCTGTCGCAGCCTGATCATGCAGTGCTTCACAGGTCGAGTGACAAATTAAAATGGCTATTTAAAGCGACAGGGTATACCGGCTTTTTTACAGATGCAGCAACAGCAAACTGGCGCAAGACCAGCTGCGGGAGAGTGATATGAGTGTACTAAGTTTTTTCCAGCAAGCTGGCCTCAATTTGCGCCAGTTTGGCAATAGTTTCGGCAGCAACCTCGGTGATTATATTGCTGGTGCGACCCGACGCACAGTCCCGCTGCCGGCTTGCGGCGAAACGATTCCCGGAGTCTATTTGCTGGGTGCAGGACCTGGCGATCCGGAGCTGTTAACGCGAAAAGGTGAACGGTTATTACGCGCTGCAGATGTTGTTTTGTATGACAATCTGGTATCCCCGCAAGTGTTGGCCTTGTGCCGACGCAGTTGCCAACAGATCTACGTCGGCAAACGCGCCGGTCAGCACGCGATGTCACAAGCGCAGATTAACCAGCTATTAGTTGAATATGGCAGGCTCAGCGTCACAGCGGACAAAGTGATCGTCCGCCTCAAAGGCGGTGATCCGGCTATTTTTGGCCGGGTCAGTGAAGAGGCCGAAGCGCTGGAACAGGCCGGATTACGTTTTGCCATAGTCCCTGGGATTACCAGTGCTTGTGCTGCCAGTGCCTATAGCGGAATTGCCTTAACAGCCCGTGGTCAGGCAACCGCAGTACAGTTTTTGACGGCACAGTTTGCCGATCCCAGTCGCCAGCCAGATTGGCACAACTATCGCTATCAATATGGCAATAATCCCACTTTAGTGGTGTACATGGGATTAAACCGTCTTAATGAGTTGTGCCTTGGCCTGATGAATGTCGGCTGGCCCGGTGAAATGCCGGTTGCCTTGCTTGATCAAGTAAGTACCGATGCTCAACAACAACTGACCGGAAATCTAGCTGATATCTGTGCCCGTTATGCCTGCCACCAGCGAGGGCCCAATCCGCTGTCGGGTCCAACACTGATTGTTATTGGACTGGTTGTCAGTACGCCAATGGCAGTCTCCCGAGCCTTGCTAAAGGTCCCTGAAAACCTGCTGCAGGTCTTTTAAATCTCAGGCCAAAGGCCATTTAAACCGCACAAAGTTGTCGGATTGACCTCCGAGGCATTGTGTTGCCAAAAAACTGTAAAAGGAGCGTTTATGATGGCTTTAACACCTGTAAAAACCGGGCGAAAAAATAAGTTCACCTTATGTATGAACCTGCACCTGGCGGCGCTGGCTTTACTGCCGCTGTCATTAGCTGCGCAAACAACACAACCCGCGTCTACAGTCGCGCCGGCAACAGCAGCGACGCTAAAAGCCGGGCAACAAAGTGTCAATTGGCTATTTCGTTATCGGATAGAGACCGTCGATCAGGATGGGCTGGCAGAAAACGCTCTGGCCAGTACCTTGCTATCACGACTGACAGTGCTGCAGGGGCTCACTGACCAATTCAGCGCAGGCGTTGAGTTTGATTATGTCGCCGAGCTGGGGGATACCAGCTACAACAATAGTTTCAACGGTAAAACACAATATCCGTTGATTGCAGACCCGGCAGGCAGTGATTTAAATCAGGTGTTCGTGCAATACCAGCATCAAGGCCATCAGCTGAAAATAGGCCGGCAAAAGCTGACGCTTGGTAATGAGCGTTTTGTTGGTAGCGTGGGCTGGCGGCAAAACGAACAGACTTTTGATGCGATTCGCTATCAGACGCAGCTCAGTTCAGCAGTCAAAATGGATTACAGCTTCAGTAACAGAGTCAACCGGGTCTTTGGTAGCAAGAGCCCGCAAGGTGACTGGCGTAGCAATATTCATTTGCTGGATCTGAATTACGCCATCTCTGCCACACAGCAATTAAAAGCCTATGCCTATGACATGGACTTCCGCGAAGCTCCGCTGCAGTCGAATCGGACTTTGGGCCTGGACTATCAGCAAAGCGGTCAGACAGGCGCACTCAGTTGGCAATGGGCTGCGGCAATCGCAACGCAACAGGAAGCTGCCGATAATCCGAAGTCTTATCGGGCGTCTTACCAGAATATCGAAGGTCAGTTGACTTACCAGACTTATCTGATTGGGGCTGGTTATGAAAAACTGGGCTCAGACAATGGTGTGGGTTTTACCACGCCACTGGCAACTTTGCATAAGTTTCAGGGATATGCTGATAAGTTCCTCAATACACCGGCGAATGGTGTGAAAGACCTTCAGCTCAAGGCCGGTTATGTGCAACCAAAATGGGACTTACAGTTGCAATATCACTGGTTAGATGCGGCTATAGGCAACATGGATTATGGCAATGAACTCAATGCAACCCTGCAATACAAATTCAGTCCGCAGTATGGTTTGCTAGTAAAAGCGGCGCAGTATGATGCCAAACACTATTTGACAGATACCAGCAAGTACTGGATACAGCTGTTAGCCAAGTTCTGACAAATCAATGGCTCAATGAATGCCCGTGTTGTCAAAGGTAAGCGGAAGGGACGCGGTGTAACAAGCATGCGTCCCAGTCGCTAAATTAGTTCACAACCAACAATAGCCAGAGAATGAGCAATGTTTGCAGATAACAGATCGTTTGCCAAATTCGTACCGGGTAGGCGACTTGTAGCGTCAACTCACGCCAAAGCCCCGGATTCGGGTGACGTAAGTCATATAAAAATTCTGAAAGGTGCTGATAGCGTTTTAATGGATCAACTTGCAATGCTTTTTGCAAAGTAAGATCCAGCCATTCTGGCCAATCAGCATGTTGACCAATGATCGGCCTATAACTGAGCTTTTGCTGAGCTGGCAGATTTTTACAACGTGCAATGTCCGGCCCATAGGGCGATTGTCCAGTAAGCAGGTAATAGCAAAGCGCTGCTAATGAATACAGATCAGATTGAGTACTGCCGGCCTGGCCGGTGAAATATTCAGGAGCGGTAAAAAGCGCGGTGCCCGGAATTAAACCTGCGACTTCATGATCTGCCTGTAAACCTGCAAGTCGTGCAGCACCAAAGTCGATCACTCTAACCTGACCTTGTTGATCCAACATCACGTTATCAGGCCGTATGTCCTGGTGCAGGATCTCCGCGCGGTGTAGCGCCTGCAAAGCTTTGCCTGCTTGTTCAACGATATCAATCACCTGATTAAGATCTGGTTGAGGTTGTCGTAAGCGCCATTGATGTAACGTTTCACCGGGAATGAATTCAAACAAGCTGTAAAGGGCGGTCCGATGATGTTCAATGCTTGCCGCACGAAGCACATAGGGGCTATGTACCCGATTCGCGATCCATTCTTCACGCAGCAGACTCTCGAGATAGGCATCGTCTGCCGCCAATTCGAGCGACGGCGCTTTTAACACAGCTTGTTGACCGGCAGGTAATTCAACCAGATATAAATGACTGCGGTTACTTTGGCTGAGTACCCGTATAACAGTAAGTCCATCAAACTGACTACCTTCATGCAGAAGCGGCGGTAGTGGCAGCTCTTCTAGCGAGCCACCTGGCAAGGTGGTCTCCACAGGGAGCTGCCTGACCAAGGCAAGTTGCACTGAAATATTATCATCGCTGCCATTGGCGAGCGCGATGTCTGCAAGTTGCCGGGCCATCTCCGTGAGATCTTCAACCTGATTCGCCTGAGCCAGCACATCCGCTAACTCACTTTGCTCGATAAACTCAAAAAAGCCATCGGATGCCAGTAGAAAAAGGTCGTCAACTGCGATATCGAGTTGCTGATAGTCAGGCAAAATAGTGGGTTGGGCGCCAAGGGCCTGGCTCAGCAATAGTTGATTCGCTTGCCAGGTACGCTGGTCACGGGTGAGCTGTGACAATCTTGACTGCCGATACAAATAGATCCGGCAATCTCCGACATGAAACAGATGTGCCTGTTTTTGCCGGAAAATCACCGCCGAAAAGGCGCAGCAATAGCCTTTATCGGGATCCTGCCCGTAGCTGCTATGTCTGTTTTGCTGATAGAGCCAACGATGGCAGGCCTTCAACACCTGTTGACCTGCATGCTGCACTGACCAGGCAGGATTGGTCGCAAAATAATCCAGAATAAAACTGCGCACTGTAGTTTCACTGGCGATCTGACTGACCTGACTGCTGCCAATCCCATCTGCGATGGCCAATACGGCACCTTTTTCCTGCAAAAGTGCTCTGGCAGGCAGGCTGTAGTCAATAAAGTCCTGATTGATCGATTTACGGCCAGCGGTACTGTACTGGCCGATATTTAATTGCAAACCCACTATCAGGCGGCCTTTTTATTCGTACTGTAACTGCTGGTGTTCAACAAATCCCGCTTCGGTGCCGTTTTGTAGTGAGTGCTATACAAAGTGAGACCGGTAAATGCCAAACCACCCACCAGATTGCCCAGTGCTGTCGGGATCTCGTTCCACAGCAGATAGTCCATCACGGAAAAATCGCCGCCCATCATCAAGGCAAAAGGAAACAGAAACATATTGACGACCGAATGCTCGAATACCATATAAAAGAACAGCATGATCGGCATCCACATCGCGATCACTTTGCCACTGACATTGGTGGATATCATGGCGCCAACGACACCCATCGATACCATCCAGTTACACAGCATGCCGCGTAAAAAGATAGTCAGCCATCCGCTAACGCCATGTGCGGCATAACCCACGGTTCTGGCTTCACCAACGCCAGCCAGCTTTTCACCGACAGGACCGGCCGGGGCATCAAACCCCATCGTGAATACAAAGGCCATCATGAACGCAACCGTTAACGCACCAGCGAAATTGCCACAGAATACTAATCCCCAGTTTCGCAAAATACCGCTGATGGTCACGCCAGGGCGTTTATCTAACCATGCTAAAGGTGTTAACACAAACACACCGGTTAACAAATCAAAACCCATTAAATACAACATGATAAAACCAACCGGAAACAACATAGCGCCAGCCAACGGTGACCCGGTTTGTACAGAGACGGTCACGGCAAACACTGCTGCCAGCGCCAGAATAGCCCCTGCCATGAAGGCACGGATCAAAGTATCCCGGGTTGACATAAAAATCTTTGATTCGCCAGCGTCGACCATTTTGGTGACAAACTCAGCGGGAATGAGATAAGCCATAGTTTTTCCTTTTTGTGCTGTGTACAAAAAAAAGCGTCCGCCCTCTGATGAGGAGCGGACGCCTTTGTCCAATATTCTGTGATAATTGCTGCGGTTATTCCGCCTTCTATTTAATGCATTTCAGATGCCATATTTGCTAGATAGTTAAGTCTTTCATATCTATAGAAAAAGATTTTTAGTGTGTCCTGCATAGTCTTAACGGTGCGCCATATCAGTGCAGGGGTTGCACAGGCATAGCGCACGTCTGAATTTTTAAGTGTTCGCGTACTGAATGCCTATTGGCAATATACGCTATATAAATCAGTGGCATAGGCTTGCACTTGCTATGTTGGAACAGCATTTGCGATAGCAAAGTTCCTTGAAATAGATGCTGAGTTCCAATGGACCCATTAGTGCTTCGTTTATTGTTGGCAGCAAAGCAGCAAGATTTGGTTGCGTTGCGGCAGCTCCATGCGCTGATTGAGTTAGTGACTCAAATCGGCGATGTCGTTCACCACCTGCAACGCGAGCGTGGACTCAGCAATTTGGTGATGTATACACCACAGACCTCATTCCAGATCCAGCTGAATGATCAGGCCAAATTAGTGGAGCAGGCTCTTGAAAGTACAGCTCGGGTGATACAAAACATTATGTCGTCGGGCTACATCAGTGCGGCACGATTGCAAACTTCGATTGCATTGGCGTTGCAAAGTAGTTTTGACTTAGCGGAGATCAGAAAATCTGTACAGCGCTACCAGTTGCAGCAGGAGGTCAGTCAGACACCCTGTGAGCAGTACTCAGTATTGATCCGTCTTTGGCTTGATGTGGTGATTGAAGCGGCAGGACTGTCGGTTTCTGCGCAGGTCAGCAGGTCGGTGCTTAGCCTGATCTATCTATTACAAGCCAAAGAGTATGCGGGACAGGAACGTGCCTGGGGAGTCATTGCATTTTCTGGTAAAGCGGCTGGTGCAGAGCTGGCAGAGCGACTGCAAGTACTGGGGCAGTCTCAACACGATGCTTTACAGGCACTTTGGCCGGCAATCGATACCGGAAGTTGTCTGCAGTATCGGCCCTACTTTGAGCAAGGTACTGACCAACAGTATGCTGAACTGAAACAGCTGATGCTTGGCCTGTGTCTTCACTCACAGGCTTCGCCAGCATTAGCAGAGCTGTGGTATCAAAGTGCCACTCAACGCATTGATGTGTTACACAGTATGTTAGAGCCGGTCAAAGCGAACCTGGAACAGCAACTGACCAACTCGAGACAAACCTACGATAAAGAACAGCGTTTACTACAACATCATCGGTCTGAACCGGCCGGAATTGTTGCTGATGAAGTACCGCCTCTCTTTCCAACTGCTTCAAAGTATCCGGAACAAGCTTCACTGCTGCACTTGTTGCGGGAGCAGTCACACTACATCTCAAGTATTGAGGCAGAGTTATGTAATGCGAGGATTGCGGTACAAGAACTAAAAATTATTCAAAGAGCAAAACTGTTGTTAATCGACCAGCATCAGCTGACTGAGCAACAAGCGCATCACCAATTACAAAAACTGGCCATGGATAGGCAGGAAACACTAGCGGAAGTGGCTGAGCAGGTCGTAGAAAAGTTTGCAATTCGCAATAAAAAGAGCGCCAAATCAAGCTGAAATGGCGCTGCAAAAAACCGACGTGGAGTTGTCGGGCCGAGTGAGTTAAAGAGTGTTACGGCTGATAAGTCACCATCAACCATAATTTACGAGTATCTGCCTGAAATTTATCTGCCTGATAAAAAGCGACTTTACCCAACACTTGCCATTGTGGGTTCACTTCATAGGCCAGCGTCGCATCGACTTCATTGCCGTAATGAATATCGTCATAGTCACTGTTGAAACGGTGCCAGGACAAAGTTGCTTTTGTTTTCATTAATGGGAAAGCCAGCTGTACAGCTTGCTCTCGTAAGCCATTGGCTGGCGTTGTCAAAAACAAATCAGCAAAACCGTTAAAGGCATGCAAAGTAGCGAATGGCGTTTGGAATGCCACTTTACCGTCAGAACCTAAGCGCTCTACAATCCCTTTGACTGTGACTTTACTGATGGGATAACTCAATTCCATCCGGTGATAGTCAACATTGTAATTGGTGGTGGCTTGGTGGGCATCTTGTTGATTTGCATGTGCTATCTGCCATTTGAAACCTTGGGCCGCACCTTTGTAATCCAATCCGCGCGTGCTGCTGGAACGAGCCACCAGGTTGTCAAAATCGAGATCATACAAGTAGCCTTGCAGCACATGTTCCGGTTTTACTGTCCAATTGGCTTGCGCCAAATTAAAGCGCCCATGTAGATCGGCATTCGGACCATCCGGGCCAAACACCCGGTTGGCATTATGTAAACTGGCAAGATCGAGTTGCACTGCACTGCCGAAGCTCTGTACTAGTCTGATCCCATCAAAGGTCTGTTCATTCTGCCGCCAACCAACACTGCCAATAAAACGCTGGTCGCCGAAGTTCAGACGCTGCCGGCCAAGCGTAATCTGACTTGCATCACCCGCTTTAAATAACAGAGCCGCCTGATTTAAATCCAGGCCGTCCGGATCTGCAATTGTGGCGTATCTGCTAAAACCATTTACTGTATTGTTGTAAGTCTCGCCACCGATCACAGCGACATGATCTGCTTCAATCAACGCACTGATACTTTGATTGGCAGCCAATGTCCATTTGCCAGTATTGACTGTGAGTCGGCTGCGCAATGTCGAGGCTAAAGCATCCTCGGGCTGGCCATCAGGTTGCACTTGTTCGAGGCGATAACGGAAGTTCCATTTGACGGTAGAATCTTGCCAGAATGGATTGGTTGCCGCAGCGGCAGCTGTGTTGGTGGCCAAAGAGCCGATGGCCAGAGTGGCCAGCCATAACGCGCGTTTCATCTTGGTTTTCCTCATGCGGTTCGCTGCGTCCATTGTAAGGCGTAAGCGCTGCTTTATGTGAAAAATACCAATAGAAACAGTTAGATAACCATTAGTAGGTAACCCGTATTTTCTTAAGCCAGCCTTTGATGGGCTAACGTTTGGTGAACCAGTGCCGCCATCAGGTCCGATTGCGTGACCACACCACAGAGTTTTTGGTCGGCAGCCACAATAGGTACATGATGCAG
>CAMLRA010000147.1 GCA_946482325.1 uncultured Chromatiaceae bacterium | reverse complement strand
TGCGCCAAAATAGCCCGAAGTGCACTGGCCACCAGATAAGGCGCCGCGCCCATATCAATCAGCCGCAACGTACTGGTCACAGCATCATTGGTGTGCAGCGTTGACAGCACCAGGTGGCCGGTCAGCGCACCGCGCAAGCCCATTTCGGCGGTTTCCTGGTCGCGCATCTCACCGACCATCAGAATATCCGGGTCCTGGCGCAAACTGGTGCGCAGCACACCGGCAAAATCGAGGCCGATTTTGTGGTTGATTTGCACCTGATTAATCCGCGGCAGCCGGTATTCCACCGGATCTTCGACCGTGATGATTTTCACACCGGGCTGATTCAGCTCCGACAACACGCCATACAGCGTGGTGGTCTTCCCCGAACCGGTTGGGCCTGTGACCAGCACCATGCCATGCGGGCTCTGGATAATGCGACGCAGGCGCGCGACGATGCCCGGTGGCATACCGGTTTCTTCCAGGCTCAGTAAACCGGCACTTTGGTCGAGCAGACGCATCACCACAGATTCGCCGTGTTGTACCGGCATCGTCGACATCCGCACATCGATAGTGCGGCCTTTGATTTTCATCTGAAAACGGCCATCCTGCGGCAGGCGTTTTTCCGAAATATCCAGGCTGGCCATCAGCTTGAGCCTTAACACCAGCGCCGGCGCAATGCCGGTTTCCTGCAACACACTTTCCTGCAACACGCCGTCAACGCGCTGACGGATGCGCAGCACCTTTTCGTCCGGTTCGATATGGATATCAGAGGCGCGCACCTGCACTGCGTCTTCAAATAACGACTGCAACAGCCGCGCTATAGTGTTGTCCTGCTCGCCTTCGGTGCTCAGTGCGGCGAAGTCGATAGTTTCGGTTTCTTCGTATTCTTCCTGCAGCTGGTGGGCAAAACTCTGAATTTCCTGGGTGCGGCGATACAGGTTATTAAAGGCCTCAATCAGCTGACTTTCGCGTACCACGGCGATTTCAATCAGCTTGGGTTCCAGCAGCGGCGCGATTTGGTCCAGGCTGGATAAATCTGCCGGGTCGCTCATGCCGAGCAACACAGATTCGCCGCGATCCTCCAGCACTAAGGCGCGCAGCCGGCGGGCATGCACTTCCGGCAGCATTTGCGCCACCCGCGGTTCGATGCGGCGCTGTGCGATATCCAGGAACTGCACATTCAGCTGCTGTGAGAGGAATTGCAGCAACTGGTCTTCAGTCAGGTAACCCAGCTCAATCAAGGTGGCGCCAAGCTTACGGCCATTTTGTTTTTGCGCCGCCAGCGCGTTGTTCAGTTGCTGGTCGCTGACGATGCCTTCATGCACCAGCAGGTCACCCAGACGCATTTTTAAACGGGGTCTTTGCATATTATTGTCCGGTGGCGCTGGCAAGGCGCTGTTGAATAAATTGCCGGCTGGCCGGGCTCAAGCCGCCCAGTTGCAACGCGTGCTGATAAGCCTGTTGCGCTTCAGGCCACTGACCACGCTGGTCCAGCATAGTGCCAAGGCCAAGCCAGGGCCGGCTGTCCTCTGGCGTCAGCTGGCTCCAGCGCTGATACGCCTGCACCGCCCGCTCGGCATCGCCGGTTTGTTGGGCTGCATGCGCTTCCAGTGCCAGTACTTGTTGCGGATATTGTTGTGCTAAGGCCGGCGTCAGCGCGTCTAACAGCGCTTGCCACTGCTGCATGCCGGCAAGTTGCTGAATATTGGCCCATTGCTGCGCGGCCAAATCGCGCTGTTGCTGCTGGGCGACGCGCTGTGGATCTGCTGCGGAAATGGTCATTTGTGGTTTTACCGTTGGCGCGGCTGGCTGTGATGAGGCTGAAGGCTTTGATGAGGCTAAAGGCTCTCCTCCTGTCTCGGACTCTGCCAAAAACGCCGCATCAGAATCTGCCAGCGCATAGGCTGCTGCGACTGTGTCAGACCCGGCGACAATGTCAGTCTCAGCCGGTTCTGGCAGTTGTTGCTCAGCAGATTGCGGTGATTGCTGTGTTGCGGTGAGCTGCTCTGTTTGCGTTGACCGTCTCTGAACAGTAGCTGACGCTACGGCTGGCGCATGGGTTTCAGCAACGGCAGGCACGACAGGTGTCTTGTCTGCAGCTGCGTCGACAGGGGCAGCGCTGGATGCTGCCGGTGTCGCGGTTGCAACAGTGGCTACGGGGTCGGCTTGCGGCTCTGGTGCAACTACCGCCGGTGCCGGTTGTAGTCCAAGCTGGCCGATTTCCACTCCCAACCATAAAGCAGGCAACAACAACAGCGCCCAGTACCAGCGTCTGTGGGTTGAAACCGTCAGCGCTGGCGTGCGCAACAGCGCTGGGTCTGCCGCCTGGCGTTTGTCTAAATCGCGCAGCATCTGGTTTATCACACTCATCGCAGGCTCCAACTCAGCAAAGCTGAAGGTGCCAGATACCACAGCAGTGCCAGCGTTGCTGTCGCAACCAGCAGCCAGTGCAAGGCCGGATGCTGCACATCTTCGGTATCGGCTGCCGCCAGATACATTTGGCGCCAGCCGGCGCGCGGCAGACCGGCACCATAAGCCAGCAGCAGCGCTTTGTGCGCCAATACATTAATCAACCGTGGAATGCCCCGGCTGTAATAGCTGAGTAACCAGATCGCCGGCGGGCTGAATAACATCAGCGCACAGCCGGCGATTTGCAAACGTTGACGCAGATAAGCCGCCACTTCCGGCTGTTGTAACTGTGCCAACTGATAAGAGAAGCTGATGCGTTGGCGCAGCTGCCGAAACCCCGGCTGCGCCAGGCGTCTATCCAGCTCTGGCTGGCCAAATAACACCACCTGTACCAGTTTGCGTTGTTCAGTTTCCAGGTTGGTCAAAAGCCGCAGCGCTTCCAGTGTGTCATCCGGCAATGCCTGCGCTTCGTCAATCAGCAACACCACTTGTCGGCCGGCACCGGCCAGCAATAACAACTGGCGTTGTAACAGATGCGCCAGCTGCAGCTGGTCGATATTGTCGGATTGCTTTAAGCCGAGTTCGAGCGCTAATGCCCAGCGCAGCTGCTGCGGGTCCAGATTAGGGTCGGGAATATAAGCCAGACTCCAGTGCGCCGGCGCTTCATTTAATAATTTGCGGCACAGCAAGGTTTTCCCGGTGCCGACTTCGCCGGTCACTTTGATAAAACCTTCACCGTGATTTAACGCGGTTTGCAGCACTTCCATGGCTTGCTGGTGCCCCTGCAGCCCGACATAAAAACCGGTATTCGGCGTCAGGCTGAACGGGTACTGCTGCAACTGAAAGTGTGCCAGATACATCATCAGCGCCGTTGTTGCCAGTCCTGCATTTGCAGGCTGGACTGCTGAATTTGTTGTTGCCAGACTTCAGCGCCGGTGACAGTGGGTTTCAGCAAAATCACCAGCTCCTTTTTCTTCTCTGATTTGCTGGTCGACTTAAACAGATTGCCGAGCAGTGGTAACGAACGCAGCCCCGGCACCCCACTTTCCTGGTCACTGACCACGGTCTGCATCAGGCCGCCTATCACGACTATTTCGCCATTGCTGGCTTTGATAATAGTGTCCGACTCGCGGATATTACTTTGCGCCAGCGGCAGCACCACTTCTTCTTCCGACAACCGAATGGTTTTGACCTGTTCGGCGGTTTCGGTTACCGACGGATGCACGTGCAAAATCACCTGACCACCGGCATCAATTTGCGGCGTCACGTCCAACGCAATGCCGGAGAAAAACGGCTGCAAGGTGATACTCGGCGTGGTGTTTTGCACACCATTGGTGGCGGTGGTGGTATTGCTGGAGACATCGGTGACAAAGTATTCGTCCTGACCGACTTTAATCACCGCTTTTTGGTTGTTCACCGCCGTGACGCGTGGGCTCGACAGCACCTGGGCATCACCTTGGGTCGACAACAAACTAATCACGCCGTCAAAATCGGCATTTTCAAAAGCGATGGAGGTTAAACCACCAAGGCCGCTACTGATTTTATTGCCAAAACTGCCGGCGGTATTACTCAGCGTCAGATTAGTCGAATCAATGTTGGCGAGCGCACTTTGCCAGTTAATGCCTTGCTGGTAGTCGTCGCTTAACGTGACTTCAATGATTTTGGCTTCAAGGATCACCTGCCGCTGCAGGTGCTGCTCAGTTTGCTGCAGGAAAGCCCTTACGGCGGCGATTTCATCCGGCATCCCCCGCACTGTCACGAGGCCAGCCTGTGGTGACACCACCACAGAACGCTGCGGCGCAGAACCTAAAATACCGCGTACTGCTTCCTGCAAGTCTTTCCAGAAATCGGTTTTGCTGCTGCTCTGGATCACACTGCCATTAAATTGTTGCTGCTGATTATTGCCGCCAAGGCCATTCTGGCCGTCCATATTCTGATTTTGCTGATTGTTGTTCTGGCTATTTTGATTGCCGTTCCGATTGTTATTTTGCTGGTCCTGCGACACGCCACCAGAGTTCACTGCGATTGACGATAAACCATGACGCTGCATCAGCAAATAATTGACCGGAATGGTTTCAGTACGGAGGCCGGCCGGATACACCTGATAAATCAGCCCGGACTGGCGGATATCAAAACCATACATCTGCTGCACTACAGCCATTACTTCCGGCAGTGTGACCTGCTTCAGCTGCAGACTGACGGTGCCACGTACATCCGGATGCACCACGATGCTAAAATCCGAGTCGGTCACCAAGGACGCAAAAAAATCCGCCGCCGGCACCGCAGCGGCTGCCAGATTAAAGCGCGGCAACACCGGCGCGTTTTGGAGCGGCATAGCGCTGGCACTTAACACATCCGCGCTGACCGCCGCCGGAATTTGCAGCGGTTTAGGTTTGGCTGGTACTTGTTGCGCTTTATTCAGTTCAGCCTGCGATCGCGCCAGCACATCAGATTCTGACGTGATGCTACAGCCCTGCAGCAACACCAGCGCTGCGATCAGTGAAAAGGGTTTCGCCATAAAATCCGCTACTTTGTCATTGAAGGAAATAATTGCAGCGTCAGCTGACGTTGCCCCTGCGCTAAGATCACCCGACCCGCCCCAATAGAAATCACTTTATAGTTACCATGCATGGCGCCAACCCGGCGCGGCTGCCCGTCCAAAATGGCCAGTCGCTCTTTGCCTTCCAGCCGGATCAGGCTAAGTTTCGGGATCTGCTGTGCCTCTGTTTTGACGCCTGTGCTTTCGCTCAGCACGGCTTCCGGCGCAGTCGGATCGGCCGCCCACAGCGGCAGACTGAGAATACTGGCAAAAAGCAGACTAAATCCGCAGATATTCAGCTTGTTCACTGATAGTCTCCAATTCGAGCCGCAATTCCGCCTCAGGGTGTTCTGTTACTTTGTACTCTAACTGATGCCAGTGCAGCTGCCAGGGCAAGCGTTCGAGCTGTTGCAGCAGTTGTTGTAACTGTGCGTACTGGCCGCTGAAAATGATTTCGGTTTTATGCAGATACAGCTGTGGTACCGAAACTGCCGGAGCGGTATGCGCTGGGGTAACAGCCTCCGGCGTTTGCGTTGGCGTGCCAATATGCAGCACTTCGGGTTTCAGGCTGCGCATTTGGCTTAATTTCACGCCGGGGCTGCTTTTCAGCACGTCCTGTAACAGCGGTAACATTTGTTCCGGGCTGACATACCGGCCGGTCAGCTGTTTAATCTGACGGTTTAACTGTTCCCGTTGTTGCTGACGCTCGTTGATTTGGCTGCGCACTTGTTCGTTCGGATCGCTGTTCAGCACCTGCATAACCGCATCGACCTGCTGTTGCAGTTGCGCCATCTGGCCCAGCGTCATTTTTTGCTGTTGTTGGCTGGTCTGCAGCGAGCGCCATAAAGGTTCAGCCACAGAGATAGTACCAACCCATAGCAACATGACCAGCGCGGCAAAAAAAATCAGCCGGCGCTCGCGCAGTTGCAGCTGCATATACTGTTCACACAGTTGTTGCCACTGATTCATCGAATGCCCTCCGCAGCGACAGCAACATCGCTGCTACTGACACGAAATTGCAGATAGTCCTGCGTCAACGGCTGAAAGGACACGGTAGAAAATTGCTGACCGCTAAACTGTGGGCTTTGACCCAACTGACGTAACCACTGCGGTACCACCGCGGCGTCACGGGTGACACCATCAAATTCTACGCCGGCTTTGCCAAGGCGAAAACTGCGCAACCAGAACTGCGGTAAATCCTGCGCGCTGAGTTGTTGCAGCACCGCGGCGTACTGTGGCGGCTGCGCTTGTTGGTCGGCAGTTAAATACTGCAACAGTTGTTGTTTTTGCGCGAGCTCAGTGTTGAGTTGTTCCACCTGCTGCTGCAGCGCCTGCTCCGGCTGCCGGTTATCCAGTGCTTGTTGTAAATTGGCCAGCTCTTCCGACTTTTGCTGCACTGCAGCCTGAATTTTACTGGTTTGTTGCTGTTGTTGCTGCAGCTGATATTGCAATGTGCCGGCGATAGCGACAATAGCCAGCAGCACCAGGCTGCAACTACGCAATAATAGGGGCAAAGCGAAGCGCTGTGGCACCGGCTGTAACGCGGGCTGATACAAATTAATGCGTTGTTTCAAGGGATGTCTCCGCGCTCAGCAATAACTCCAAAGCGCCGGCCAGCGGCAACCAATAATCCGCCTGTTCCGCCAGACTGCTGCCCGGCATGTAGGTGGATACATCCAATGCCCGTACCTGAGTAAAACCATTTTGCATGAAATACTGCAGGATCGCCGGTAACTCCGGGCTCGGCAATAAAAACAAAATTTCTTTGACCGGGGCCTGTCGCATCTGCCCTTCGAAAAAGTCCAGTGAACGCTGTACTTCCAGCAACAGATTATCGAGCAAGCCCATACTCAGGTCACTGAAGCTCATTTGGTCAATGCGGTTAAAACCGCGCAGTTTGCGGCTGACATACAAGGTGCCATTGCGCACAATCTGGATATTCAACTCCTGCCCAGGCTGATGGCTGAGTAACAGCACCGCATGCGGCTGCACAGGTAACAAATTTCTGGCCAGCCATTCATCCGGCTGGATATTCATCAACTGCACCGGACTTTGCTGCAAGACTTTACACAAAGGTACCAGCAGGCTGCGCGAACTGGCGACGACCTGAATTTTGGCCTGCTGCTGATTGGCAGGCTCCGCCACGTCGCAGTAATCAACCACTAAATCATCGGTTGGGATGCTGACCAAATCCCTGATTTGCCAGGGTAAGGCCTGCCGCATTTCGGTTTCAGCTAATGGCGGTTTATCCAGCTGTACCAGCTGATAACAGTCGGCACTCAGCACCAGACACAGCTCGGTATTTTTCGGTAATTCACGGGCCAGCTGACTGCAGGCATTAACACGTTGCTGACTGTCCACCAGACGCATTGTTTCTGTTTTTAATACCACTTGATCAATGCTTCGGACCAATACCAGTTTCAGCTGTTCAGCCTGCACATAAATCGCAGCAATCTGTGCCGTCTGACGCGGGCGATGGGCTGAACTGCGGAACTTGCGCGCAAATTTCTGTATCATGCAAACACTCTGACACCTTGTTGATCTGGTTTTGCCGGGTCTGGCTGCATTTGTGAATTCACCGTTTTATCGTCAACACTGGCAACGGATTTCTCTGCCCTTGCTGGAGCAATCTCAAACCGAGCTGTGGGTTTGCCACCTGCACTGTCTGGTCCCTGCGATTGCGGGTAATAAATGGTTAAAACTAAAGTACCATATCCAGCATATACAACAATATGAAAAAACGGGAATTCTGACCTTCGGCGGCGCTTTCTCAAACCATCTGGCAGCTGTTGCGGCTGCAGGAAAAGCCTTTGGCTTTCAAACGCATGCGATTGTACGACAGGACTGCGTGGTCACCAACCCGACTTTAGCCGAGTGTCAGGCGAACGGTATGCAACTCAGCTTTGTTGACCGGCAAGTCTACCGGCAGCGCCATCTACCCGAATTTCTGGCAACATTGCAGAAACAGTTCCCCGATTGGCTGATTGTGCCGGAAGGCGGTACCAGTGCCTTTGGGGTGCAAGGTGTTGCTGAACTGCAGTTAGATCAGACGCCTGATGGCCCTGCCGATCTGCTTTGTTGTGCCGCTGGCAGCGGTGGTACTGTTGCCGGTCTGGCTGCAGGTCATCCACAATTACCAGTGCTTGGCATCAGCGTGGTACAGGATCCGGGGCTTGCAGCTCACATCAACTTTTTAATTCCACAGCAACACAATTGGCAGCTGCTGTCGGATTGCAGCGGTCTACGTTACGGCCGCTTCGATCAGGCCACACTCGAGCTTTGTCTGGACCTAAGCAGACAGAATTTGCCGTTAGAGCCGGTTTATACCGGCAAAGCTTTTCGCACCCTGTTACAGCAGCTGGAGCAACAACAGATTGCGTCTGGTCAGCGCATCGTATTTTTTCATACCGGTGGATTGCAGGGATTGGATGGTTTATTGCAGCAACAGCGCCTGTCGTTAGAACAATATCAACAGCTTAAATCAGCCGAGTTGCGCTTGTGGCATCAATTCGGCGAGCGGCTGACTGAAGAAGTACCCCTGTGCCCCGCTGACGCCTAATTTCTGCAGACAGAGCCACTCTTCCTGACACTCAACGCCAGTGGCGATCACCTTGACGCCTTTGCTTTGATGGCTGGCGACTAAACCGCGGATAAATAACTGTTGCTCCAGCTGATTTTCAATATGCCTGACCACTGATGCATGCAGCTTTACCGCATCAACCGGCAGTTCAGTTAAATACTGACAAGGGCTGATATTCAGACCTACATGATCAATGATCAAACTGAACCCCTGTTGCTGCAGCTTGATTAGTTTCGGCTTGAGCTTTTTATACTGTTTAATCAGATGGTATTCATCCACTTCCAGTGCCAGCTGTGCTGCCTGCAACTGGCCAGTTTGCAGATTTTGCTGCAACCAATGCATAAAATCCTGATTCAACAATGATTCGACAGTCAGGTTTACACTGCAACGCAGACCGTTTTTTTGCTCGAGCTGGCATAACCGCGCCGCCTTAGTCAGCACATATTGGTCAAGCTGAGCCGTTAAACCACAGTTCACCGCCATCGGTAAAAACACCGCGGCCGCTAACTTATCGCCATCGCTGGTCTGTAAGCGGACTAACACCTCATGTTGAATAATATCGTGTTGTTGCCAGGAAAACACCGGCTGAAAACTGAGTAAAAACCTTTGTTCACGCAGCGCATTGGCAAGCTCTGTCCGCCACCAGACCGAGCCTTTAATCTTAGGTTTATGTTCAGGATAAAAACCAAATGCAGCATTAGGCCCCTGTAACTGCGCGGTTTTCAGCGCCATATCTGCCTCAGACATCACCTGATAGGCAGTTTGGCCTTGTTGATAAATCACATACCCCAGATGGACCAAATCAAAATCTTCGTAACCGGCAAAAAAACTGGCACGGCTTAAAACCATCGCCAGCCGGTCACCCAGCTGTTCAGCGTCTTTTTGTTCCATCCCCGGAATTAACAGTGCGAGATCAGCGTCGGCCACCCGGGCCAATACTGTGAGTGGTAAGTGATTCACCAGCTGCTGGACTAAATCAGCGCTGCCAGCAAGCCGCTGCACCGCATCGTTGGGACCGACACTGAGCTCCGGGTGGCTCAGCTGGATCAGAAATAACGCGCCGGATTGCGGTTCAGCCGGATCTAACAGGTAATGCTGGAGTTTGCTTTCAAAATAGATGCGATTGCCGATGGCCAGTTCATGGTCAACCAGGCCCTGTACCCGCACTAGCTGGCGGATCTCCTGCTCGCGCCTGACCTGATGTTGCAGGCTCTGGCGCAGCAATGTCAGACGGTCCGCTAAAATGGTATCGCGACTGACCGGTAAATAGGCGTCTTGCAGTAAGTCATCGACTCGGCTGGTTAACTCAGCAATCATATGCTGTTGGTGCTGCTGTTGAGCACTGTGTTCGTATATGAAATACCATAAAACCGCTGATATCAGATTGAGCATCAAGCATGCTGGAATTCCAACAGACATAAAGGTTTTAAAAGGAACGGGTAATACCTGGTCCGCAAGCAGCAGCATGATCGCCAATCCGCCGTTCGCAAACAGCAATAACAGCGTCATAGACTGGGCAAATGGGCGGCGAGTTAACCAGTTCTTCAGCAGTTCCATCACGATCATACTCTCCAGATTAGACTTTTGAGTGTTAACGGCGAAGCTGGGTTTGTCGAGGATTGAGGAGGAATTTTAACTTTTTGAAATTTGCGGGGAGGTGCGGGTGTCTTCGGATGTGTTCAGCCACCGTGTGACGGCCAGAAGAGCCAAACTGTTGGCTCTGAAGACTTAAGGCTTCACCATTGCGGCTCCGTGGGAGTCTGCACCCTCGCGGAGCTTCGGGATTTTTCAGCAGCTGTGTGACGGCGAGAAGAGCCAAACTGTTGGC
>CAMLRA010000146.1 GCA_946482325.1 uncultured Chromatiaceae bacterium | reverse complement strand
AAATGCGGACGATGCGCGCCAGATCCCGCATTTCGCTGTGCCAAAAACTATGCACAATACCGGCAATTATATTGTGTCGATGGGAAATGTCTGTCGTTGGCTGGCCAGTCAAGCCGAAGCCTTAGGCGTGGAAATTTTCCCGGGATTCAGCGCGGCCAGTCTGCTTATTGAAGAGAATGTAGTCAAAGGCATTATCACCGGCGATATGGGCCTCGATAAACATGGCGCGCAAAAAAGCAGTTTTGTTGCCGGCATGGAGCTGCGCGCCAAATACACGCTGTTCGCTGAAGGTTGTCGCGGCCATCTGGGCAAAGAACTGATTAAACATTACCAACTTGATAAAGATTGCTCACCACAGCACTATGCGATTGGTTTTAAAGAAATTTGGGATATAGACCCGAACAAACACCAGCCCGGTCTGGTGGTACACACCGCCGGCTGGCCGTTGACGCAAGGAACATCGGGGGGGGGGTATCTGTACCACGCCGACAACAACCAGGTGGTTGTTGGCCTGATTATCGACCTCAATTACAGCAACCCGCACTTAAGCCCGTTTGATGAGTTCCAGCGCTACAAACATCATCCGGTGATTGCGCAGTATCTCAAAGGTGGTAAACGCGTTTGTTACGGCGCACGGGCGATTGCCAAAGGGGGTCTGAACAGCCTGCCGAAGATGACCTTCCCTGGCGGGATGTTATTAGGCTGTGATGCCGGCACTCTCAATTTTGCCAAAATCAAAGGCAATCACACGGCGATGAAATCCGGCATGCTGGCCGCTGAAACAGTGTTTGAAGCTTTAAGCCGTGGCGATACCGGTGGCGAAGATTTGCAAAGCTTTAAAGGTCGGTTTGAACAAAGCTGGTTGTATGACGAGTTGTATCGTTCACGTAATTTTGGCCCGGCCATGCATAAATTTGGCGCGATTCTCGGCGGCGCCTTTAACATGGTCGATCAGAACTGGTTTGGCGGCAAACTGCCGTTTACCTTAAAAGATAACAGCGTTGACCACGCCTGCCTGAAACCTGCTTCGGCCTGCGCCAAAATTGATTATCCAAAACCGGACCAGCAGTTGAGCTTCGATAAATTATCGTCAGTGTTTTTATCCAACACGAACCATGAAGAAGAGCAGCCTTGTCACTTACAACTGATTGACAGCACTATTCCAATCAAAGTGAATCTGGCGATTTACGATGAGCCAGCCCAGCGTTATTGCCCAGCCGGCGTTTATGAAATTGTCGCTGCGGACCATGCTGAGCCACGCCTGCAGATTAATGCGCAAAACTGCATTCACTGCAAAACTTGTGATATTAAAGATCCGTCGCAAAATATCCGCTGGGTCACACCTGAAGGCAGCGGCGGGCCAAACTATCCGAATATGTAAAACTGATGAAGGCAGCGCAAGCTGCCTTTTTGTTGTGTCATCAGTCAACCACAGGCCGTGACAGCGCAGTTTTGCCGTGGCAAAACTCCGTTTACCGCAGCATTTGTTGAATTTCAGGCTGAACTCAGTATGATCGGCGTTTTTTCTTTGTCAGGATCTGTATATGGCCTTCACCGCCGCTATTTTGTTTGCCGCTGCTGCGGTCTCTGCCCCACACGATAACTTCAATGCCACTTTGTGGTACCAAACATCAGCAGAATTTCGTGCCAACAGCCTGCAAACTTATAAAATGGCCAGTCTGACACTCAAAGAAGCGCTAACCGATAAAAACTGGTCGGCGCTGCCGGGCCAAACCAGCGATTTTCAGCAGCTGCCACCAGCTATTATTGTCGATATTGACGAAACTATTCTGGACAACTCCCCGGCGGCAGCCCAGGCCATTCTGGAGCAAGACACCGGTTTTAACGGCAAGCGTTGGGATCACTGGGTCGCAGCCGCAAAAGCCAAAGCCGTACCAGGCGCGGTGGATTTTCTCAATCTGGCTGGCAAAAACGGCATCACAGTGCTCTACATCAGTAATCGTGAATGTGCGCCAAGAGCCAAAGTCAAAGACTTATGCCCGCAAAAAACCGACACGCTGAAAAACCTGCAGGCGACGGGCATAACACAAGTCGACGCCAGTCAGCTCTGGCTAAAATCAGAACAAAAAGACTGGACCTCAGAAAAAGAAAGCCGTCGGTTAAAAGCTGCGCAACAATATCGCGTGATCATGCTGGTTGGCGACGATTTTGGTGATTTTCTGCCACAGGTCAAAAGCAATATTACCCCGGCTAAACGCTTTGAGTTAGTCGACAAATATCAGCAATATTGGGGGTCGCGCTGGTTTATGCTAACCAACCCAACCTATGGCTCGTGGGAGACTATTCTGCAGCAGCCGAAACAGCAGTATCTGCAGGGGTTTTGATTCTTATCACTGGCGTCTGAACACTGGATATAAGTTGTGTCTTGTGCCCGGCCTGAGATTTGTTGCTGTTAACGGGATAGATCCTGTATAAACTCAAAGCCTAAACGTAACAGCAACAAAGGTGCATACAAGTGCACCTTTGTTGCTGGTTTGACGCTCTATAGTCGCCGTGCAACAACAGTGATAACGCAGGCGCGGTTTATGGTGGAGTGCATAACATGAATGACCCCATGGTGCTCGATTTAGAATGGTTGCAGGGTGATAAACAGCATGCAGTCCGTCTGACGCTGGACGATACCCCTGTTTCTATTGGCCGCGACCCGGTCAATCTGCTGGTACTGCATGACTCCAGCGTATCACGCCAGCACGCCGAGATCCGTCTGACGCCGCAAGGCCCGGTGCTACGCGATAAAAATTCGCGATTTGGTACCCAGCTCGACCGACAGTTGCTGCCCCCTGGGCAACAAGTCGCGCTGCCACCGCACTGTGAATTATGGTTTGGCCAACAAAAAGTCACGCTCAGATATGAATCCACGCAACATCACGAACAGGATTTTGCCATCTGGGCTCTGCATGACCTGCAACAACGCATAGATGATATGCAGCAGCACAGTCTGGGTGCACTACTGCAGCTCAGCCAACAAATGCAGCCACTGCCAGAACTGCAGCAGCAGCTGCGTATGCAGTTTGTGCAATTACAGCAAGCCGCCCAACAATGGTCTGCGCAAAATAGCCTGTTGCAGCGCCTGAATACGCTGGTAAATCACACTCAGGGCTATCAGGTTTTATTAGAACACGCTGTCCCGATGATTGCGCAAGTGCTCGGGGCGCGCCGTGGTTTTGTCTTAATGCCCGACAAACGCAGCCAACGATATCAGCGTCATGCCTGCTTGAACTATACGCCCGAGTTTTCAGACGAGCAGCCTGATCCGGCAGAAGCACTCGCGCAAGATTGTTTTGAGCGTCAGGAGCTCAGGTTATTAACTACATCGCAATTGGACCATTTTAACTTGTTACCGGCTGACACCGTCGTCACTGGGGTATTAGGGATGCCGCTGCAAGCAAACGGCGAAACGCTGGCCGTGCTTTTCCTTGATACGACGCATCCCGGGGGTTTTCATCAGCTGCAGGAAACTTTCTGCCTGACTCTGCAGGCACAACTTGGCCTGGCGCTGAAAAATGCCATTACCATCAGCCGTGCGCTGTGTGACGACCTGACCGGTTTATGCAGCCGCAGTATGATTGAAGAGCAGATCACCTTATCGATGGAACAGGCGAAAAGATACGGCCAGCCGTGCAGCCTGATATTTATTGATTTAGACAATTTCAAACAAATCAACGACCAGTTCGGCCATTTTGCCGGTGATGAAGTACTGCGTGCTGTGGCAGCACTGCTAAAAACATTGGCCCGTAAAGCCGACCGTGTCGGCCGGCTTGGGGGCGAAGAATTTCTGGTGTTGGTGAATAATACTGAACTCGACAGCGCTTTGATTTATGCAGAACGCATTCGCGCTGATATTGCCGCCCTGCAACCTCAGGTTGCCGGTTTGTCACTGAATATTACCGCCAGTATCGGCGTCGCTGGATTCCATCACGCCCTGCATAATCTGGCCTACCGATTTATTGACTGTGCCGATCAGGCCATGTATCAGGCCAAACACAGCGGAAAAAACCGGGTCTGTGCGCATAAACCGACCCAACTGCAGTTACTTGATACCGCCGGCGGGCTTGTCAAAGTCGATAGTATTACATCAGGTGCCCGGAGCTCACAGGCGTGATTTGTCCTCAATGTGAGATGTCCAATGTAGTCGAAGCCGGCCTTTGTGACTTCTGTCAGACCGACCTGCCATCTCAGCTGGACACGCAAATGCCCGACAAACCTGACAATCAGCCGTTTGCTATCACAGAACCTTCGCCTGCAACGTTTGGGCACTACCAGCTCCTGCGCCAGGCCGGGCAAGGCGGCATGGGTATCGTGTATCAGGCTTATGATGCAACGTTGCAACGTCCGGTAGCACTTAAGGTCTTGCAGTTGCAGGGCCAATCCAGCGAGCAGCAATTACTGGAAGAAGCCCGTCTGGCCTCGTCGTTACAGCATCCGAACATAGTGACCGTCTATGATATTTCCCGTAGTGGACAGCAAAATTACATAGTGACGGAGTGGCTGGAAGGCCAGACTCTGGATCAATACCAAAAACGGGCGATAAGTTTAGCGGAGAAGTTGCAGTTGCTGGCGCAGGTAGCTGCCGGTCTGGCCTGTGCCCATCAGGCCGGTGTTGTACACCGTGACTTAAAACCGAGCAATCTGATGGTGTGCCTGCCGGCGAAACAAGTCAAAATTCTGGATTTTGGCATGGCAAGCCGGCAACGACGTTTACAGCAGCAAGCCGAACTTCAGGGTGCTGCCTTGCCGCCTGTGTTATCCAGCCAGCTACATACGCATTGGTCAGCGCAAACGACTGCGCATCAAATCAGAGGTACTTTGCCGTATCTGGCACCGGAGCTGTTGCAAAGCGACGATGACGCGACTATCCACAGCGATGTGTTCGCTTTTGGCGTACTGATGTATGAGCTTTGTTATGGTGTGCATCCGTTCCTGCGCAGCAATGCGGATGAGACGATGCAGGCCATTGTGCAACAAAATCGCCAAGTACCAGACCCGATGCCAAAACTGTTGCCCGACCTAAAAAAGCTGATTGACCAATGTCTCTCGTTATATCCGGCACAACGCCCCGCCGACCTGTACAGCGTTGCAGCGACACTGACCAGGTTGCAGCAGGAGCTGTCACAGCGTGACCGTTTTGGCCGCTGGTATCCGTTGGTGCGCTGGCAGTTCTGGGCAGGACTGGCGCCCATTATTTTGTTATTAAGTTTGTGGTTGGGCCAGCAGTCAGTGGATAAAGAAAAGCTACTTAGTCAGGGCAAAACTCTGGCCCTGATGCCACTGCAAAATATCGGTGCAGACCCTTCAGTGCAGCAATTTCTGACCGGCATGTCACTCAGTCTGAGCCAGGATCTGGCACAAATTGGTCAGCACAACGGCAATGTTTGGGTACTACCGCCGGCTGAACTCGGGCAACTAGAAGAAATCAGCGCCAAAACTGTCTTTCAGCAATATCAGACAGAATTGGTGATCACTGGCAGTTTGCAGCATCTGGGCAACACGCGGCGACTCGCGCTTAATCTGCAACATGGTGCCGACGGCCGCATTTTGAAATCAACCGAAATTGATTTGGCGCTAAACAATTGGGATGTAGCCCAGCAACAAGTCAGAACTGCCCTGCTGCACTTGCTGAGCTGGCAGGTGCCGGACGAGTTAGCGTTAGCCAAAGGTAGCACCATCAACGACACTGCTTATAAAGCTTATCTGACCGGCATTAGTTATCTCTATCGCCACGACTACAAAAATAACCTGGAAAAATCTCTGCAGCAATTACAACTGGCTGTAGCAACAGACGCCGATTTTATCGAAGCGCGTTTTGCCCTGATTGAAGCTATTTTGCAAATGGCCAGAGTTCGCGATATTCACCACTGGTTACCCCGGGCAGAGCAGCTGACTAATGCTTTAGCACAGCAGTTGAACAAAAACACCAGGACCCTGACATTACAGGCCGATATTGCAAAAATGCGCAGTGACTATGTCCAAGCAATTGAGTTATACCGCGAAGCGGTGCAACTGGAACCCGAAAACGCCACTCTGCACTATGGTTTGGCGCGCAGTTATGACCTGGCTGGTCAAATCTCGGCTGCAGAACAACATTTTCAGCGGGCTGCGCACATCAGTCGAAGCTGGTATTTTATCAATGCGCTGGCAGTTTTTTATTATCAGCATCAACTGCTGAACAAAGCAGAAGCCAGTTATCGCGAGCTCGCCGGATTAGCGCCAAATAACGCGACTGTGTTACAGACTCTTGGGGCTATACAGTTCAGTCGTAACGATTTTAAGTCAGCGCTGCTTACATTTCAGCAAGCCGTTGCCATTGATAACAATGCTGTTAATCAAGCAAATATCGGGACCGTATTGTTTTATCAGCAGCAGTACCCCGAGGCCAGCCAACACTTTGCATTAGCTGTGGAGCTCAAACCAGACAACTATCAACTTTGGGGCAATCTGGCTGATAGTTATCGCTGGGCCGGACAACCAGTCAAAGCACAGCAGAGTTATCATCAAGCCATTAAGTTAGTCAGTCTGTTACTGGAAAAATCGCCAAAGTTACAGAATGCTCGGTTACGGCTGGGGATGTATCTGGCCAAATCCGGCCAGCAACGACAAGCGCTACAAGCTTTGGCGGCGGCCGGTGAACTGCACAAACCACAACAATTGATTAATGCCGCGCAAATTTTTGAAATTTGTGGGGAACGAGAAGCCGCCATTAGTCAGCTGCAGAAGGCTCTGCAGCTGGGCTATGAATTTGCCGCACTGGAAACCGAACCTGAATTTAAGCAATTACTGCAGCAACAAGTGCTGGCGCGCCCTGCTGCGAAAACACTTTAATCTTCAACATCGCCACCATTGACGATGATTTCCGGGTCGCGCTGATAAATCACCTGAGTACCACTGCTGTTTTGCACTGTGACATAAACCGCATAAGCATTGTACATCGCCACTTTTGACGTCCCGGTATCCTGACTGATGGTTTTTTCCGCACTATATACATTGCCCTGGCTTGGCGTCGCACCGAACGAATAGCGCAACGCATTCACCACATCAAAAGGGTTATTAAAATACAATCCCCAATCCAGCACGGTGAAACCACTGTCGTTATTCAGGACAAACTGGACAGTCTCGCCTTTGTTGACCGAAATTGACTTTTGCTCTGGCGCAATTTGAATTTTGCCGGCACTGGTGAGGGTAAAACTTTGCGTAACCATCTGAATTCCTAATTGTGCTGTTGTACTATTTTTTGCATGTTGCGTTGTTACGGCAGCGGCTGTCCACGGCTGGCTACATACAGCGCATACCAGTGTTCACGGCTGAGCGATACATCGACAGCCTGACTGCAAGCCCGGATCCGCTCGGGATTCACAGTCCCTATCACCGGCTGGATGCCGGCCGGATGACGCATCAGCCAGCCGAGCACAATAGCTTCGGCACTGACCTGATACTCTGCGGCCAGCTGCGCTACCAAATCGGCAGTGCGCTGCTCACTGGCAGATAAATCTTTGCCGGCGCCGCTGAAACGCCCCTGCGCCAGGCTACCCCAAGCCTGGATCTGCACTTTATTGAGCTGGCAATATTCTACAGTGCCATAGCCGAAATAATGGCCAGCGCCTTGTGGCATGCCGGTCAGCACATTGGCTTCCAGCCAATCCAGATTGGCCAGACTCATTTGCAGCTGATTCACTACCAGCGGCTGTTGCAGCGCAGATTGCAGTAATTGTTGCTGCGGCGCACCAAAGTTGGACACTCCGAACTGGCGGACTTTGCCACTTTGCTGCAGCCGGAACAGCACTTCAGCCACTTCGTCGATTTGCATCAAAGGGTCTGGCCGGTGCAGCAGCAAAATATCCAGATAGTCGGTTTGCAGCCGGCGCAGGCTTTGCTCTACGCTGTCAGTGATATAACCGGCACTGAAATCATACCGGCCGACATGGTCCGCATCGGCAAAACGGATAGCACATTTGCTTTGTAACACCAGACATTCCCGCAGCTGCGGCTGCGCTGCCAGAAACTGGCCAAATACCGTTTCAGCTTTGCCACGGGTATAGATATCAGCATGGTCAAAACAGTTAAAACCGAGCTCCAGTGCTGTTTCAATGGCAGCAAAACCCTGTTGCTGCTGCTCAGCGCTGGTGTGTGGCGCATTCCAGTCGCCACCCAGCCCCATACAGCCAAACACCAGCGGGGAAACATCTGGAAAATATTGTTGTAAAGCCAGCATTTAACTGCTCCTTTTCGTAAATTTCACCGAGTCTAACTGAGTTAGAACCTGTGTCCAAGCTTGTGCACTTACCAGTATCACAACAAATGGGTGATCCAGAGAATAAAAGCAGTTAGAGTCTGCAACAACATCGTATTCTCACCAATAGGAAGCCTATGTTCCGTCGTCAAGTCTGGTGGTTGCTGGCAGGCCCTGCCGCGCTGTTATTGTTTAGCTTCTGGTCTGTGCCAGGCCTCAGCAGCACTGCCAGTCTGCTTTGCGGCGTAACGCTGTGGATGGTGATGTGGTGGATCAGCGAAGCGGCACCTATTCCGGTCACTTCATTATTGCCAATGCTGTTGTTTCCGCTTCTCGGGATCAGCAGTGCAGAAGTTGCGACCTCCCCCTACGCGCATCCGCTGATTTTTATGTTTTTTGGCGGCTTTTGTCTGTCCATTGCGCTGGAAAAAACCGGTTTACATCGACAAATTGCTGAACGGGCGCTACGGCACGTCGGTGGCGCACCGGCGAGGCAACTGGCGGCGTTGATGGCGATCACTGCATTTTTATCGATGTGGATGTCCAATACCGCCACGGCCGTGATGATGTTGCCTATTGCCATGTCGATTATTGCCGTCGCACCGCAAAGCAATCGTGACGCGTTGGCACCGGCGTTGTTATTAGGTGTGGCGTATGCGTCCAGCATTGGTGGTATCGCAACGCTGATTGGCACGCCGCCGAACGCGCTGCTGGCGGCTTTTCTGGAAAAAACTTATCAGATCGAACTTGGTTTTGGCCAATGGATGCTGCTGGGGGTGCCTTTGGCGCTGGCCATGTTAGGAGTGTGTTGGTTTTGGCTGAGCCGGGTTTATTTCTGTCTGCATTTGCTCCCCTCAGCGCCTCACCGGGCCAACCAAATGCCGCAACCATTGTCCGCCGGGCAACGTCAGGTGGCGGTGATCTTTGTGCTGACGGCGCTGTGCTGGATTTTCCAGCCACTGCTGAGTCAATGGAGCGGGCTAAGCCTCAGTGACACTATCATCGCGTTAGCCGCCGCTTTTGCGCTGTTTTTGCTGCCAGTGTGGCAATCACGCAGCACGGCAGCAACTTCAGGCCCGGCAGCGGCCCAGCCAGTGCTGAATTGGCAAGACAGTGAAAAGCTCCCCTGGGGCGTGCTGCTGTTATTTGGTGGCGGTTTGAGCCTGGCGGGTCAGTTGCAGCAACATGGTGTGTCTGATGCACTGGCGCAGTTATTCCAGGGGTTACAGGGCGTACCGGCACTGTTTATCATCGCTGGTGTTGCGCTGCTTATCGTATTTCTGACTGAACTGACCAGTAATACCGCAGTTGCTGCCGCGTTTCTGCCCATCCTCGGGCCCGTGGCGCTCAGTCTGGGATTATCCCCACTGTACTTAGTCGTGCCGGCAGCGTTGGCGGCGAGTCTGGGTTTTATGATGCCAGTCGGAACGCCACCGAATGCTATTGTGTTTGCCAGTGGCCAGCTGCAGATCCGTGACATGATCCGGGCCGGCCTGATGCTGAATATTTTCGGCGTGTTGCTGATCACGCTGTTCTGTCAGTTGATTCTGCCTTTCTGGCTCTAGCCAGTCCGCAGGGAATAAACCATAAAAAAACCGGGCTGCTGCCCGGTTTTTTATCTCTGCTTTTACGCGACTGTTTGCGCCTTTCTGCTCCGGCGGTACTGCACCAGACCAATCACTGACGCCGCTATCCAGAACACTTCAATGACAAAACTGGCCAGATTGAAGTTGATACAGAGGCTGAATAACAAAAACAAAGCACCGGTCAGATTCATCAGGTTATAAGTCAAACCTTTCGGTGACACTTTGTTGAGTTGTAACAGGAAAAAGGCACCGACCACCAGCGAGGTGCCGGCCATACCGATAATGTCTGCAAGCAGATCCATATTGAGGTTTCCACAAACAAGCTGAAGTTCGTCCAAAACAGGCTGGCCCTTTCCATGGGGAGGACGATTCTCTGGCATCCGCAGATGCTTCCGTGAGACAGCTTGGCCGGGAGCAGCTGGCGCATTAATCAGCAAATACAGCTTTCCCACAAAAACAAAAAGGTCTTTGTTTCCAAAGACCTTTTTGTTTTAATTTGGAGCGGGCAACGAGACTCGAACTCGTGACCTCGACCTTGGCAAGGTAGC
>CAMLRA010000145.1 GCA_946482325.1 uncultured Chromatiaceae bacterium | reverse complement strand
ACGCCGGCGATGCACAAAATGTCTGGCATCTGTCGGTCAGCCCGTTCCGACTCAATCAACGCGAGCATTTGTTGTATCAGCTCAAACCGATGACGCGGGAATTTAAACTGGAAGAAATTAAAGCCTGGAAAAAGCTCATCCGGGTCATTGGCCATGAATTGAATAACAGTCTGGCGCCGATGTCGTCGCTGGCGTTTTCCGGCGCCCGGCTTTTACAAAAGCCGGATTTCGCTGCAGCTGATCAGGCGCAACTGGCACAAATGTTTGCCGTGATTGGTGAACGTGCGACGCAGCTGAATCAGTTTTTGCAGGCTTACCTGAATTTTGCCAAATTGCCGCCGCCACAACCGTCGTTGGTACATTTCGCCTCGTTGATTAACAACCTGCAAAATCAATATGAATTTGAACTCCTTGCTGATTTACCACAGTCAGATTGGTTTTTAGACAGTGCGCAACTGACACAGTTATTGCTGAATTTGTTGAAAAATGCTGCGGAAGCCGGTGCCAGTTTTGCCGGCACCACGCTGCGTTTTCGTGAGTCAGCGCATCAACTGGTGCTGGAACTACAGGACGACGGCGGCGGCTTGAGCGCTGAAGTGCTGCAACATGCACTGGTGCCGTTTTATACCACCAAGCCTCAAGGTTCTGGTATTGGCCTGACTTTATGCCGGGATATTATGGAGTCGCACGGCGGCAGCCTCGAGTTATTTAATCAGCCACCGGGTTTATTAGTACGGCTGACCTTTCCGCGCATGACTGCTGCCCCATTAACCAACTCCTGAGTTTCCTGGTCTGGGCAAAACCTATTGTCGCGGTTAGACTGCAATCTTTATTTTTAGCCATCAAGCCTTCCAGAGGGTGTTATGCAACTTCAGACCTCGACCGTTGAATTAACCACGCCAACAGGCCCGATGCGGGTTGCGGTATATCAGCCCAAAACGGCCAAGCCTTGTCCGGCGGTGCTGTTATATTCTGAAATTTTCCAAATCACTGCGCCTATCGCGCGGATGGCGGCCATGCTGGCCGGTCAGGGTTTATTGGTGCTGGTGCCGGAAGTGTTTCATGAACTGAATCCGGCCGGCACAGTGCTCGCCTATGACGATGCCGGTAAGGATAAAGGCAATCAGGACAAATGGACCAAACCACTGGGCCAATACGACAGCGATAACCGGGCATTGATTGCGTTTCTCGCGACGCAGCCATTATGGGATGGCCGCTTGGGCGCGATGGGCGTCTGTATTGGTGGTCACCTGGCGCTGCGGGCAGCGCTGCAAAAAGAAGTGCAGGCTGCGCTGTGTCTGTATCCAACTGATTTACATAGCGACACATTGCCGGCGGGGGATGCCGGTCAGACTTTGGCCCGGGTTGGTGAAACCAAAGCGCATCTGGTTTTTGTGTTTGGCCGGCAAGATCCACACGTGCCGGAAGCCGGACGGCGACAAATCCAGCAACAACTACAGCAGGCTGCAGTCAGTTTTGACTGGCATGAAGTCAATGCTGAACATGCCTTTATGCGCGATGAAGGCGAGCGTTATGACCCGGCGCTGGCGCTGTGGGTGTACCAACGCGCCCGCGAATTATTTTTGCAGATGTAACAAAAAGTATTTGGATATTTTCGGGAATTTTGTTATTGGTTTGTATGTGTTGAATTTAAATAATTCATAAATACCAAACTAATCAAAAGGATTTGTCGATGCGCTTATCGTTAAAGCCGCTGTTATTGGCGGTGTTTTGCGGCCTGTCCAGCCCGGTTTCTGTTGCTGCAACCCCAGATTTACCCGCCTTGCTTGGCAAAGATCCGGCGATTTTCGATTTCAAAATTTCGCCGGATGGCCAACATCTCGCCGCCAAGATTATCCACGAAGATCGTATTGCGTTGGTGTTTTTTGACCGGCCAACCATGAAAATGCTGAACTCAGTCAAAATGGGCGGCGATGGTCAGGTCGGCGAATATCATTGGGTCAATAATGAACGGGTGATTTTTAAACTGACGCAAACCGACCCCTGGCAGCAGGAACCGCAATACTTCGGTGAGCTGTATGGTGTGAATATCGATGGCAGTAAACGCGGTTTGTTGTTTGGTTATCGTGCCGGCGAACAGCAGGTTGGCAGTAATTTTAAAGCCCGCGAGGCTCGCCGGGCCTGGGCTGAGTTTGTCGATGTGGTGCCGGACGAAAACAACCGCATTCTGATTAAAAGCACGCCGATGACTTTTGATGGTGCTGCTGTGCCTGAAGTGCTGGCGATGGATATTTTTACCGGAAAAACCATATCACGCGGGCGATTACCGGTATCGCAAGGGAAGGTGGAGACTGGCCCAAATGGCCGGCCCCGCATCGTCGCCGGCATTAACAGTCAAAATCAGACCGAAGTCTATATTCGCGCAGCTGACAGCAGCAGTAACGATTGGGAGCGGTTCCCGAGTGTCGAGTTCGGCGATACTTTTAGCCCAATTGCTGTAACCAGCGATAACAAATCAGCTTATGTCTTTGATAACCGTAAAAGCAGCCATATCGGTATTCACAAACTGAATCTGAATGACGGCAAGTTTACTGAGGTATACACAGATCCGAATGTTGATGTCACCATGGTGATCCCAACCACAGATCAGCGTGCAGTCTATGGTTTACGGGTAGACGACGGCCGGCCTTCTTACCTGCTGCTGACTAGTGAATACGATGAAGCGAAAGTATTCAAGGACCTGCTGGCAACTTTCCCGGGCGAAAAGGTCACTATCACCAGCCGGACTGCAGACGGCAAGCATTGGGTTGTATTTGTCAGCTCTGATATCAATCCCGGAACATACTATCTCTACGATCATGAAAAAGTCAGCCTGGCAAAATTGTCGGATGCCAAACCACATTTGGCAGGTGTCAATTTTGCCGAAATGGAACCTGTCAGTTTCGGATCTTTTGACGGTTATAAAGTGCACGGGTATCTGACCAAAGCGCTGACGCCTTCCGCGGAAAAACCATTGGTAGTCTTGGTGCATGGTGGGCCACATTTTGTACGGGACATCTGGGGCTTTAACAGTGAAGTTCAGTTTCTCGCCTTAAATGGTTATAACGTGTTGCAAGTCAATTATCGCGGCTCTGGTGGTTATGGTCAGCAGCATCAGCAAGCCGGCTACAAACAGTGGGGGGGTACTATCCAGCAGGATATTATTGCCGGTACCCGCTGGGCAATCGCACAAGGACATGGCAAAGCCGGCAATGTCTGTCTGATGGGCGGCTCCTTTGGTGGTTACTCGACCGTGCAATCTGCCACTATGGCGCCGGAATTGTTTAAATGTGGTGTTGCGGTCGCCGGTGTTTACGATTTGCCGCTGATGAAAGAGAGTGGCGACATTAACAAAGTCTATTTTGGTAAAGCATTTCTGCAGCAGGTGTTGGGCGATGATCCGGCGCAACTGGCGCAGTTTTCGCCGGTACAACAGGTGAGCAAACTGAACGCTGAGCTGCTCATCATGCATGGTGAGCGCGACGAACGCGCGCCTTTCGAACATGCCAAAAGGTTAAAAGCGGCGCTGGATAAAGCCGGCAAGCCATATCAGTGGCTGGTGTTTAATGACGAAACGCACGGGTTTTATTCTGAAACCAACCAGACGATCTATCTGAAAAATGTGCAGGACTTTTTGGCAAAACAATTAAAACGCTGATCTTTGGTTCTGGTGTCAGCACGAAACAAACAGCCCGCCTTGTCGCGGGCTGTTTGTTTGAGCGTGGGTATAACTCCTACAGTGACAGAGTATCCTCAGCGATAACCAGCTGAAATAAAACAATTAACCGCCTATACTGCTGACTCAGGTGCATAATGCGCCTGTATGACAATGAAAAGGCGGTTGTCATTCGGTTGTCAGAGAAGGTTGCTACTTTAGAACCAGTCCAAGTAAAAGGCAGATCCATGTCGTTAGCTGAACATATCTTTATCATTTTACTGCTGATTACGATCAGCGCATTTTTCTCCATGTCTGAAATTGCGCTGGCGGCGGCGCGTAAATTGCGTTTGCGCCAGCTGGCTGCAGATGGCGAAACCCGCGCCAGTCAGGTGCTGGAACTGCAACAACATCCCGGTAATTTTTTCACCATAGTGCAGATTGGTCTCAATGCCGTGGCGATTCTCGGCGGTATTCTCGGTGAAGCGGCTTTTACGCCGTATATTGCCGATTTACTGCGCGGCGCTTATGACGGTGTCTGGCTGGAAAATGTAAGTTTTGCGTTGTCGGTGCTGCTGGTCACGACGTTGTTTATTTTGTTTGCTGATTTAATGCCAAAACGGCTGGCGATGCTGGCGCCGGAACAAGTGGCACTGGTCGTGGTGCGGCCTATTCTGACCTTGCTGGTGCTGCTAAAACCCTTAGTGTTTTTATTTAACAGCGTGGCGAATCTGGTGTTCCGTTTGTTTAATGTGCCGATCCATCGCAAAGATCAAATCACACCGGAAGATATTATTTCGATGGTGGATGAGGGCGCAGAAGCCGGTGTACTGCAGCATCAGGAACACAAGCTGCTGGAAAACGTCTTTGATATGGAGCAGCGCACTGTCACTTCTGCCATGACCACGCGGGAAAGCCTGGTGTATTTTATTTTGGGGGAAGATGAGGACAGTATCCGGCAAAAATTACTGGATTCACCGCATGCGCGTTTTCTGGTTTGTGACGCGAGTCTGGATCGGGTTGTCGGTTACATCGAATCAAGGGAACTGTTAGTGCAGGTGTTAAATGGCTTGCCAATTTCCATCACGCATCCTGGCATGTTGCACACGCCGCTGATTATTCCGGATACTTTGTCGCTCTATGAAGTGCTGGAGCATTTTAAAAGCAGCGGCGTCGATTTTGCGGTGATCCTGAACGAATACGCCATGGTGGTCGGCATGATCACGCTCAAAGACGTGATGAGTATCGTGATGGGCGAACTGGTACATTCGGAAGAAGAACAAATCGTTAAACGTGACGATGATTCCTGGCTGGTTGAAGGTTTGACGCCACTGGATGATGTGATGCGCTCGCTCGGTATTGACGCTTTTCCCGATCAGGAAAACTACGAAACTATCGCAGGTTTTATGATGTATATGCTGCGTAAAATTCCCAAACGCACCGATTCGGTCAATTACTGCGGGTACAAGTTTGAAGTGGTGGATATCGACAGCTACAAAATCGACCAGTTGCTGGTGACCAAAATCAAAGCGGACGAAAAAGCCTGACGCATGTCAGGCTTTTGGCTTTCAAGTAACGAAGGACTAAAACAGATACCGGTACACACTGGCGCCGGTCAGGATCAGATAACTGACCGCAACCGTTGGTTTTAAGCCGGCTTTGATATAACCGCCAATCAGACCGGCGATGCCTGGTCTTTGCGCCTGCCAGCTGCTCTGCCACTGACAGGCGATCTCCAGCCCTTCACGCATGGCCGCCTCTAACGCCAGCAAACGCGCACCGGCACGGTCTTGCTGTGCTTTCCACAGTGCTTCATTCAGCCAGCAAAAACCAATCAGGCCGGCCTGCAACACCACCGTACTTTCCGTTTGCACCAGCCAGAGCCACAAGGTCAGGCATAACAGCCGTAGCCACAACGCATGTTTTTCCATCTGGTCGTAACTTTGCTGCAGCTGCAGCCATTCTTGCTGGTTGGTGAGCATCAGGACATTCCTTCGTGGTATTTATTGCAGATTCAATACAACCAGCCTGCGGCAAAATCACAGGCTGGTCAAGCGGTTACTGCTGCTGTTGTTTGATCCACTGATCGGTTTGCTGTTCGAGGATCTGCATCGGCATAGCACCGCCCAGCAACACCATGTCATGGAAAGCGCGGATATCAAATTTGTCGCCCAGCGCGGTGCGGGCTTTTTCGCGCAGTTCGACAATTTTCAGCATGCCAAGTTTATAGCCGAGCGCCTGTCCAGGCCAGGCCATATAGCGCTCGATTTCACTGATCACATCCGACGATGCAGTGCCGGTGGTCGATGCCATGTACTGAATGGCTTGCTCGCGGGTCCATTTTTTCGCATGCAGACCAGTATCGACCACTAAACGTACAGAGCGGAACAGCTCGGCTTTTAACCGGCCTAAATCACCAAAGGGGTCGTTTTTATACATGCCCATCTCGGCAGCAACCAGTTCAGAATACAGACCCCAGCCTTCGGCATAAGCGTTATACGGTGCGATGCGTTGCAGCAGCGGTAATTGTTCCTGCGCCAGATTCAGTGCGATCTGCCAATGATGGCCCGGGTTGGCTTCATGGTAAGTCAGGGTTTTTAAATCAAATTTGGCGTTGGCTTTCATGTCGGCCAGATTGATCCAATAAATACCCGGCTTGCTGCCGTCAATAGCCGGTGACGTATATTGACCGCCGGCGGCACTGTCCTGAATTTCTACCGGAATACGCCGCACTTCAACCGCATAAGGCGGCCGGGTTTTAAATTGCTCGCTGATGCGGCCATCCATCTCTTTGATATAACCGTTTAAGTCGGCCAGCAGCTGAGCACGGCCGGCGTCTGAATCTTCGTATAAAAAGCGTGGCTCTTCATTTAATGCCGCCATGCGGTCACCAACGCTGCCTTCGCTGTAGCCATTAGCCTTGAGGATCTTATCCATGGCTTTGGTGATGCGCGCCACTTCGTCCAGACCAATCTGGTGGATTTGTTCCGGTGTTAAGTTGGTGTCACCAAGCTGGCGCACTGAGTAGGCATAGAATTCACTGCCATTTGGCTGCGCCCAGATACCGGCTTCAATCCGGGCATTGGGCAGTGCCGCTTTGACTTTGTCATGCAGCTGCTGATAAGCCGGCGCAACGACAGTGCTAACTAATTCTGCGGCTTTGTTGAGTAGTTCGGCTTTGCGGGTGGCGTCTATCTCGTCCACTGCGTTGAGTTTTTTTGAAAAATCCAGATACAGGCTATGCGCCTTGGCATCCGCTTGCGCATATGTACCGAGAATTTTCAGCGACTTATCCAGCAACACCCGTGGTGGCAACCAGCCACTGGTTAAATCGGTACTGAATTTATCGCCAACAGAGCTCAGCGCCGGACCAAACTGACTGAGCCGCTGCAGATAATTTTGCGCATCCTGGGCGTTATTGATCGGGTGTGAATTTAATAAAGCGCCCGGCATATCGATGGTCGGGCCATTGATTTGGTTGACAATAAATGGCGAATGGCCCATCCACATATCAATATAACCTTGTGGGAATCTGCTGTCGCCGGCATAAAACGCCAGGATATTCGTCATCACCTGCTGACTGATGGCATCCTGTGGCAACTCTGGCAGTGGCAGTGCGCTTAATGCTTTGGCGTTGTCGCTCATGCTTTGACGCAACGCGTTTTCGCGGCTGCTGTTATAAAATTCCATCTCGGCAGCAAATGGCTTGCCGACTTGTGCTTCGCTCAGGCTGTAAGCCGACGCGCTGAGTGGACGAGCCTGAAACAGTGCCTGAGTCGCGGCCTGATAATAGTCTTTGGCGTAGGGGCTGTTGGTGGTGGCAGCTGTAACGGTTGGAGCCGCAGCGGCAACAGTGGCTGTGTCTGGTGCCGGCTTGCAGCCGCCCAGCAGTGCAGTGGTGATGGCCAGCGCACACAGAGATAAACGCATGGAAAAGTCCTCAGAGATCAAACGCAGAAAAGTCGTTATCATACACTTTTTGGCAGCAACCGCATGACTTCCGGCCGCAACTGCCGGCCAGCTTGTCCGGTTCCTCAGTGGTCGGCGTTTTGGAGTATGAACTGATGTATGGCAAAGGCAGCCGGCAATATCGGCAGGTAACGGTAGTACTGAGTTTTGCTGCTGTGGTAGTTTTTGCCAATTTGCATGCGTTGCAACCACTGTTACCTGAGCTGAGCCGGCTGTTTCAGCTGACACCGCTGCAGGCCAGCTGGAGTTATGCTATTGGCACTCTGACGCTCGGTTTGTCGCTGCTATTCTACAGCGCAGTGTCCGATGCCATAGGCCGGCGGGCTTTGTTGGGGATAAGTTTGCTTGGCATGACGCTGAGTACAGTGCTGCTGACTCAGGTCGAATCGTTCAGTGCCTTATTGTGGGGGCGCGCTTTACAGGGCTTTTTCTTAGGTGGGCTGCCGGCGATTGCTGTGGCCTACATGGGGGAGGAACTGGAAAAGCCGGCGCTGCTGAGTGCGGTTGGGATCTATATCAGCGCCAGCTCGTTAGGTGGGATCTCCGGCCGGGTGCTGGCGGGTTTTAGTGCCGAGCTCGGGCACTGGCAATGGGTGTTCTGGTTGTGGAGCCTGCTCGCAATCCTGCTTTTGCTGGCGTTCTGGCGTTATCTGCCCAGCTCAAAGCACTTTGTAGCCAAGCAATTCTCCGCCCGCCAGGCACTGAAAGACAACTGGTTTCATCTGCGCCAACCGGTGTTGCTACTGACCTTTTTGCTCGGTGGCCTGAATTTTTTTATCTATTTGAATCAATACACTTATATTGCATTTGTCTTGGCTGAACCACCGTATGCGCTCAGTTCCGGCTGGATAGGCCTGCTGTTTTTAACTTATCTGACCGGCACATTGGGGTCCGCCATTTCCGGTAAAGTGGCGCGACGGATGTCAATGCCACAGGGCATGGCCTTGGGTGTGTTGATTATGATGGTCGGAACTTTGTGTACTTTAATACCGGGCCTGGTGTTTATCGTACTGGGTTTTTTCATCAGTGCTTTTGGCTTTTTCCTCACCCACAGTCTGGCGACCAGTTGGGTCAATCAACACGCTACCCGGGCCAAAGCCAGCGCCAGCGCATTGTATCTGGTGTTTTATTACCTCGGCGCCAGCACAGGTGGTTTGTATCTGCATGGGTTCTGGCAGTGGCAAGGCTGGGGCGGTGTGGTGCTGGGGTCAATCATTGGTTATGGCGTGGCACTGTGGTTATGCGCACGCTTGCGGCGTTTTCCGCTGCCAACATCACCTGCTGCGGCTGCAGTTCCAGCAACTGACCAGCGCTAAGCTCCGGTAAATACAACTGACCAATGTGGGTGCGCTGCAGACGGGTGACTTTTAATCCGAGCTGTTTGCACATATAGCGGATTTGGCGGTTTTTGCCTTCGGTCAGGGTTAATTCAAGCTGATTCGGTGCGCGAAGAGTCGCGTGGCATGGCCTGGCATCAATCCAGGCCGGGCCGGCCTGGTAACGCATCCCGGCATGAAGTTGCTGCAGCATGGCGTCGCTCACCGTCTTATCGACATCTACCCGATAGGTTTTTTGATGTTGTTGCGACGGATGCAGCAGGCTTTGGGCAAAACGGCCGTCATTGCTCAGCAATAACAAACCACAACTGTCTTTATCCAGTCGACCCACTGCGAAAACACCGGGTGGCAGCTGTTGGAGTAAGGTTGCGATACTATTGGGGTCGTCTGGCCTTACGTTGCAATCAATGCCAACCGGTTTATGGTAAGCCCAATAGCGTCGCGGTGATACCGGCGGTAGCGGTTGGCCGTCCAGCCAAAGTGCTGTTTCCGCCTGTACCCAGTGTGACAGTTTCAGTGTATTTGGTTGCAGGCGGCCGGTGTCCAACAACGCCTGCTGAGCGGCCGGTGCGATACCGGCCTCGGTCAGGCGTTGCCACAGACGTTGGCGCTGGCTCATTTGGCGTTAAGCCGAAGTGCCTTGTGGCTTGCGGGCCGGGCGGTTTTGCTGTGGCCGGGCCGGGTTTTGGCCCTGGCCACTTGCCTGGGGCCGACGCTGGCCCTGTGGCTGGCCCGGACGACCAGATGGTGCGCTTTGCCCGTCGGTCTTGGCTGCTGGTTTACGCGGTGGGCGCGGTGCGCCCTGACGCGGTGCTGCACGTTCGCCGGCCGGGCCTTTTGGCTGTGGCCGTGGCGGACGCGGTGGCCGCTGGGTCAGCTCTTTGTCGTTCAGCTGTAAAGTTGGATCGACTTTGATGCTGCCTTGTGGGATCTTCATGCCAATCAGCTTTTCGACCTGTTTCAGCTGGCTGACTTCATCCGGATACACCAGTGACACGGCAAGGCCGGTCATGCCGGCGCGACCGGTACGGCCAATGCGGTGTACATAATCAGCGGCACTGCGAGGCAATGTGAAGTTCACCACATAAGGCAGCTGAGCGATGTCGATGCCACGGGCGGCGACGTCTGAGGCGACCAGCACACGGATCTCGTTGGACTTAAAACCGGCCAGCGCCGCGGTACGAGCGTTTTGGCTCTTGTTACCGTGGATGGCGGCGGCACTGATGCCGGCTTCGTTTAATTTGTCTGTCAGGCGGTTGGCTTCATGTTTGGTGGCCATAAACACCAGGACCTGTTTCCAGTCATTTTGCGCAATGAGCTGAATCAGCGTGGCGGATTTCTGGCCTTTGGCCACCTGATAGACTTGCTGCTCAACTTTTTCCGCGGTGCTGTTTTCTGGCGTCACACTAATCGATTGCGGGTTTTGCAGCAGTTTGCTGGTGAGCTGTTTGATGTCATCGGAAAACGTGGCGGAGAACAGCAGGTATTGACGATCTTTGCGCAGCAATGACAGAAATTTTATGATGTCGTGGATAAAACCCATGTCGAGC
>CAMLRA010000144.1 GCA_946482325.1 uncultured Chromatiaceae bacterium | reverse complement strand
TCGTCGGTTCACGTGGCGCGCCACGTTCAGTCGGCGACTCCGCTGTGCCGGTCGATGTAATTTCCGCTGACGAATTTAACAAAAACGGCCCAAGTGACATGATGACGCTGATGAGCGCGGTAGTGCCATCTTTTAACGTCAACACACAACCAATCAACGATGCCTCCACCTTAGTACGCCCGGCCAACTTGCGTGGCCTGCCACCAGATAGCACGCTGGTACTGGTGAATGGCAAACGCCGCCACCGCTCTGCGGTGATCACTTTCCTCGGCGGTGGTTTGTCGGATGGCTCTCAAGGCCCGGATATTTCCACTATTCCTTCGATTGCGCTGAAACAAGTAGAAATTTTGCGGGACGGCGCGGCAGCCCAATACGGTTCTGACGCCATTGCAGGGGTGATCAACTTCCGTCTGAAAGACAACAACGAAGGCGGTACCATCGAACTAAAAACCGGCCAACATTATGATGGCGATGGTGATTTACGCCAGGTCAGTGCCAACGTTGGCCTGCCGTTTACCGATAACGGTTTTGCCAACTTCAGCACCGAATTTAAGCAGTCAGACCCAACCAGCCGTAGCGTTCAGCGTGGCGACGCTGCTGGTCTAGTTGCCGCAGGCAATACTAATATCGCCAACCCAGCACAAGTCTGGGGCTCACCGGAAGTCAAACGTGACTTTAAAGTGTTCGGTAATATCGGCCTTGAAGTAGCAAAAGAAAAAGAGTTTTACATGTTTGGCAACCTGGCCGAACGTGATGTGGAAGGTGGTTTCTATTACCGTAACCCACAAACCCGTGGTGGTGTGTATTCCAACGATGGTGGCGAAACCTTGTTAATCGGTAATCTTGACACCACCAAAGGTGCCTGTCCGACTATCGGACTGACCGGTCTGTCACACAGTCAAATCACCAGTAAAGTGAATGCGTTACCAGCACATTGCTTCACTTTCTTTAAATCACTGCCGGGCGGTTTCACGCCAAAATTCGGCGGTATTGTCACGGATGCATCTTTAGCTGCTGGCTTAAAAGGCACCTGGTCTAACGGCTGGAACTTTGATTTAAGTTCAACTTATGGCCGTAGTGAAGCTGAGTTCTATATCAAAAACACCATCAATGCCTCCATGGGTGCAGCCACGCCACGTGATTTCAACGCTGGTAAATATGTGCAGCAGGAACAGGCGCTGAACTACGACATGAACAAGCTGATCGAAGTAGACGCGCTGCCTTATCCACTGGCGGTTGCGGCAGGTCTTGAGTACCGCATTGATACTTTCGAGATTTACGCCGGTGATAAAAACTCGTTTGAAGTCGGTCCTTTAGCTTCTCAGGGCTTTGGTATCGGCTCAAACGGCTTCCCGGGCTTCAAGCCAGATGATGCAGGTTCATTTAACCGTTACAACTACGCTGCGTACACTGAGTTTGGCGCTGAGTTCAGCGATCATTTCCGCTCAGATTTCGCCTTACGCTTTGAAGACTATGAAGACTTTGGTTCTACCACCAATGCCAAGTTGACCGGCCGTTATCAGGTCAACGACGAAGTTGCTATGCGTGCCGCTGCCAGTACCGGTTTCCGCGCTCCGACCATTGGTCAGTCAACAGTCCGTAACGTCACCACTTCTTTTACAGCGGGCAAAGGTCTGGTAGATAACGCGACTTTACCGCCAACCCACCCAATTTCGGTGTTAAAAGGCGGTAAAGCGCTGACACCGGAAGAGTCAGTTAACCTGTCATTGGGTACCGTTGTTGAAGTGGATGATTTATACGTCACTTTAGACTTCTTCCAGATCAAAGTTGATGATCGCATCAGCCAATCCTCTTCGCAGGAACTGACTGCTGCAGACATTCAGCAACTGTTAGCACTGGGTGTACGTGATGCCAGCAGCTTCACCGGTGTGAAGTATTTTACCAACGACTTTGACACCACCACCCGTGGCGCAGATTTCGTTGCCAACTATGGCATGGATCAGTTCGGTGGCCGTACCACCCTCGCTTTAGCAGCAAACTGGACCAAAACCTCTGTCGACCGTCACTCTGACTATATCTGGGAAGCCAAGGTCAAGCAGATTGAAGAAGGCCTGCCAAGCGTGCGCGGCAGCTTCACGGTCAGCCACAACCAAGGTGCCTGGAACGGTTATGTGCGGTTAAACCACTACGGCAGCTACTATGAAGACCACGCCGATTCTGGTGTTGTTTCTGCCGCAGATGGTGGCTTACCATTGTATCTGGGTGCTGAGCTGACTGTTGATGCCGAAGTAACATACAACTTCAGCGACAACTACAGTGTTGCTTTGGGTGCATCAAACCTGTTTGACGAACTGCCGGACGAAAACGAATGGTCTGAAGTGCTGGGTGCTAAATACCCAACCACTGCGGTCATGGGCTTTAACGGCGGTTTCTACTACGCCCGTCTGACTTATAACTTCTAAGCATTGACGATGCATAAAGCCACCTACGGGTGGCTTTTTTTTGCGGTTTTTAATGGCGCGCCAATGGTCCAGCTTGATTCCCCCGCCAACCTTGTGGCAGTGTAATTAGAGCAATTACTTGAGAAGAATCATGCAGCTGATCCCGTGGCAACACCAAACCCGAGCTGGTTTCACCCTACAAGGGATGCGCAGTATACCCAGTGGTAAGCCGCTATTACATCTTTTACATGGCAATGGTTTTTGCAGTCAGATGTATTGGCCTATGTTGTCTTTGCTGCAAAACGAGGTTGATCTGTTTCTGTCGGATGCTCAGGGCCACGGTCTCAGTGACCATGGCGGCAGTTTTGTCGGCTGGAACTTAAGCGCTACTTTCGCCCATGAAGCATTGCAGGCCCATTTAGCCGAATACGAAGGCGTGCCTGTTTATGGTGTTGGTCATAGTTTTGGCGGCGTGCTGACTGCTTTATTACACAGTGAACCGGATAGCCCATTTGCTGCTGCACTGCTGCTCGACCCGGTGCTGTTTACCCCAACCATGCTACACAGTATGCGCCTTTTAGAATGGTTAGGATTGTACCGGCATAATCCACTGGCGCGCCGGGCTGGGAAACGGCGACAACACTTCCCGGACCAGCAAGCCGCGTGGGACTATTTTCACCAGCGCGGTATGTTCAGAGGCTGGCATCCTGATGCCCTCACCGCCTATATAAAACATGGCCTCACTGATACTGGACGGGGCTTGACACTCCGTTGTGCGCCTGAGCGGGAAGCGGAGATTTTTGCCAGTTTCCCAAGTCAGTTATGGCCGTCATTGCAACGCACGGTAAAACCCATCAAGTTAATTTACGGCGAAAATAGTTATCCCTTTGTGCGGAAGTCAGCGGCACTGTTTAAGCGCAGATGCCCGCAACTGCAGGTTCTGCAGGTACAAGGCGGACACTGCTTTATGCAAGAAGACCCTGAGCAGAGTGCGGCCCTGGTGTTGCGGTGGCTGCAGCAACAGCGATAAGTACACTGATCAAGCTAGTGTATCTGAGATCCAACCGACAAAACGTCTGTATCAACGCGAGATTTTCATTATAATGTCGCCAGTTTTCGGCCTTTGATGTCAGAGGTCTGTGTTCTGATGGGTGTAATGAATGAAACGTAGTCTGGTGCTTGCTGCAGTCCTGTTATCTGCCTGTACGAATTTACCACAACAGAAGGTAAAACCTGTGCCGGTCCAGCCGGTACAACCTGTTGCCGTCGAACCAGAGCTGGTTCCTGGTGAAGTCGTAAACTCTGACAACACTGAGGCGATGCCAACAGATTTCGGTTTGATTTTTATCGATCGGGATATGTCGTTCCACGGCACTCTGCCCTGTAAAAAATGCCCGGGCATTCAGTATCAGCTCAACATCCTGCAAGATGGCAAATTTGAATTGCGCCGTGATTATATCGATCGTAACACAGTGGAACTGTTACAGGGTACATGGCAACTCGATGACCGCACGCTGCATTTATCCAGCAAACAAGGCAAAGTGCCTTCATTCCAGTTTGGCAGCAATCAACATTTAATTCTGTTAAATGCTGCCGGTAAGCCGATGGTGTCAAAAGAGAATCAGACGCTGACCAAAACCAGCCAGTTCACCCGTCTCGACACCCGGATGCCGTTATTAGGCCTATATCAGCTGAAGAATAATGAAGCCAGTTTTATCGATTGCATGACTGGTGAGAACCATAGCATCGCGATGACTCAGCACCATATGCCGATGTTAAGGTCCTATCAGACCGATCCGAAGCTCAGTGGCAAAGCAGTCGTTGCGACCATGACGGCCCGTAAAAGTGCCGAACAACATCAGGCTCTGATGGTCGACAAGTTTGATCAGTTCTGGCCTGGCGCAACCTGTCCGGATAAAGCTGCGACAGCTAAAGTACAAAATCTGGTTTGGCGTTTGCAGACGGTATCGCAAATCAGTGTGCCGCAGAAATTAAATATTCGTGTGATGTTTGACGACAATAACCGGGTCTATGGCTTTTCCGGTTGTAATAACTTTAACGCTGGCTATTCGCAGAAAGATAATCAGCTGAAAGTGATGCCAATCGTCAGTACCCGTAAGTTCTGTAACGATGCTAATTTCTATGAACAGCAATTTACCAAACAACTGCAAGCGGCAGATCGGATTGAAGTAAATCAGCAAAAGCTACAGCTGTTTAAAGAGAACAAAGTGATTATGGAATTTCAGCATGCAGTGAACTAAATGCAGAGCCTGCAGATAGAGATTAAAAAAGACGCTAAGGCGTCTTTTTTTGCGGCTTTCACGCGCAAACTTTGCAAACTACCACAATAAAAAAAGGCAGCCTAAGCTGCCTCTTCAACTACTTAATCAAAATTAAGCAGACAGTGCTTGTTTCGCTTTCGCAACTAAGGCAGCAAATGCGCCTTTGTCGAATACTGCGATGTCAGCCAGAATTTTACGGTCGATTTCAACAGATGCTCTTTTCAGACCATCGATGAAACGGCTGTAAGATAAACCGTTTTGACGTGAAGCAGCGTTGATACGCGCGATCCACAGTTGACGGAATTGACGTTTACGTTGACGACGGTCGCGGTAAGCGTATTGGCCGGCTTTGATAACTGCTTGGAAAGCTACACGATAAACACGGCTGCGGGCACCGTAGTAGCCTTTTGCCTGGTTTAATACCTTCTTATGACGCGCACGTGCGGTCACACCACGTTTTACTCTTGGCATGTCAGTCTCCTAAAATTATGCGTATGGCAGGCAACGAACTACTGAAGCGACGTCAACTTTAGCAACTAAAGTTTTCGGGCCCAGATGGCGCTTACGCTTAGAAGACTTCTTCGTCAGGATGTGGCGAAGATGTGATTGCTTACGTTTAAAACCACCAGAAGCGGTTTTCTTAAAGCGCTTGGCAGCGCCTTTGTTGTTTTTCATCTTTGGCATAGTGAACTCACTCGCAATTGTGTAGTTACAACGAATAATAAGGCGGAAAACCGCACTGCCACTGCGTTACCGCAGCGGAGCACGGATTCACTTGATTGCACTTATTACTTCTTATTTGGGGCCAGCATCATGATCATCTGACGACCTTCAACCCGACTTGGGAACGACTCACAGATAGCAATATCTGACATGTCATTTTTAATCCGGTTGAGGACTTCAATACCGATGTCCAAATGCGCCATTTCACGACCGCGATAGCGAAGCGTTACTTTAGCTTTGTCACCCTCTTCAATGAAGCGACGCAGGTTGCGTAGTTTTACCTGGTAATCGCCTTCATCAGTTCCAGGCCGGAATTTGATTTCCTTGATCTGGATCTGTTTTTGCTTTTTCTTCTGTTCTTTAAGGTCTTTGCCTTTTTCAAACAGGAACTTACCGTAGTCCATTAACTTACAAACAGGCGGTTCAGCTGTTGGACTGATTTCTACCAGATCACAACCACCTTCATCAGCCAAACGGAGGGCTTCAGCGGTACTGACAATACCTAATTGCTCACCTTCCAGACCAATCAGTCGTACTTCACGTACGTTGATTTCTTCGTTAATACGATTCGGTCTGTTCGTTGCTAAAGGTTTCTTTCCTACTTTAATGGTACGTTCCTCCAGAGATTGAAATCGGTCAGACCCGGCTGTTGATTTCTGTCGTTAATTTGTCAACAAATGCTGCGACAGTCATTTTGCCAAGGTCTTCGCCTTTGCGCGTCCGCAGTGCCAGGTCGCCGGATTCGACTTCTTTGTCGCCGACTACAACCAGGTACGGAACGCGGGCAAGCGTATGCTCGCGGATTTTAAAGCCAATCTTCTCATTTCTCAAGTCAGAAGTTGCTCTAATACCGTGAGATTTGAAAGTTTTTACCAATTCCTTGGCATAATCCGCCTGATTGTCAGTGATATTCATCACCACAACCTGAGTAGGTGCTAACCAGGCTGGGAAGAAACCGGCATATTCTTCAATCAGAATGCCGATAAAACGTTCCAGTGAGCCGAGCACGGCACGGTGGATCATCACCGGCACCTGACGGTCGTTGCCTTCAGCAACGTAGCTGGCACCTAAACGGCCTGGTAAGGCGAAATCGAGCTGCACAGTGCCACATTGCCAGGCGCGGCCTAAACAATCGTGTAAGGTAAACTCGATTTTCGGACCATAGAACGCGCCCTCGCCCGGCTGCAAGTCAAAGGCAATGCCGTTGGCTTCCAACGCTTCGGCCAACGCTTGTTCAGCTTTATGCCACATTTCATCCGAACCGATACGTTTTTCCGGCCGGGTCGACAGTTTGACGGCAACTTCTTTAAAGCCAAAAGTGCTGTACACATCAAAAATCATTTTGATACAGCTCGACACTTCCGCCTGAATTTGTTCTTCAGTACAGAAAATGTGCGCGTCATCCTGCGTAAAACCACGCACGCGCATCAGACCGTGTAAGCCACCCGATGGCTCGTTACGGTGACAGCAACCAAATTCAGCCATCCGCAGTGGTAAATCGCGGTAGGACTTCAGGCCCTGATTAAAAATTTGCACGTGGCCAGGGCAGTTCATCGGCTTGATGGCGTAGTCGCGGTTTTCTGAACTGGTGACAAACATATTCTCAGAATATTTTTCCCAGTGACCAGAACGTTCCCACAACACTTTGTCCATCATAAATGGACCTTTCACTTCCTGATAATCGTATTCGGCCAGTTTTTCACGGACAAAAGCTTCGAGTTCTCGGAAAATTGTCCAGCCGTCGTTATGCCAGAACACCATGCCCGGCGCTTCTTCCTGCCAGTGGAACAAGCCCAGCGCTTTACCGATTTTACGGTGGTCGCGTTTTTCCGCTTCTTCCAGCTGCAGTAAATAAGCCGCTAATTGTTTTTTATCAGCCCAGGCGGTGCCGTAAATGCGTTGCAGCATTTTGTTTTTGGCATCGCCGCGCCAGTAAGCACCTGCCACTTTCATAATTTTGAAATGCTGGCAGAAACGCATATTTGGCACGTGCGGGCCACGACACATGTCGATATATTCTTCGTGATGGTACAGACCTGGTCTGTCGTCTTTGGCGACATTGTCGGTCAGAATTTCCATCTTGTAGGATTCGCCGCGAGCAGCAAAGGTGTCATAGGCTTCTTGCCAGCTGACTTTTTTCTTCACCACGTCGTATTCTGTCTTCGCCAGTTGCAACATCCGCGCTTCTAATTGCGCTAAATCGTCGCTGCTGATTGGGCGGTCTAAATCCACGTCGTAGTAGAAACCGTTGTCGATGACCGGACCAATCGCCATCTTGACGTTTGGCCATAATTGTTTGATGGCATGACCAAGCAAATGCGCACAAGAGTGGCGCAGGATCTCTAAACCTTCCTGATCTTTGCTGGTAACAATGCTTAAGCTGCTGTCTTCGGTGATTAATTCACAAGCGTCGACCAGCTGACCGTTAATTTTACCGGCGATGGTGGCTTTGGCTAAACCCGGGCCAATGTCTTTGGCGACATCCATCACAGACAATGGGGCTTCGAATACACGTTGACTGCCGTCTGGCAGAGTAATGACTGGCATGATAAATCCTCACAGTGGTGGCCCGTACCAAGGGTCACATGTTGAATAAGAATGGGTAATGAGCTTTTTGGTTTTGCCGTACGAGTGGCGAAACAACGCAGCCATGGAACGTATCAAAGGCTGCGTACTAAAAAGCGCAGCCATATTACTGGCTGTGTCCGGCCAGAGCAAGTCTGCTGTCCCGCTATCAAGCTGCCGATACTTTGTTCCTGATCAACACAGCCGGCCGGCGGAACCGGCAAAGTCGGCCATAATTCTGTGGATCAACCTCTTTTTATCGATGCGGAGCGACATCATGTGGCAAGCCATTGCGGACCAAATCAGTACCGAACTAGACCGGGAATTTCGGATCACCCATAAACAACAGCTCGCCACACATTCCGATAACCTGCTGTATCACTTAAGCGGTGGCGAGCAGCACTATCTGGTTAAACTCAATCATCGTGAAGTGCTGGACAGCTTTGAGACCGAAGCGCTGTCGCTGAAATTTATGCAACACCGGCATTGCCTGAAAGTGCCGCAAGTGATTTGCGCCGGTCAAACCATTGAAAAAGCGTTTTTGGTACTCGAATATTTGCCGCTGGCCAGCGATCATCCCTATGGTTGGCAGGCACTGGGCCATCAGCTGGCGTTTTTACATCAGGCGGATGATCAGGCTATGTATGGTTTTGACTGGGATAACTATTTAAGTGCCACCCTGCAGCCAAACCAATGGAGTAGCAACTGGTCAGTATTTTTCTCCGAACAACGCATCGGCTGGTTATTGCAGTTATTAGCTGAGCAACAACAAGCACTTGGCGATATCGACAAAATTGTTGAGCGGGTGCGCCAACGCCTGCACCATCATCAACCCAAGCCTGCGCTAATCCACGGCGAGTGCTGGCGTGGCAATGTTGGCTTTTTGGCCGAAACCCCGGTAATGTTTGACCCGGCTTGTTATTTTGGCGACCGCGAAGTGGATATCGCTTTTGCCGGATTGTTTGACCCAATGCCGGCGGCGTTTTTTTCTGCTTATCAGCAGGTTCACCCGCTGCCGGAAGGATTTACCGAACGCAAAGACCTGTATAACCTTTACCATTTATTGCACCTGGCCTATTTAAGAGGCGGACGCTACCGCTGGCAGGCGCAGGAATTAGTCCAGCAGCTGTTAAGCTGAGCTGGCATTGAGTGAAAATAGGAGAAGAAGTGGTACAGGCAGTAATTTTTGATATGGATGGTTTGTTGCTCGATTCGGAAGACTTCTGGCAACAAGCTGAATTTGAAACTTTTTCTGCTTTAGGTGTGCCGCTGACGCTGGCCGATACCGCAAAAACCGTCGGCTGGCGTTGTGACTATGTGGTTGAATACTGGTACCGGCAAGCACCATGGACCGGGCCGACTTGCGGTGAAGTGGCCGATACTATCATCAACAAAGTGATTTTGCTGTTACGCCAACACGGCACCTTGTTACCCGGCGCGCGCGAGGCACTGCAGCGCTGCCAGCATTTAGGTTTACCGGTCGCGCTTGCAACGTCATCCAACCACAACATGATGCTGGCTGCGCTGGAGCATTTTGAATTAACGCCATATTTTGAGGCTACTTGTTCTGCCCAGTATTTGCCTTTTGCCAAACCCCACCCACAGGTGTATTTAAATGCCGCGGCGGCACTGAACATTGCACCTGAGCATTGTCTGGCACTGGAAGACAGTGTCACCGGCGTGATCGCGGCCAAAGCGGCGCGGATGCGCTGTATCGCGGTGCCTGAGGCGCATCTGCGGCATGATCCCAGATACAGCATCGCCGATAAAGTACTGGATTCGCTGCTGCAACTTGACGACAGCCTGCTGCTAAATCGCTGAACTAACGCTGCTTTTCCCACACAACTTTACAGCCTGATGTTAAGGGGTAAAACCACGGTTTCGCTGCCGCTCGCCGCATCTGGCGTGCGGTTCTACACTGCAACAACGGCGCAAGTCTGACGCAAGTCTACTGAGGAGAATCTGATGCAACTCCTTTATAAAACCATCCTCTGCCCATTTTGCGGCCACCCGACCCATATCACTTTGGATATCAGCGGCGAAGATCAGGACGACATTGAGGATTGCAGCAATTGCTGTAACCCCATTCATATCGTGATGCATAAGGACGAGTCACGGCATAGCGTGCAGGTGTTTGTCGACGCTGAGGACGAACAGTTCTACTGACCGCGTTGTGTCAGATAACGCTCGACGGTTTGCACTATGGTCACTGTTTGCTGATCGCATTCAAGATTCAGCCGGTCGCCAACTTGCTTGCTGCCAAGCGTGGTCACTGCCAGTGTTTCCGGAATGAGATGCAGCCAAAAACTGTAGCCTTCAATCGCACCCACAGTCAGGCTTGCACCATCAACAGCGATAAAACCTTTCGGCTGAATAAAGGCCGCCAGTTCTGCCGGAAAACTCAGCTGCATCGCACAGTTGTCCATGCTGCGTTCTATCTGCAGAATTTCTGCAGTCGCGGACACATGACCGGAAACGATGTGGCCGCCGATTTCATCGCCAAATTTCAGCGAACGCTCAAAATTAACCCGGTTGCCAGGTCGCAAAGTCCCTAGATTGGTTTTTTGCAGCGTTTCGTCAATGACATCAAAACTGACCCAACCGGCAGCTTCGTCAAATTCGGTGG
>CAMLRA010000143.1 GCA_946482325.1 uncultured Chromatiaceae bacterium | reverse complement strand
GCTGCGCCACACCCCGAAAATGCCGGGCCGCCATCGCCACCAGCAACACCGTAAAAGCAGTGCCAAGCAGCAGCGGCAGCCGAAAGCCATGCCATAAGGTGCTGAAGACTTCTTTGGGGTATTTTAAGTATTCGACATACAAACGATTGGGCCGGATGTCGTATTGCAGGATAAACGACGGCGTTGATAATTCGATAAAAATCAATAAAGTGAGCGCAAACAAACACCAGACATAACTAAAACGCCGCCACAGGGTTTTAAATCGCGACATCGCCAACACTGGCGCCAGCAGCAACGGGATCACCAGCAGTAACCCCAGCAAAATCAGGTCAGCACGTACGCCCTGCACGAGCATCCACAGAGGATTACCGGCAGCTTGCACCCGCTCCCATTGCCACAGCATCAGCGCGATACGGCTTAAGGTTAAGCCGGCCAGTGCCAGCAGAATAAAATGAGTAAAGACCAGATAAGGGCCGCTGATCCGGCTGAATAAAGACTGTTGTGACATCAAATCCCTGCAACTTTTTGCTGTTTTACATCGGGTATTGTCGCGGCCGAGTCTTAAAACAACCTTAAGGTTGACAAGGCGCTGACCGCCACAAAAGCGTCACAAAAATTACCTAAATTCAGCGGCGGCAGCAAGGTTTTGCTGTGTCTGTGCTACACAGAGCGCAGCTCCGGCGGTTGAACGCTTAAAATTCATACTCGAGCGCAAACCGCAGCGTGTTATTCACTGTTGCAGCATCAATGGCGAAAATCACCGCGAGTTCCCATTTCAGCATTTTCATTTGTTCAAATTTCTGCACGCCCATCAGACTGGGGCCGGCTCCTTTATAATTTTCACCGGCATAAAACTCAAAGGCTGGCTGCAACTGCGGCAGATACCGATAGCGATATTGCAGGCGGAATTCGCCTTCCAGTTCGTTTTCGATATTGTGACCCCACTCATAAACGGCCAGCGCGTTTAACGTCAAACTGGTTGGGCCGAATTCTTTTTCCATCAAAAGGCCGGTGGTAAATTCAAAATTGCCCAGATGGTTTTCCCGTTCCAGTTCAAACAACATGCCCCAATCAGCGCTGTATTGACCTTGTTCAGTCAGCATCCAGCGCATCTCCAGTTCATAACCGCTGATATGATAATCATCCGGCGAACGGCGCTCGGCCATCACATAAAGCTCAAGCGCCAGCCGGTCCGCAATAGCGCGGCCGTAACCAAGCTTTTGCGCCATATCGTTGTCATTCTGATGCTCATTTTGCTTCTGATAGACATAACGATATTCAAATTCCTGTTCGTATGGCTGTACATAAGGATGATAAACCTTGTCCACCACCCGGCCATCAGCCAGCGCCTGCTGATAACACCCGGCAAATAGCAGGCACAACACAAAAACCCTGGCGGAAAACACTCTGCCGAAAAACATCAGGATCATGATTTTGACTCCCGCTGGCGCAGCGCCAGCAACACAAGCAGCGTCAAACTCCAGGCCAGTAACTGGGCCTGGCTGGGGCTGGATTTATACCCCAGCAACGCATTAAGAAAATAACCAAGCTCCGAGCTTTCATCGATCCACAAGTGCTGCGACCACACCGGTGCCGCACCGCCCAGCCAATCCATCTGATGCAGAATAAACACCGCCGCACTGATTTGCCGCGCTGCACTGAAACACAACAATACCGCAGCGACCTGCCGCCAATGCCAGCGCAGCTCCAGCACCAGATGGTACATCAGCACCGCAATACTGAGACTAATGCCACTGCCAAGCGCCGCCCCCAACCACAAACTCTGACTGTCATCGAGCTGGCGTGGGTATAAAAACAGATACAACACAAGATTACTGCCATTGACCAATAACAACGAGACCACTGCCGCAGCAGCTAACCACTGATGCTGGTGCTGCTGTAGCAATAACGCCGCGATAAAGAGGGCACAAAGGCCATAACAACAGGCATACCAGAACTCCAGTCCTTGCCCGTCCAGCAGTTCGGCCAGCAAGCTGTACTGGCTGCTTTGCAGCATCAGCAAAGGCGCGCCGAGCAACAATACCCTTAGTAAAATACTGCGCATTGCCGCTGGATTGGCGGCCAGTATCAGGCTTAATAACAGCACCACCGGCAATAATTCGCGAAGCAGCAATATCACGGTATTAATCAGCATCATCGGCTCCGGTCCGGGACAGCGCCTTCCACTGCGCTTCCGGCAGCGCAATCAGCTGGCCTTTGGCACTGTCCGGATTGTATTCGCCGCTAAAAAGATAAGTGCCCGGCAGCAAAGGCCCGACAAACACCACACCGCTGCTGTTACCTAAAATGACTTTTTCCCGGTTCATCGAGAAGCTCTCAAATTCTTCCGGATTGGGGTCCTGATTATGGATAATAATTTTGACTTTTTTGCCCGCCGGCACCTGCAAAGTACTGGGGCTAAACAGATGATCTTTCAGCGTCAGCTCAAACACCGGCAGGTTGTCAGCAAAGAGCTGAGCCGGCCAGCACAGCAGCATCAGCACTAAATAACGATAACGTCGGGGCAGCAGAGATTTTAGTGACACAGCGGCAACTCCAACGTCACAGCCAGGCCACCAAGCGCCGAGCGACCAAGTGCCAGCGAGCCCTGATGCAACAGCGCGATATCCTGCACAATAGCAAGGCCAAGACCGCTACCGGGCTGACCCGACTGATGCCGGTCGCCCCCCACCCGATAAAAACGTTCGAACACGCGCGAATATTCCTCGGCGGCTATTCCGGGGCCAGAATCCTCGACCAATAACCGGGCCTTTTGGCCATCCTGCTCTACCGTCAGCTGAATATGGCCTTGCTCCGGCGTATATTTGCTGGCATTACCAAGCAGATTTACTATCAGTAACTTTAATGCAAACGCATCACCATCCAGCCACACCGACTCATCCCCTTCCAACGCAACCTGCTGTTGCCTGCGTTCAATTTGCGGGTACAACTCTATCACGACTTCCCGGCACAGCGCGGCGAAATCCAATCGTTGTAATTTGGCAGAAAAATGCGCCGGATTGGTGCGGTTGAGTAACATGATTTGTTCAATCAACGCGCTCATCCGGCTGACACCATCCTGCAATGCCGGCATGATCCGATCCGGGTCGGCCAGGCCGGCGTCCTGCCAGCGCTGCTGCGCATTATGTAAATTCACCTGTAATACGGCCAAAGGCGTGCGCAGTTCATGCGCCACATCGGCGGCAAATCGTTTTTCTCTGGCAAAGGCATCATCAAGCCGCGCCAGCAGCTGATTAGTGCCGCTTAATACCGGGTCTAGCTCTGTCGGCGTTTGCTCGAGTTGTAATGGCGTTAAATCATCAGCTTTTTTTTGTGTCAGCTGGCGTGTCAGCTCCAGCAATGGTTTTAAACCACGCCCGACCAATAGCCAAATCAGCAGCGCCTGCAGCGGCAGGCTCAGCACCACCGGATAAATCGACGCCAAAACTACCTGATCTGACAGCGCCAGCCGGTCTTGCAGCGGCTGTGCCACTATCACTGTCAAGTCGTCGATGCTCTGGCGAAAAGTTTGCCAGCGTTTACCGGCAAAATTTTGTTCGCTGTAGCCGTCGGCGGCACTTATTAACGTTTCAGGGGTTTGCGCACTGTGATACACCAGCTGACCGCCCTGCCACAGCTGAATGGCGTTGGCTTCAGCCAAGGTTGACGTGCTGTGCGGGTCGTCCGGTAAATAAGGTGCCAGCACACTGGCGGCTAGGGCTTTGAGGTCATCATCAAACAGTTTTTGCGCCTGGGCGCTGCTTAAGCGGTAACTTTGCAGTGCGGCTAAAAAACTGGTCAGCGTCAGCAAGGCGATTAACAAAGTCACCAGATAACGCCGGATGGAGGTCATGCCACGCTCACACTGTAACCGACACCACGCACGGTTTTGATAAAGTCTTTTGGTAGTTTTTTGCGTAAATTCGAGATGTGAACTTCCAGCGCGTTGCTGGCGACTTCTTCGCCCCAGGCGTACAAACTGGCTTCAATCTGCTCGCGGGTTTTAATGCGGCCGGCCGATTCCAGTAACAGTTTCAGCAACACATATTCACGGCGTGACAAGGTTAAGGCTTCACCGTCGACCTGTACCTGATGGGCAGTGCTGTCGAGCACCACGTTACCGACAGTAATAAGATGGCTGCTGGCCGTGCCAAGCCGGCGTTCAATGACGCGCAGACGGGCAAAGAGTTCAGGTAGCGCGAAAGGTTTGACCAGATAATCGTCAGCGCCCAGATCCAGACCGCGGATGCGGTCGTCGACGCCATCGCGGGCGGTCAGCACCAGCACCGGCAACCGCGGGAATTTGTGTCGGGTTTGTTTGAGTACATCCAGGCCATCCATATCCGGCAGGCCTAAATCCAGCACCACAGCGTCACAATCGCCGCTGCGGATACTGGACAGCGCTGCCGCACCAGTGCTGACATGGTTAACGGCAAAGCCCTGATCGCTCAGCGCCAGCTGCACACCTTGCGCCAGCGCCTGATCATCTTCTACTAACAATACCCGCATCCGTTCTCCATATACCCGTCATCCTTAAAGATTCGGGGTTGTTGACTTCGCTCTCTGCCTGAAGCGCCAGTCCGACCCAGTCACATAGACAACTATGATCCGAGCCGGGCTGGCGCACCAGTGTCGTTCACTCGTCGCCTACCCGAATCTTCAATAATTTTGGGTATATAGGGCTGACGATTATTTTTTCAGCTTTTTCTGTACTTTAGCCAGCAAGTTAGCAATTTCTTGCTGCCGGCCGGCATCCGCACTTTCGCGGCCCGGCCGTGGCGCTGCGGCCTTGGCAATTTCAAGATAACGCAAAGCCTGTGCCCAGTCGCGTTTTCCTGCTAAATAATCGGCGTAAAAGTAGTTTGGATCAATCCCTTGCGGGTTTTGCTCCAGCGCTTTTAATAATAATTCTTTGGCTTTTTTGTTGTCACCAAAACCAATAGGCCAGCCTGGCACTTTGGCATACAGTACGCCAAGACTCGTGTAAGCAGAGCCTTGCAGCGCGGTTGGGTCCAGCGTGATAGCTTGCTCTAAATCGGCTTTTGAAGCTTCAGCCACCGACAAAGCCCCTAAACCGCCTTTGGCATTGGCATAGCTCGATTTGATAATCCCGCGCCAAATCAGCGCTTCAGCTTTATCCGGATTGCTACTGACTACTTTGTCGGCATCAGCCAGTAACTCCGCAAACGCTTTTTCGCGGTCATCTTCCGGCAGCGCATAGTTCACTTCAGCCCAGCGGTCCTGCAGCGGTTTGATATCTGCCAGCACGTCGGCCAATACGCTCGAGCTTAGCAATAACGTCACTGCAGCGAATAAAGATTTGATCTGTATTTTCATGGGATTAAGCCTCTGAATGAGAAAGTTGGGCGTAACGACGGATCACGGCCAGCTTGGCGGCCAGTGCTTTGTCGACGATACCGGGGAAAATCGCATTCACCCGGACGAATAATTGTTCAGGCCAGCCGACAAATCGCCGTGCCTGCTCTTGCTGAATTTGCTGTAACAGCTCAGTTGCAACCAACTGTGGGCTGTCGCTTCGATTCCCCAGCTCCTGGTTCATTGCGACCACCGCATCGCTGTTGATGGCAGTATCGGTGGCACGCGGCGCGAAGTACAACACTTGCACCCCAGTGTCCGACAGCTCGCGTTTCAGCGCTTCAGTAAAACCGCGCAGGCCAAATTTGCTGGCGCTGTAGCCGCTAAAACCCGGATAGCCGATGCTGCCAAAGGCTGAACCGACGTTGACAATCAACGCTTGAGCTTTGCGCAGCAATTCCGGCAACAAGGTTTGCGTCAGCAGCATTGGCATCAGCAGGTTAGTACCAAGCTGGGCAGCGTAATCCTGCTGCGCCACCAGACCAAACTGGCTGATACCGGCGTTATTAATCAGCACGTCAATGCCTTGTAGTTCGCGGACAAAAGTCAGCAGATGCTGCCGGTCCTCTTCCACGGTTAAATCTGCGCTAAAGGTCTGATGGTCGGCCGGGTATTTGCCGACGAGCTCCGCCTGCAGTGCCGCAAGACGCGTGGTGTTGCGCGCCACCAGCACTAAACGGGCTCCGGCGGCGGCGAGCTCCAGCGCTATCGCCTGACCGATGCCGCCACTGGCACCGGTCAGTAACACCGTTTTGCCCTTGAGATTCATTACACGGCCTCCGCTGTCGCGGCAACGGCCAGCCTGTCAATGCCATGCTCTGGCGTCAGAGTGCGGAAAATATCGCCATACAAGCGATAGAAACGCTTCGCCGCATGGACAATCACCGCCTGATCGGCCGGGTCGTCGATTTTATCCATCAGATTCTCATAAAATTTAATGTGATCCTGGTCCAGGGCTCCGTGCGATGTCAGATAACTGAAGGCTGACTTCGGCAGCTGCAGCTTGGTCGCGATAGTTTCAGCGGCGTTTTCTGCCAACGCCGTCGACGTCCCTTCCAGCACCAGCACCATGCCAAAAAAGCCAACCGGATTTACGCGGCGCACTGTGTCATAGGCATAAGCGACCATCATCTCAGTAGCAAAAGATGGCGTGCTGCGACGGGCCATTTCTTTGTCATAGCCGGTGCGTTTGATGTCGTTTAAGATCCACTCCTGGTGACCTAATTCTTCTTCGATATATTCCGCCACGGCTTCGCGCAGCCATTCTTTGGATTCTGGTAATAGAGCACCAACACTCATCAGCAGCGGCACTGTGTGTTTGACGTGATGGTAAGCCTGGGTCAGAAACGCCACATAATCGTCGCGGCTAATGTCGCCATGAAAACACCGGGCAATGATTGGCGCCCCCAGCAGATACTGACGGTCTTGTTCGGTCGCTTGTAATAAAGTCTGATAAAAGCTCATAAATCACTCCGATACAGCGGTTGTCCGCAAAAATTTGGTTCAGTGTTTCAGCCAGCCGGATACAAAGCGGCAATTTGCTGTTGATATTGCTGCACAATGGCGGCGCGTCGTGGCCGGCCATTGCTGGTTAAAGTGCCTTCTGCCTGTGACAAAGGCGCTGTCAGGCGGTAATAACGCGCCACCCGCGCATAATCCGGCAATTGCTGATTGACCCAGTCGATATAATCGTTGAGCTGGGCATCGCTGACCATTGGCGCAGCGTACAGCACGGCCACACAATAAGGTTTGGCATCGCCACACAACACGGCCTGTTGCACCAGACCGGTTTTAGTCAGCTCGCTTTCGACCCATTCCGGTGAAATATTGCGGCCAAAACTTGAAATCAATAAGTTGTTGCGCCGGCCCAAAATTTGTAAATTGCCATCGTCAGTCCACTGGCCTAAATCGCCGGTGGCGACCCACTCGTTTTGCTCTGGAGCGCTTTGCCCCATGTATCCGAGGAACGGCGTTTTCACCTGAATTTCGCCTTGTTCAATCCGCACGGTCAAATGTGGCAGCGGTTTGCCAGCGCTCTGGAGTTCAGCATCTGTGGCTTTTGCGGCATCGACACTGCAAAGCGCGACCACTGAGCCACATTCACTTAAGCCATACCCTTGATAAACAGGCAATTTCAGCGCTGCTGCCTGACGCAAGGTATCCACCGCCACTTTGGCGCCGCCGACCGCAATAAACTGCAGACTGGCCGGCACAGCCCAGCCTTTTAACGCCGCCTGTACTAACAATTGCAGCAATTCCGGTACCAGAATGAGGCTATTGGGTTGAGTCTGGCTGATAAGACCGAGTAACTGCTGCGGGCTAATCAGACTGCTGCCTGCAAAACCGCGGCCGGCATCAGGCATCAGCAGCACTTCGCCACCAGCCAATAACGGCGCATAAACACCGGCGATATTTTCCAGCAGCAAAGATAGTGGCAGCAGGCATAAATGCCGCGGTTGGCTATGCGCCTGTAATTTGGGTGCAATACGCGTGACCAGACTTTGTGCAGTATCCAACTGGGTTTGCGCCGACAAACACACGCCTTTGGGCTGACCGGTTGACCCTGAGGTAAATGTAATTTTTTGCGTGCCGGCTGGCACTGGCAGCGCTTGTTGCTGCAATGCCGCAGGGGTCTGGTACAGATAAAAACTACGACAACGGCCACGTATCGTAAGCCCCAGCTGCTGTGCCCAATCTGCCGGCACTTCGCGGTCCGACAACAAAAACTCCGGCCCCACAGCGCTTAACACATGCGTTAACTGACCCTGACTGGCAAACAGCGGCAGCGGCACCAATAACTGTTGGCTATTAAGGCAAGCCAGGTCTAACAGCACCCAGTCAAGACCCGTATCAGCCCATAACACTAGACGGCGGGCTGACAGGTCACGCAACAGCTGTTGCCATTCTGTCAAACCGGCGACTATCGCTGCCTGGTCCAGAGTTTGCCCACTGACTAAATCAGTCAGACGTGCGCTTGAGGGAATATTTAACTTCATTTGACTTCCCCTTAATGACCGGCTTGTTCAGACAAACTGGCGCCTGCGCTTTGCAATAAAGGCAGAAAACCACTGAGCATTTGCTGTAACTGAGGCTTGGCCATAATCAGCTGATAAGCCGCAGTTAAATCCAACTGGCACACTTGCGGATGACGCTGGTAATAACTGCCCCAATCAGCGGCAGCATCACCTAACCGGCTTGGGTCGCCCTCGGCCAGCACATTTAACTGCAGACCATGGCGGCTTAACATCGACATCACTGTGGGTGTAGCGCAGCACACCAGATGACGATAGCCCTGCTGATACAGCGCCACGGCCATGGCGATAAACAGTAATAAGGTTTGTTGGCGACCACTGGCGTACAGATTGCCAATCTCAGCAACCTGCGCCCGTTGTGTCTGAATACCGGCGCTGGCGAGCACTGTGCAGATGTCGGCATCGAGGTATTGTTCGACAAACAGACGGGGCGCCAGACCGCTGCGGATACCCAGTACAGCCTGGCATTGACCATGCAAAGTCACCGCCAGGAGGTGCGGCATGAATTGGCTGATGCGGGCGTCGTAAGCAGCTGCAAAGCCGCCGGCAATAAATTGCTCCAGACTGTCACGACAAACGTGGTTGCGGTCGCACCACAACAGCTGGGCCTGGGATGATCCGGTGCAGGCAGACTGGCTCTCTTTAAAGGCCAGAGGTGGCAGATATTCAACCGGGGACAGCGTTACAGCAGCAGTCATTTCAACCTCTCCACAGGTCTTCTTTGATGATGCTGATTCTGGAGGGAGAAACTTAAAGCAACCTTAAGGTTAATTAAGGTTGCTAAATTCGTTGATGAATTAAATTAACGTATTGAAATAAATAAAATTTAAACTGAAATAAAAATCAGCCGCCAAAAATTAACTGCCAGAATGACGGGCTTCTTTCTTTGTGATATTGCTTTTTCAGCGCATCAACTTCACTCAGCAGTTGTTTGGCTTTGTCGAGGTTCTGTTCAGCCAATGCGCCCTGCACTAATACCAGTTGCGCCGCAACTTTATCCAGCCCTTGCTGAAACACCTGCTGTTTTTCCGGCGTAAACTGATAAGCCTGAACCGAGGCGGTTAAATCCAGCAGCGTCTGTACTTTAATTTGCATGCCTGGCACATCAGTCGCCTGCATCGCCTGCTTAAAATTCAGCCCCATCTGCTTCATCGTTGCTTCGACATCGGTGGTCGGCGCGACTGTAGCTGTCACCGGCTCTTCGGCAAATACCGCTGCCGGTTGCATTAAAAGCCCGCTGAGGAATAACAAGGTACAAGAATAGAACTGCAGCCCTTTCATAACTACTACTCCGAAAAATGGTGCGCCAGTTTAGCACAGTTGTTTGCTCTGTTGCCTCAAAGGGGCGGATTGGCTAGACTACGGCGGTTTTTTCCGATGTTAATTAAAGTGAGAGAGCAGCCATGGGCGCGCAATGGAAATCCAAACACAAAGCTGATGCCGCAGCGGCAAAAGGCAAACTTTTTACCAAACTGGCCAAAGAAGTCATGGTCGCTGCGCGCAATGGTGCAGATCCGGCAATGAACGCCAAACTGCGCATGGCCATTGAAGCCTCACGCAAAGCCTCGATGCCAAAAGAGACGCTGGAACGCGCGATCAAAAAAGGCGCAGGTTTACTGGACGGCCCGGTGAACTACGAACACGTGGTTTATGAAGGCTTCGCGCCGCATCAGGTGCCGGTGATTGTGGAATGTCTGACTGACAACAAAAACCGCTCAGCGCAAAGTATGCGCATTTTATTCCGCAAAGGTCAGCTCGGTTCTTCAGGCTCAGTGTCTTGGGATTTCAAACGCTTAGGTCAGATTGACGCCTCACCTGCCAACGCAGATGCCGACATTGAAATGGCCGCCATTGAAGCAGGCGCACAGGATTTCGAGCCGGGTGAAGACGGTGATGCAGTGTTTTACACTGAAATGACTGATCTTGACCTGGTGGCCAAAGCGCTGCCGGAATTTGGTTTTACCGTGTCAGCTGCCAAGCTGATTTATAAACCAAACAACCCGCTCAGCATGTCATCGCTGTCAGCCGAAGCGCTGGCCGAAGTTGAACACTTCCTCGAAGCCATCGAAGATGACGACGACGTCCAACATGTGTATGTTGGTCTTGGCGAATAAGCCTCGCACAGTCTCTGAAAAACCGCCGGAAGGCGGTTTTTTATTCGCTGCCATCCATGGCGCTCTCCTTTCAGGCCAACGCTTTGCGTTGTTAAAAACCACTCCCGGTGGT
>CAMLRA010000142.1 GCA_946482325.1 uncultured Chromatiaceae bacterium | reverse complement strand
GCCAAAGCTGAACTGCTGATTTACGGCAATGCGGAGCGCCCGTTGGTGGAAGTGGCGCACCGGCTGGCTGCCGGCGAGCCAATCAGCAACTTACAAGATATCCGTGGCACAGCGGTGATCCGCAAAGAACCTTTACCTGAATGGCGCGGCGTCGATTCGACCGCTATCGATAAAGTCGGCAAAATTGACCCTATTCCAAATCCTTATGGCGCGGACGATGTTGGTTGTAGCAGCTATTCAGAATTCGCGCAGGCCGGCATTGACCTGTCCAAACCCGCTGAAGTTGAAGCCAAGCCAATTCTGGTGCAACCACCACGGCAAAAACCCTGGGAAAAAACCTATGTGAAGCTGCCGGCTTTTGAGCAGGTCAGCGTGAACAAGCCGCTGTATGCGCATGCGTCGCGTATTTTGCACCAGGAAACCAACCCGGGGTGCGCCCGCGCTATTATGCAGCGCCACGGCGACCGTTCGGTCTGGCTCAATCCGCCGGCCTTTCCATTAACAACGGAAGAAATGGATGGTGTGTTTGGTCTGCCGTATCAGCGTGTACCGCATCCGGTGTATGGCAAAGCCAAAATCCCGGCGTACGACATGATTAAAACGTCGGTTAATATCATGCGCGGTTGTTTCGGTGGCTGTTCATTCTGCTCTATTACCGAACATGAAGGTCGGATTATTCAGAGTCGCTCGAAAGAATCGATTTTGCGTGAAATCGAAGAAATTCGCGACAAAGTTCCGGGTTTTACCGGCGTCATTTCCGATTTAGGTGGCCCGACCGCCAACATGTACCGGCTGCGCTGTAAAAATCCCAAAGCCGAACAAACCTGTCGCCGGCCGTCTTGTGTTTATCCGACCATTTGTGAGCACATGGACACCGACCAAAGCCCAACCGTCGATTTATACCGCTCGGCGCGTAAACTGCCCGGCGTAAAAAAAGTGCTGGTCGCCTCCGGCGTACGTTATGACCTCGCAGTGGAAGATCCGAATTACGTGCGCGAGCTGGTGCAGCACCACGTCGGTGGTTATTTAAAGATTGCGCCAGAGCACACCGAAGAAGGCCCATTGTCGAAAATGATGAAGCCGGGTATGGGGGCTTATGACAAATTTAAGGCGATGTTTGACAAATACAGCCGCGAAGCCGGGAAAGAACAATACCTGATCCCGTATTTTATCTCGGCGCATCCGGGCACCACCGATCTCGACATGGTCAATCTGGCGCTGTGGCTGAAAGAGCGCGATTTCCGTCTAGATCAGGTGCAAAACTTCTACCCAAGCCCGATGGCCAATGCCACAACAATTTATCATACCGAATTAAATTCGCTGAAGAATTTAAAAGGCAATACCGAGAAAGTCGCGGTCGCCAAAGGTGAGCGCCAGCGCCGGCTGCACAAAGCATTACTGCGTTACCATGATCCGGCCGGCTGGCCGATGATCCGCGAAGCGTTGCTAAAAATGGGCCTTGGCAAACTCATCGGCAAAGGCAAAGGTTGCCTGGTGCCGGAAGAGACACGCGATGAGAAAAATCTCAAACCTAAAGCCGGCGGCAAAATTGCCGTGACCAAACACACCGGCATGAATCCGGTGAAAGAAGCGCTTATTCGCAAACAGCAACAAACGTCTAAATCGTCGGGTCAGGCGTCTTATAAAAAAGGCAAAGGCTGACCGCATATGAGCCAGCGCCCGGTCGCGCAAGCGCAGGCGCGTTTTTTCGCAGGATGTAATTGAGTTGATACTTGGGTCGTTAGAACAAATTCCTTTGAAGTTCAGGGCTTTGGCCGCTGGAGTCTGCACTTATCTTCTATGGCCATTTGCCCATGCGCCGCACTGGCAGTGGCAGGCGTTATGGCAATCTGAAGCCGAAACGGCGGCAGCCTTGGCGCCGTTAATGTCGTTTTATACCAAATACTCGGAGCTGGCTTTGCCGGCGCTCAACGCCCAGTTGGAGCTGAATAAATTACGTGATTTGGAATTGTCGCTGATTGCTGCCAACGCTGATTTTGCCGACCAGGACCGTGATGATAACTGGGCGGAAGCCACCGAATTTATGATTGCCCATGTGGCACAAAATGTCGGTGCTAACGAGCTGCGGATCTACGACAGTGAATGTCGCAACAACCTGTGCCGAATAGAGTTGGCTGCGCCGCAAGGTCTCAATCCACAGTTTCGTGCTTTGGTGTTGAAATATGCAGCAACGCTAAAAGCCGGTGATTTGGAGTTTCATGATTTAAAAGAAGGCAAGGATCGCATTATGTTGGAACTCAAATCGGATAAACGCCTGCAGTATGGATATTTTGAAGAGCGGGCACTGAAACCCGCCGCCCGTGAACAATGGTTAGCAGAGGTAAAAGCATGGCTTGGCACCCAACAAAACAACAAAAAGTAGCAGCCGGCTATTTTGTCGCTGGTTTCTTTGCCATCGCACTGGTTGATGCCACTGTGACACTGCTGTTGCCAAAACCCGCTATTCTGGCGCCCCAGCCGGCGCTGAGCAAAGCCATGTTGCAACAGGATGTGACACTTGAACAGTGGAGCAATGCAGCGGAGCGACTGGAAGAGAAACGTAAACTGGCGCGGTTGTAGGCCGGCATAGATGCGGCTACCCAAGCCGCAGACTATGCATCGCCAGATTGCCCAGCGTGAACTCCTGATTAAACCACAATATCGGTTCTGTGCCGTCCGCAGCGCCAAGCAGATAAAACAATGGCAGCAAGTGGTCCGGATGCGGTACTGCAAAGGCTGCAGCCTGACCCCAGTGGCGGTAATCCGTCAGCTTCTGCCAGTCGCGACTGTCGATACAACTCTGCACTTGCTGTAAGAATTGCACTGCCCAATCCGGTGCCGGGCCGTCGCGCCAGTCCAATAACCGCAAGTTATGCACAATATTGCCGGAAGCCATAATTAGCACACCTTCCTGACGTAAAACCGCCAATTTTTTGCCAAGCGTCAAATGCCAGGCGGCGTCTTTGCGACTGTCGATGGAGAGCTGCACCACAGGCACATCTGCCGCCGGGAAGGCGTGGCAAAGTACCGACCAGGTGCCATGATCAAAACCCCACTGACTGTCAGCCACAGCGCCATCGTCCGCTAACAACTCCAGCAGCAGCGCCGCCAGCGCCGGCGAACCCGGTGCCGGGTATTGCTGCTGATACAGTTCTTGCGGAAAACCGCCGAAATCATGAATAGTGCGGGGCTGTGGCTCGGTCAGCACCCGCAACCCGGGTTTATCCCAATGCGCAGAAATCATTAAAATGGCTTTGGGTTTGAGCGCTGCCACCTGCTGATGCCACTGCGTCGTCCAACGGTTGGACTCCAGCGCATTCATCGGGCTACCATGGCCAATAAAAAACATCGGCATTAGATTGATTGCAGACATCAAGTGCTCCGTTTAATCATGGATTCGCAGCTTAAAACGGGTGCTGTCGATAAAAAAGTGCATTAAAAGCGACAAATGCTTGCAGGAAATAGAAAGAAAAACGCCGGCGATTGCCGGCGTTTTGCGACAGCTGACAGAGCTTGCTTAGCGTTTTTCGAAGTAAAACGGCAGGCGTTGTTGTTGCTGACCGTTCAGTTCATTCATCGATTGTGCATCAAACAAGCGGCCATTGACCATGGTGTATTGCACCCGGTCACTCTGGCGGATGTCTGCAAGCGGGTTGCCGTCGATGACAATCAGGTCGGCCAGTTTACCGGTTTCGACTGAACCCAACTGATGGTCCATACCAAAGGTTTTCGCCGGGTTGATGGTCGCAGTTTTCAGCGCCTGCAGCGGGCTCATGCCGCCCTGGGCGAACATCCAGATTTCCCAATGCGCACCTAAACTTTCGCGCTGACCGTGTGCACCGATATTGGTGATCACGCCCTCATCGCTGAGTTCCTTAGCCATTTTGGCAGTGCTGAAATGGTTGTAGTGTGAGTCCGGTGCAGTCGGACGGCGCATGCTGCGTGGGCGTAACTCGTCCATCGGCACATATTTCGACAAGCGTGGGTGTTTCCACACTTCGGTTTTGTCGTACCAGTAGTTTTCACCCCAGATGCCGCCATAAGCCACCACCAACGTTGGCGTGTAAGCGGTTTTGGTGGCGCGCCACAGTTGTTTGACATCGTCATACAGTTTGGCGGCCGGCAGTGAATGCTCCAGCGTAGTGTGGCCGTCGACTGCCATGCTGAGGTTGTGCTGCAGCAGCGAACCACCTTCCGGTACCACCATCATGTCGAGTTCACGTGCCGCTTCAATCACTTGCTGGCGTTGATTACGCCGTGGCTGGTTGTAGCTTTTCACCGAAAACGCGCCGACTTTCTTTAACCGTTCTAAATGGAATTTGGCATCGTCCAGGCTATCAACATGCGAGGTATAACCCGCGCCATAAGCGCCGTACAAAATGGTGCCGGTGGAGAAAATCCGCGGACCGACAATCTGCCCGGTTTTTTGCATTTCGCTGGCGGTGAAAATTTCCTGCGTGTCGTTGGACGGGTCATGGATGCTGGTGACGCCAAGCGCCAGCGACGCATAGTTGGCGTAGTTCTGCTGCGGGATAATTTGATTGACGCCCTGACTGCCGTGCGCATGTGCATCAAACAGGCCCGGCATCAGAGTTTTACCTTTGATGTCGATGACTTGAGCGCCTGCTGGGACTTTCACTTCACTGGCACTGCCGACGGCCTTGATTTTATTACCCTCAACCAGCACCACGCCGTCCTGAATCACTTTATCGCCTTGCATGGTGATGACCTGACCGCCAACAAAAGCTACCAGGCCTTGAGCCTGAAAGGCTGGAGTGGTGAAACTGATATTCTGGCCGTTGGCGACTTTAAACTTGTCGGCGGCTTTGTCGCTACCTACATCAAACACACTGCTGACATTGGCGTGATAAAGCTCAGGGCCTAAGTTCCAGTACAGCTGTTTGCTGTTACCGCTCCAGCTGATGTTCTCTCCGGCGCGCACGGATAACTGCCGCACCGGGAACTGGGTATCGCTGCCGCTGATATCAATTGAAGCGCCACGCTCGGCAAATGGCGTGACATAGACTTTAAAGCGATCGGCGAAAGCCACGTATTTGCCATCCGGTGACACTTTAAATTCAGTACCGTATTTGGCGCTGTATAAAGTGCGCTGGGTTTCGGTGGCAAGATCAATCGCCAGTAACGTTGGTGACTGGCCGTAGTCCATGGCAAAAATGCGGTCGTTACGATCAGCGAAATGCGGGGCAAAGCCGTTGCGGCTGACCAGTTTCAGCTCGCCGCCACCAGCCGGTACTGTATAGATACCGGTATTGAGCGACCAGCGTTTGTCGAGCAGGCTGCCAGCACCGCCTTTACGGAACACCAGCGTTTTACCATCCGGGCTGAACGAAGGTTCCAGATATTTGCCCGGTGCACTGACGACAGTGCTGACCTGATTAGTCACTAAATCAATAACTTTGATTTGACCCTGTTGTTGGTCGTGCCAGCTGACGTACACCAGTTTTTTGCCATCACGGGAAAACGACGGGTACAGCTCAAAATGGTCGTTTTGTGCGGTCAGGCGCTGCGGTTTGCCGCCTTTAGCAGCCACTTTGTACAGATGCCCCAGTGCTGAATACACCACAGTGTTGCCATCCGGTGAGGTCTGCACAAAACGCAGCATTTTCACGTCGACGTCATTGTGGTCCAAATCCTGTTTGACCCTGACGGCTTGCTGGATTTTTTTCTCCACATCAACTTTAAACGGGATAGCAGCCACCTGTTTACTGGCCACATCCAGTTTTTGGATTTTACCGCCGGCCCAAAACACAATAGCTTTATTGTCCGGCGTCCAGCTCATTTGCGGATAAACACCATGGATGGCCCAGGTTTCCTGCATGTCGCGGTCGAGTTTGCCGTACAGCTCAGTGGTTTCACCGGACTCTAAGTTGTACAGCATCAAAGTGGTTTGGAAATCGACCCGGCGGATATAGGCGAGGAACTTGCCATCCGGCGAAGGCGTGGGGCGAATCGCACCGCCGGCGCCTTCTAACAACACCTCGATTTTGCCGGTTTCGCGCTCAAAGCGTTTGATGACATAAATGCCTTGTTCGGAATCTTTGCTGTAGTGAAAGGTTTTGCCTGGCGTGTCGTCTTGCGAGAAATAAACATATTTGCCGTCCGGCGAAAATGCTGGTTCGCCTAAGTCTTTCTCATCGTTGGCTTTTTCTGTCAGCATCACGCCATTGCCGCCGGATTTGTGGTACATCCAGACTTCACCTGCGCCTAAGGAGCGGGTATTGGTAAAATGTTTACGGGCGACGATAAACTCGCCATCCGGGCTCCATGCCGGACTGTTCAGCAGGCGGAAGGTTTCTTCGGTCACCGCATGGGCGTTGCTGCCGTCGGCATTCATCAGCCAGATATTATCGCCGCCGCCTTCATCCGACGTGTAGGTGATAAATTTGCCATCAGGGCTGAAACTTGGCTGCATTTGCCAGCCGATGTCAGAGGTCAGGCGCTTGGCCGTGCCGCCGCTGACCGGCATGGTGTAAATGTCACCCAGCACATCAAACACCAGGGTTTTGCCATCTGGACTGACATCCACATTCATCCAGGTGCCGTTGTCGGTGTTAATCTGTACGGTTTCAAATTTACCTTGTGGGGCGTTCACGTCCCACTGTGCTTTTTTATCAGCGGCCTGTGCTGGGATGAATGCTGCACTGACACAAAGTGCCAGTAAAGTTGGTTGCCATTTTTTCATAAAAGTCCCTGGGTTATGGTCTGCTTTGGCAGATCTGTGGAGATAGAGGTCCAAACTGCCACAGCCGGCAACAGAATGTAAGAGGTCATCCAGCGGCCTGCGCCTGACAGGTATTGCCCAGCGACAAACGTCAGCCCATTGCTACTTCGGGTACAGTGATAATTAGCCTCCCCGGGTAAAACGCAGTTTGATGTGGGTCAAAGGTGCAAAAGTTTGGCATACTTGCGGTCAAACCTGCCGGAGGCGCTGATGGATTCACCTTGTGTTGCCTGTTGTAAACTGAACCACGATAAAATCTGTACCGGCTGCTATCGTCATATTGAAGAGATAGTAGACTGGAACAAAAGGCCGGATAGCGAGCAGCTGCAAATCCTGGCGCGCTGTGCAGCGCGGCGTCAACAAGTGGATGCCGGGCAAAGCCCGACCACCGCTATCACCTCAGCCGAGTGGCAAAGCGCCAAACAAGCTTTAGCACTGAAAAAACAAAGCCGGCTCAGTTGATCTGGCGCAACGGTAGAACTTGTTGCCGTCTTGGTGCACTGTCAAACTAAAAGAATAACGAAGACAAGGAGATAGCATTGATTTTAGAAGCCGTCTGGATTGGGTTTGCTTTTAGTCTTGGCATGTTAGTACGGCTTTGTGGTTTGCCGCCGTTGATTGGTTATCTCGCTGCAGGTTTTGCCATAACTGCCAGCACCGAAACTCTGCAGTTACCACAGGGGCACGCCATTATTGAACATGTTGCGCATTTAGGCGTGTTGCTGCTGTTATTTACGGTCGGCCTGAAACTCAATGTGCGCAGTTTGCTGAAGCCTGAAGTGCTCGGTGGCAGCCTGCTGCATTTTGCCGTATCAGCGTTATTGTATGCGCCGGTGATTTGGCTGGCGTTCGATTCCAGCTGGTTGCACGCGCTGATGCTCGGCGCTGCACTGGCCTTTTCGTCGACCGTATTAGCGGCCAAAGTTCTGGAAAGCAAACGCGAAATCCGCGCCTTTCACGGTCGCGTCGCCGTTGGTATTCTGGTGGTGCAGGACCTGATTGCGATGGCAATGTTAAGTTTATCCAGTGGTGTGACGCCGTCAGTCTGGGCCTTCGCAGTGCTGGCAGTGCCGCTGTTGCGGCCACTGCTGTTTAAGTTACTGGACCTGACCGGCCATGATGATTTGCAAATCCTGTTTGGTGTGTTGCTGGCTGTGGTCGCTGGCGGTATGGGCTTTCATGCGGTGGGGCTCAGTGCAGAACTCGGCGCCTTGGTGTTTGGCGCTTTGCTTGCCAAACATCCCAGAGCCGGCGAGCTGTCCAAAACGTTGTGGAGTTTAAAAGAATTTTTCCTGGTCGGTTTCTTCCTGAAGATTGGATTAGGCGGCTTGCCGGATATGTCGGCCTGGTGGTTTGCCGTGGTGATGTCGGCGTTATTACCACTGAAAGCTGCTATGTTTTTTGCGTTGTTAGTGCTGTTTAAACTGCGGGCCCGCAGTGCGTTCTTGTCCGGTTTAACCCTAAGTAATTACAGCGAGTTTGCGCTGATTGTGGCCAGTGTGGCGCTGCCGCAGTTCTTGATCCCACTGGCGCTGACTGTCGCTTTGTCTTTTGTCATTTCAGCGCCTTTGAACCGTTACGCTCATCCACTCTATGAACGGTTGGCGCACCGGTTGATCCCGCTGGAACGCAACATCCATCACCCGGATGAACAGCCGGTTACCTTGGGCGATGCCGAAGTACTGATTATGGGGATGGGCCGCACCGGGGGGGCAGCTTACGATTATCTGAAGCATAAAACCCATTTGGTTGGGCTCGATTCTGACCCGGCGCGGGTAAGGCAATATCAGGAACGCGGCGATAATGTGCTGTTTGCCGACGCCGAAGATCAGGTGTTTTGGCAGGGGCTGGCTCTGGGCCGGATTAAAGCGGTTATCCTGTGCCTGAGCGACAGCGAAGCCAAGTTAATCGCTACGCAAAAATTACGTGCCGCCGGCTTTGCAGGCCTGATTGTGTCGCATTCTATGCAGCAGGATGAAGCCAGTAAAATTATGGCGGCAGGCGCGGACCATACTTATCTCACCATGTCTGAGGCCGGTTTGGGCCTCGCCGAACGGGTGCGCCAGCACATTAGTTTACCTAACTGAACTCAGCGACCACTATGGTCGCTGTCAATTTTTTATACAGATTCTGCGTTTGCGCCCGGCAACAATCATTTTGCTATTTGTCGGGTAGGTTGAATCACTGCAGCCTGGCGATGTCTTCGCATTTTTTCCTTTGTATGGCACAACTTATGCTTAAGTTTACGCCCAATTTCTGGCTGCTCAGCAGCACAAAACAACAAGAAGTCCTGGCAGGACGCAGAGGGAACGGGCATGCGTGTGCAAACCCATTTTATGTTTTTTTTGGTGCTGGTGTTATTCAGTGTTGCCGGCATCTGGCGGCTTAGCGCTATGCCGGATTTTCAGCTGTTTGGCGAGTTGAAACACCGGGCAGAAATTAACGACAAATGGATAGCGTTGACCTTCGATGATGGTCCGACGCCCGGCAAAACCGAACAAATCCTGCAAATTCTGCAAAGCGAACAGATCCCTGCAACTTTCTTTCTGACCGGGCAAGAGGTTGCACAACATCCTGACTTAGTTAGGAAAATTCTTGCCGCAGGCCATCAGGTGGGTAATCACAGCTACCATCATCAACGACTGATTTTCAAAACACCTTCTTACATCAGCACTGAATTGGAGCAAACTGACGACTTACTGCGTCAGCACGGGGTTGATGGCGTCATTTATTTCCGCCCCCCCTACGGCAAAAAACTGTTGTTGTTGCCCTGGTATCTGATGAAACATCACAGGGTCAGCGTGACCTGGGATGTGGCACCGGAGAATTTTCCAAAGATTGCCAAAGATCCTCAGGCGCTGGCAGACCACACCATTAAACACACCAAAGCCGGTTCTATTATTCTGCTGCATGTGATGTACGACAGCAGGGCGGCCACGATGCAGGCGGTACCAGAGATCATTCGCCGGCTCAAAGCACAGGGTTACCGCTTTGTCACCGTGCATGAGCTGCTGAAAAAAGAGCAGGCGTCTAACAGTTGACGGGGGATGCGCGTTTAGTCCAGTGCGCCTGCGGTGGCTTTGATGTCGGTCTGATGCTGCTGACAGCACAGCACCAGCTGGAACAATCCTGCAACCACGGTCTCGACCGACATACTGGCGGCATCAGGTTTGGTTGCCACTTGTGCCGGTGCGTATGGAATGTGTATAAAGCCACCCCGACACTGTGGCGATGCAGCCAGCGTATGCATCAGCTGGTACATCAACGCATTGCAGACATAAGTACCTGCACTGTATGAAATTTGTACCGGTATACCTTGTTGCTGTAACTGCGCGCGTATCGCTTTGAGCGGCAGATTACTGAAGTAGGCCGCCGGGCCGTCACTGATAATCGCTTCACCACTGGGTTGCCAGCCGCTGTTATCCGGAATACGCGCCTCAAGCAGATTGATAGCCACTTGCTCCAGACAAAGCGCAGTCCTGCCGCCGGCTTGTCCGACACAAAGCACCAGATCTGGTTGTAGCCGGCCGATCGCTTCACGTAATAGTTCACCGCTGCGCTTAAACTCAACCGGCAGGATCAGCGCCTGCCAGCTGACACCAACAGGTGCACTCTGGCGACACAGCTGCAGTACGGCTTCTGCGCTTGGGTTGCTGCTCTCGCCGCCAAAAGGCTCAAAGCCGGTTAGTAAAACTTTCATCAGCACCTCAATTTAAAACGCCAGTTGGTCCAGCAGCACGATATTCACCAGCAACAACAGCAAAGCGGTTGGCGCCTGTGCTTTGATCACCGCATGCTGGTCTTTCAGGCCCAATAAGGCCACCGGCACTATATTAAAATTTGCCGCCATCGGTGTTAGCAAAGTACCGCAGTAACCACAAAACATACCAATCTCAGCCATCACGGCCGGGTTTGCATCGTGTTGTTGAATTAACAGTGGAATTCCAAGCCC
>CAMLRA010000141.1 GCA_946482325.1 uncultured Chromatiaceae bacterium | reverse complement strand
GGGAGTCAAGGCGATGCCAATGCGTCGACACATCATCAGCACTGTGGTTTTTCCTCTGTGTCTGGCAGCTTGCGGCGGTAGCAGCAAGCCGACGACGCCAACCCAACCCCCACAAACCAGCTGTGACCTCAGCGTACTGGAACAAAGCCTGCGCCAGCAGGCAGCCGCCCTGAAAACCGACACTGATTTTACTTTGTTGCTGGAACGTTTTGACGGCCGTAGCTTCAGCTATTCACGCGGCGGGTCCAGCGCTGTGACGTCTTACGAATCGGCGTCGACCTCGAAATGGGTCAGCGCTGTGATCATTCTGCGCCTGGTCGACAACGGCGTGCTGAAACTCAGTGACACTGCCGCCAGCCGGCTCAATGACTGGCCATTAAGCGCCAGCCATCCGCTGTCACAAATGACCTTGCAGCAACTGCTGAGTTTTACTTCTGGCCTCACCGAAGAACCTTTGTGCCTGAATTTACCTGGCGCTGATTTTGCTCAGTGTGTGCGCCAAGGGCTCAGTAATAACACAGCGAACGGTCGTTTCCCCGGCACTGTGTTTGATTACAACGGCCTGCATTTACAGGTCGCCGGGCTGATGGCCATTCGCGCCGCCGGCGCTTCTGACTGGCAAGTGCTGTTTCGTCAATTTACACAACAAACCGGTTTATTCAGCACCGCCCGTTATGACTTGCCGTCTGCCAGCAACCCACGTCTGGCCGGCGGTATGCACTGGACAGCGCAGGAATATCTGGATTTTCTGCGGGCCCTGCAGCAAGGCAAATTATTGTCCGCCGCGCTGCAGCAACAAATGCTGGCCAATCAGCGCGGTACAGCCACAGTGCTGAATTCCCCTGCGGTCAGCGGTTTTGGTGCCGACTGGCCTTATGGCCTCGGGCATTGGCTGGAATGCAATAGCGGTCAATGTACCAGCGCACAGCGCCATTCCAGCCCCGGTGCTTATGGCGCTTATCCGCTGATTGACTATCAGCATCAATATCTGGCGATGTTAGCCCGTGAAGGCCGGCTGGGGAGTTTTGTCGAAGGCAAAGCCGTGGTTGATGCGCTGACACCCGCCATCGAGGCCTGGGCCGGCTGCAAACCATAAATCAGACTGGCGCTCGCCGGCGTCGCAGTAAAGTGCGCGCCAGCCAGTACAAGGTCGTCAGCAACACCAACAACACCGGGATCACCAGCAGCGGCAGGCCAAGCAGCGAACTGTTACGCACAATGGCCGGGAACACCTGCATCTGACCGGTGAAAAAAGACCCGGTCGCAATCAACATGGCAAAACCCATCCGCCACAGATGCCGCACCAGGCGCTGTGCCCCGGCGATCTGACCGGCCCTTAACAAACGCAAGTCCAGCGCCACGCACAACAAACTAACGATACCGAAAAATACCAGCGCCTCAGGCGGGCTGTTTCTGGTGATTAAACTGGCCGGGTCTTGCAGGTAGTTGGCCCACAGCAGCAGGGCATGCACACCAACCGTCGCTGCGACCAGCGCAAGCCCCGCCAGCAGCAGGTAGCTCTCGCCCACTTTGCGCTTGACCACCAGCCAAGCCGTCGCCACCAGATAAGCGGTAACCACAGCAACCACACCAGTGACATGGTCAGTGCGCAGGAAAAATGACACGATGGCAGCACTGCCGGTCATCACCAGCATCGACAGCGTAAACAGGTTGCCGGCTTTGCGGTGCAGCGGCGAGCCTTTGGTGGCGATCATCGCTAATGCGCCGGCAACAATGGCCACTAAACCGGCAATAATATGGATCCACGTCATACAGCACCTTGTTGCGATATAGAGTTGATGGCGGCAGCATAAGTGAATCAGGGGCGTCTGTTTGCCTCAAACTGGCTGAATGACGGATTGGACTGACCTGACGACGATATGGCCAGACCGGCGACGACAACGCAGGCCTTGTTACAGGCCCCAGTCATTTATCTGCCAATAACGTCATTGACGCCAACCACGGCGTCGGTCATCAACTCAGGCCACCCGGTTTGCGCTTTGCAGTGTAAGCTAGGCAGATAACCGGATGGCTGCTACCGCAATGCTGCTGTTTAACTGAAACTGGATAAAAGATGCCACACGTCGATCTCCCGCCCGTGATACCGGCGCCACCCGCATTGTTTAGCTGGCCACGTCTGCGCGTCGTATTGCTGGCCAGCCTGGTGCTAACCTTGTTATGGCTGCCGATTTTTGAATCGAGCTGGCTGTTGCCACCGACCCGGGTGTTGTTTGTTGGCTGCGTGCAATTGCTGGCATTTGGTATCGTTGAACGCTGGCCAAAGCGTTTGCCCCGCTGGGTGGCGCGCTGGGTATTGCAGGTGATTGCCGTCGCGGTGGTGACTCCTTTTGCCGTGGCGTTGATTTATTCCCTGACCACTCTTTCGCTGCCTGAAGTGTGGTCCGCCGACCCGAAAAAACTGTTTGGTTTTGGTACTTTAACCGCTGCTGGTTTGTTAGTGTCGCCCTGGATTGCCATGTCGGCGCTGTACCGCCATATCAATGGCCAGGCCGAGCAGCAGGCCCTGTCATTTGCGCTGGAACGCAGCCAGTTAGCCCGCGATGCGCTGGATTCAAGGCTGCGTTTATTACAAGCCCAGGTCGAGCCGCATTTTTTGTTTAATACGCTGGCCAATGTACGGGAACTGGTTGATGCCGGCTCGCCGCAGGCATCCGAAGTGCTCGGGAGCCTCATCACCTATTTACGGGCGGCAGTACCCAATTTACATCACAGTGCCACCACTTTGGGGCAAGAGTTAGTGCTGGTGCAGGCCTATCTGGAATTGATGCATATGCGGATGCCCGACCGGTTGCAGTTTGCCATCCAGGCGGAGCCGGCGGCGCTTACCGTACCATGCCCGCCGATGACGTTGCTGACGCTGGTGGAAAACGCCATCCGTCACGGCATAGACCCCAGTGAAGAAGGCGGTTTAATTGACGTCTCGGTGCGAATACAAGATGGACGTTGTCTGGCTGAAGTGAAAGATACCGGCGTTGGGTTAAGCAGCAGCCTTCACAACCAGCAAAGCAGCCAGGGCTTAGGCACCGGCCTTGCCAATTTGCGTGAACGCCTGCAGCTGGTGTTTGGTCATGAGGCGCGACTAAGCCTGACCGCGCTGGAGCCCCATGGTTTCTGCGTCAATATCAGTATTCCGGCACAAACTAATCTGGCAACGACTGTTGCAATTGCAGGAGACTAAGATGACCTTTAGCCAGCCCACCGCACTGATTGCCGACGATGAACCGTTACTGCGCAGTGCTTTAGCCCGGATGCTGGCCGCAAGCTGGCCGGAATTAACTATAGTCGCGCAGGCGCGCAATGGCCGCGAAGCGCTGGAACAGTACCAGCTGCACAAACCCACTGTCTGTTTCCTCGACATCCACATGCCGGGCATGACCGGCATTGAGGCCGCCCGCCAGATTGGCCGCGGTGCACATCTGGTGTTTGTCACCGCCTACAGCGAATATGCCGTCGAGGCCTTTACCCAGGGCGCTTTGGATTATTTAGTCAAACCCGTGGTCCCCGAGCGACTGGCGGAAACGGTGCTGCGGCTGCGTGAACGCTTAGGCGCAGCGCAGCAAGCACCGGACATCGAGCAATTGCTGGATAAATTAGAAGCACGGCTACAGAAAAAAGCCGCGCCTGAGCCGTTACGCTGGATCAAAGCGTCGATTGGCCAGTCGGTGCGGATGATCGCGGTCAGCGACATTGACTTCTTGCGCTCCGATGAAAAATACACCCTGGTCGGCTGGCGCGACCATGAAGGTAAAGCTGCAGTGGCCCTCATCCGTACCCCATTAAAAGAGCTGATTGAGCAGCTCGATAACAGCCACTTTGTGCAAATCCACCGTTCAGTGGTGGTCAATCTCGACCGCGTCAGCCATATCATTCGCGGCGACAACGAAACCGCCACCGCCTACTTAAAAGGCCGCAGCGAAAACCTGCCGGTCAGCCGCAGCTATCTGCATCATTTTAAGCAGATGTGAGTGAAATGGTATTTGGCTGATTTCATGCGTTTTATGACTTATCAGCCAATGGTGGCTAACATCGAAGACTGTTGAAATAACCGCCAGCAATGTTGCTGGATTTTCTAAAGGTAGTTTCATATGACCACCACTATCAACACATCCCCATCTGCTGTATTAACAACACCGGCCGCAACTGCGGAGCTCGCCGTCGCCCATTTTGCTGCCAAACTGGCGTTTGAAACGGACTGTTCTGACGTATTCAGCGCTTTATCCGCCGGTGCCACCGACTTTATTCTGCTGGATGTCCGAAGCGAAGCCGCCTTTGCCCAAATGCATGCGCAAGGCGCCCAAAACCTGCCACATCGCCAGATCAACGCCACTCGAATGGCGCAATATCCGGCCGGCAAAACCTTTGTGGTCTATTGCGCGGGCCCGCACTGCAACGGTGCTGACCAGGCTGCGTACAAAATTGCGCGACTAGGCTACCCGGTGAAGCTGATGATTGGCGGCATCACCGGCTGGGCTGATGAAGGGTTGCCGTTTACCCAAGGTGGCAATGTGACGACTGCCCCGGCACCGGACATGGTGGTGGCGTGCGAGTGCTAAGGTCAATGCCGGTAGCGCCACTGTGGCAGGTGCGGCCAGCAACGCTGGCCGATATCCCTGCAGTCCACCAACTGATGCTACAACTTGCTGAATTTGAGGGATATCTGCAGGAATTTTGCGTCACAGCAACAGATCTGGCGGCGCTTGGTTTTGGTGGTGCAAGGCAATTCGATCTCCTGGTTGCCAGCCACAATGGGTTCGTGCGCGGCTACGCCGTGTTGGTCTACCAGCGCTTCAGTTACGATTTGACACCGGTCGCCACATTAAAAGAGCTTTTTGTGGCGCCCGCTTATCGCAGCTGCGGCGTCGGTCAGGCACTGTTTCAGGCCGTCGTGCAAACCGCAAAGGACTGTGGCGCCAGCAGAATGGACTGGCTGGTTCTCAGCAACAACGAGAAGGCGCAGCAGTTTTATCAGCAGCAAGGCGGTCAGCCGTCGAGTCAATGGGTCCGTTATGAATTAGGGCTGTAGCACGCCAGTGCCAGCCCCTTTCGCCGTCATGCAGCCACCAGAAGTTGCACCAGCTGACCCTAACATCGCAGCCATAAAGCCCCCGCCTCCCAATCACGTTTTTTCGTCGTTGATGACTGTCAAACCGTCGGTCGTCCCCTGCTGATTGCTGCAGCCAGGCCGACCGGCGACACTGCAGCTATCGAAGACCTGGCAAAGAGACAACCTAAGCGGTTGGATTCTTTGAAACTATGAAAATACCTTCAGCTGGAACTACACCACTATGCGTAAATCTGCTTCCCATCCATCCATCATGAGCCGTGCAGTCGCCTGTGCCCTGATATTGAGCGCTGTTTCAAGCCTGCAGCCGGTTAACGCCCATCAATACAGCGCGCTGCTTGATGCAAAAAAGTATGCCGAAGTTGAAACCGCGGTCAGCGCACAACTTGCCACCGAGCCAAATAATGCCGATGCTTTGCTCGCTAACATTGATTTGATTCTGCTGCAGAGCAACATCAAGCGTTTTGATGAGGCCGCCAAAATGGCTGAACAATGCATAACACACCACCCGAAAAATTCGGAATGTCATGAGTCGATTGGCAATGTGTTGAGCGCCAAAGCGGAGCAAGGCGACATCATGGCTGCTGTGGGTTCGCTTGGCACCATTCGTGATGCGTTTAAGCAGGCAATTGCGCTAGACCCGGCCAACTATAACGCTGCTGTTTCCCTGATGGGGTTTTATCTGGAAGTGCCGGGGTTAATGGGCGGCAGCACGTCGGGCGCGAAAAAGCTGATTCGCACCACCCACCAAACCAATCCGGAAGCGGCGAAACTGCTGCAGGCCAAATTCGATTTATATGACGAAGAATTTGCCAAAGCCAGTAGCGGTGCTTTGGCGGTGAACACCGATAACAGCCCGATGCTGGCCAAACTGCAACGTGACCTGTTAGTCGATATTGGCCTGACGCTAAACAGAGAAAAGCAGTTTGCCGGGGCGGAAAAAATTTTTTCCGCAGTCATCCAGCGCTACCCCGATGTTGCTCCTGCATATCTGGGTCTTGGCCGGGCATTACTGGAGCAAGGCAAAGCAGCTGAGGCTTTGCCGGCGTTAGAACAGTCTTTGCAAATCCACGCCACAGCCGCGGTGTATTACCGGCTCGGCCAAACCTGGCGGGCGTTGGATGATAACACCAAAGCGGTGTCTGCATTTGAACAAGCCTTGGTCTTCACGCCCGCATTGTCCGCAAAAGCCCGTGAAGACGCGCAAATCCAAGTAGCTAAACTGAAAAATACTGATATTAAAAACCCGGGCTTCGGCACGAAATAACGACTGCCCCGAGCATTTTGGGCCCCCAAAGGAATCACATCATGAATGAAGTATCCAATTATCGGATTTATGCGCTGCGCGCTATGTATTTACTGGTGGTTATCGGACTGGCACTCAGTGTCTGGCCAGATGTCTTCACGGCAGAAAAACCTTTCGCCAGCTTAAGCAGTGCCCAAACGGTGCAAACCTCAATGCTGGGCGCCTTCTGGTTATTGTGCGCATTAGGTATTCGCTATCCATTGCAGCTGTTACCTATTTTAATGTGGGAACTGATTTGGAAAACGATTTGGCTGGTCACAGTGCCATTGCCTTTGTATCTCAGTGGCAACTTCGACGACAAACTAATGCCGAATGTGATTGCGATTGGCATGGTGGTATTGGTGTATCTGGTGCTGCCCTGGTCTTATATCTGGCAGCATTATGTGAAAAAACCGGGTACGCCCTGGCGCAATCCGCAATAACAACCCGTCCTTTCGCCGACAACAACAAACCTGGTGCCCCATGAAACAAATCCTGCGCTTTATCCTGGTCGGCCTCACTGTATTGCTCGTAAGCGCTGCCGGTTTATGCGGTTACCTGATTTACACCCCAGAGCCAACCATGCCCACACTGACCGGGACGCTGACCAAAGCCACGCTCACGCTCGACGGTGAAACTTATACCTACCGCTTATATCTGCCGAAGGGCTTAGCCCAGAACGCTCCTCTGGTGATGGTGTTGCATGGTTCTGGCCAAAACGGCGCACAAATCCGCACAGAAACCGGTTATGGCTTTGAACGCCTCGCCGACCAGCACGGCTTCGGTGTGGTTTATCCCAGCGGCAAAGCCTTTGACTGGAACGACTGCAGCAAAACCGGTGACTTTCTGGTCAATGGCCATGAATCCAATGACCTGCACTATCTGAATACCTTAGTTGACACCCTGATCACCACACATGGTTTTGCCAGGCAGCGGGTGTTTGCGACCGGCGTGTCAGCAGGCGGTTTTATGGCTTTGCGTTTGGCGCTGGAATCACCAACCCGTTTTCGCGCTGTCGCCGCAGTGTCTGCTAATGTGCCGGCGGCTGGTAATTTCAAATGTAAGCCTGTTGCACAAGGCGCCTCTGTGCTGCTAATGAACGGCACCGCAGACCCCTTAGTGCCTTATGGCGGTGGCGAAGTGTCGTTATGGGGTTTGTTTTTCCAGAACGGCCAGGTTTTATCTTCAGTAGAGTCGGCAAAGTTTTTTGTCGCACAAAATAAGCTGCCAATGACCGCAAAACCCGAAGCTGTGCAGGCTGAGACAAAGAATCTGCAACGCCTGCTGTGGCGGGATGAAGGCCGGTTTGAAGTCGAACTGGTCACTATCGTCGGCGGCGGGCACGGCATGCCACAGCCTTATTGGCAAAGGCCACGACTATTAGGCCCCTCGCCGATGGAACCCAATGGCCCGGAACTGATTTGGCAATTTTTTGCGCGGCAGAAACTATAACCAGGCAGACATGGTCAGAGCCGTCGGGCGTTGTAGCAAGTGGCAACAGCCGGACTGATGTCGCTGTTTCTGTTGGAAAATCAGGATTTTGTATGGACTTAAACACACAAGGTAATAACACGGCGCATCAGCATAAATGGATGGCTGCCGGCAAAAGATTGGGCTGTTTGTTGGTATTGTGGCTGGCGACTATTTCTTGCTCTAGTGCCGTGGCGACAGCGCCATCACAGGGGCAGACTCATCCCGCCAAACCACTGTTACAACCAAAAATCACTGACCTGGCCGGCGACAAAATCGAATATGCCGCCCTTCGTGTTGCCAACCCCCGCGCCACGCTGGTGTTTGAAAATGGCCTGATGCTTGATTTGCAGACCTGGGAAGCCGTGGCGCAAGGCCTGAACCATTGTTGTGATTTGCTGTTCTACAATCGCCCTGGCGTCGGACACAGTGAGTCGGAACAAGCAGCGCTTAGTCCTGCGCTGTCGGCGGCCAGGTTACAACAGTTGCTGCAACAACAAAAACTAACACCGCCTTATGTGCTGATTGGGCATTCGCTTGGCGGCCAGTATGCGCAGGTGTTTACCAAACGCTATCCAGAGCAGGTGGACGCCTTGTTACTTGTCGACGCGCTGCCGCTTGGTCTGGTCAAGCCTGCCACTGATTTTCCCTGGTACACCCGAACTGGTTTATGGCTGTTTGCGCCAGATTCTACCCGCCAGGAAATAGCCAATATCAACGACATGGGCCGATATCTGTTGCAAGAGCCACAGCCCTTCAACAAACCGATGATTCGGCTAGTGACGCAAACAGTGACGCCACAGCCAAAATCAGCAGGCCTAGTGAAAAATCTGTTGAATGGCGTTATTTATGCCGAAGATTTTGGCGTCTGGGCACTCGACCCGACCGCCGCAGAGCAGCGTATGAACGACATCTATCCGCAGGCTGAAGTCCGCACACTGGTGGCGAATCACCGGGTACAGGAACAGATGCCCAGCGTGGTGGTCGATGCCATTTTTAGCTTGCTTCGGCGCCAGCAGGCGGTGGGTATTGGTAGCGCAGCTCAGCAATCAGCCCAGCTGCAAAAACCCGCTGTGCAATAGTTTCTCCACCAGAGCTAAGCGCACATCGTCACCGATAGGCCCTGGAATATCTTTGACTGCGAATTGCGGAGTCTGGCGGACAAATTCCATGCTGTCGGCCACTGCCGGATGCACCAGCAACTGGTCACCGGGGAAACGAAAATCGAGGATGTGCGCCAGCACATTAACCTGACCTATCGCCAGCGGCGTGTGTTGCACCCTGGTGTCGCGACTCAGTGGCGGTAAGGCCGTGGTCGGTTTGGGTAGCTTAGGCAGTTCCAGCAACATGCGGGCCTGACGATGTGCCAGCGCCGCTTCAACAAACCCCGGTTGCTGGCACAGCTGTAGAAGCCGCTCCAGGCCAGCCCGCATTTGCGCGCCGGCCACATCCAGCATTTGGCCATGCGACAGCGCATCAGCACGGCCGGTCAGATTGGCACGCAGCGGTTTTTCAAAATCGGCCATATAGTCCAGCGCGCTGCTGATGGCTTCGCGAATAGTGACAGGCACAAAACCAATCGAAATATGCAGTGATTCGCCGGTCGATTGCACTGTGTGCGTGGTGCCACGCGGCAGATACAATAAATCGCCGGGTTTGACGTCATACACCCGGTGCGCGCCAAGCGGCGGCACGCTGGCGCCCAGCGCTTTCCATTTATTCGGCAGTTTTGGCGGCTCGTCGGAAATAAACCAGCGTTTGGTGCCAACCAGCTGAATGGCGATGACGTCGACTTCGTCATCATGCACCGGCGCTTCGGCTCCGGTCAGGCTCCAGAACAGGACTGTGCTGGCCGGATTGCCAAACAGCAGTGTCAGCGCTCGATTGAGCTGAGCGAGCTGCGGCGTGGCGTTCGTGACATCGGGAAAACGCACTGTGTAGTCATTTGAGTGATATTCATTGAGTAACGCGGCAAATGCAGCAGCGTCTGGCACAGCGCGCGGTTTTGGCGCCGGCACCTGCGCCTGGCGGATATGACAAGTCAGCGTAGCGGCGTATTCAGCAAAGTGACTGAGCAGCAAAAACTTCGGATCGTCACCCAGCAACTGCCGCGCCGGCAGCGCCGTATCAGCCGGCAATAACAGCGGCCGGCGGCTGACCACTTCCTGGAAAAACTGCTCGTAACTTAATGGATGCAACACCTGGGCGAGCAGGTCACGGGCTTGGGCAAGGATCATCGGAACACTCTATAAATACAACCGCGACTTGAACAGCCGCAACTTCAGCATGGTTTTATCCTGAAGCGCTTTGCCGGATTAATCAAGCCATCTGCATGATCACAGACAAGCAGCTGAATTACAAACAAGCTCCGGCTGGCGCACGACGGGCATCCGCCGCTAATGGCCATTGCTTCAGTTCACCGGGTTTTTGTTCCAGATAATAATAAAGGGCAATCATCTGCCATTGCTTGCCGTCAAAGTACCACTGCAAGCTGTTAATGCCGGTGAAATCGGCTTGTTTTTGCGCCGGGTCCGGTCTTGATTCCACCAGACTCAGCACTGTAGCAAACTGACCATAAATCCGTACTTCGCGGCCAATTTCACATTCGTAAAAGCCTTTTAGCCTGACCTGGCTAAGGCTTTGCAAAAAAGCAGCGCCACTTTGCTGACTGAGCGCCCCGCCAGGCCTGGCACCTGCCACCACAGCGTCCGGGTGAAACAACGGCTGCAACGCCGCAATATCAGCGGCCACACCGGGTGCATGCGACATCGCCCGCCACATAGTGCTAACTGCAGTCTCCAGCTGTTGAGTTTGTGCGTCTGTAGGAGTGGCCGCGGCGTCGGGTAGCGCCACACCGGCCAGCCCGAGGTAAGCGGCTTGAATCGCGTCTTGACGCCAACCG
>CAMLRA010000140.1 GCA_946482325.1 uncultured Chromatiaceae bacterium | reverse complement strand
GACCATACCGGTGCCAATACACTGGTGAAGCTGATGACCGACGGTATTCTGCTGGCTGAAATTCAGCAGGATAAGTTTCTCAATCAATACGACACTATCATCATCGATGAGGCGCACGAGCGCAGCCTCAACATCGACTTTTTACTCGGTTATTTTAAACAAATTCTGCCTAAAAGACCGGATCTAAAGCTGATTATTACGTCAGCAACCATAGATCCAGAGCGCTTTTCCCGGCATTTTTCCAATGCGCCGATGCTGGAAGTGTCAGGCCGCACTTATCCGGTTGAAGTGCGTTACCGGGCCGCCAGTGAAAACGACGACAAAGATGCCGACCAGTTGCAGGCCATTTTTGATGCGGTGGAAGAGCTATATCGCGAACCGCCGGGTGACATTCTGATCTTCTTAAATGGCGAGCGGGAAATTCGCGACACCGCTGATGCGCTGGAAAAACTCAAACTACCGCATACCGAAATCCTACCGCTTTACGCGCGACTCAGTGCGGCCGAACAAAACCGCATTTTTCAGAGCCATCCGGGCCGGCGCATTGTGTTGTCAACCAACGTAGCGGAAACTTCGTTAACGGTGCCGGGCATCCGTTATGTGATAGACCCAGGCACTGCGCGCATTTCGCGTTACAGCTATCGGTCGAAAGTGCAACAGTTACCGATTGAAGCTATCAGCCAGGCCAGCGCCAACCAGCGTAAAGGCCGCTGTGGCCGGGTCGCGGCCGGTATTTGTATTCGTCTGTACAGCGAAGATGATTTTAATAACCGCGACGCTTTTACCGATCCGGAAATTTTGCGTACCAATTTAGCTTCGGTCATTCTGCAAATGCTGGCGCTGGGCCTGGGTGATATCCAGCAATTCCCGTTTTTGCAAAAACCGGATAGCCGCTTTATTAACGATGGCGTGCGTTTGCTGGATGAACTGGGAGCGCTGAAAACCGAACGTAAAGCGGGTTTGCAGCTGACGCCGTTAGGTCGGCAATTAAGCCGCTTGCCGATCGACCCGCGTTTAGCCCGGATGGTGCTGGCGGCGGCCGAGCGCAACGCCTTGGACGAGTTGCTGGTGATCACCGCGGCCTTATCTATTCAGGACCCGCGTGAACGGCCTCTGGACAAAAAGCAAAAAGCTGATGAACTCCATGGCCGTTTTGCTGACCCGGATTCTGACTTTGCCAGCTGGCTGAAGCTGTGGCGCTATTTGCAGGAACAGCAGGACAGTCTCAGTAATAATCAGTTCCGCCGTCTATGCAAGCAGGAATTGCTGAACTACCTGCGCGTGCGGGAATGGCAGGATTTGTATGCGCAGCTCTCCCAGGTTGCCGAAGAATTGGGCCTGACGAAAAACACCACTTCGGCAGACTATCAGTCGGTTCACACTGCGATCCTGACTGGTCTGCTCGGGCAAATTGGCAGTAAAGACAGCGAGGCGGACTATCTTGGAGCGCGGCAAAGCCGGTTTTATGTGTTCCCCGGCAGTCATTTATTTAAGCGTAAACCTAAATGGGTGATGACCGCCGAGCTGGTCGAGACCAGTAAGTTGTACGCCCGCACTGTCGCGAAAATTGAACCTGAGTGGGTCGAACCGCTGGCGCAGCATCTGGTCAGCCGCAGCTACAGTGAGCCACACTGGGAGAAAAAGCGCGGCGCTGTGATTGCCTATGAGCAGGTGACTTTGTACGGCCTGATTATTGTCGGCAAACGCGCAGTGCAGTACAGCAAAATCGAACCAGAGCTGTGCCACAAAATTTTTATTCGCGAAGCGCTGGTGAATCAGGAACTTGGTTTAAATGAGCCGTTCCTCGCACATAATGCCCGGCTCATTGACGCCGTCACTGATTTGGAAGACAAATCACGCCGGCGTGACATTCTGGTGGACGAAGAAACGCTGGTAGCGTTTTATGCCGAAAAAGTGCCGGTGCACGCCAATAACCGCATCGATTTCCAGACCTGGTGGAAAAAGCAGAAACAACAAGACGCCAGTTATCTCAATTTTGACCCTGACATGCTGAAACGCCACGAAGCCGGGCATATCACTGACGACAGCTACCCGGAATTCTGGCGTCAGGGCAATTTGCGTCTGCCACTGGAATATCATTTTTCACCGGGCGCGCCGGACGACGGTGTCAGTTTGTGTATTCCGTTGGCGCTGCTGAATCAGGTTGAAGAACAAGGCTTTGACTGGCTGATTCCGGGGCTGCGCCATGAATTGTTAGTCGCGCTGATCAAGTGCCTGCCCAAAATGTACCGGCGTAATTTTGTGCCCGCGCCGAATTACGCGGATGCTTTGCTGCAATCCATTCAGCCAGACGACGGGCCATTGTTAGCGGTAGTGGCGCAGCGCCTGAAGCGGATGAGCGGTGTGACGATTCCGGATGACGCCTGGGAGCTGACCGAGCTGCCGGCGCATTTAAAAATGAATTTTAAGGTCACAGACGACAAAGGTGTTGTCATCGCGCAGCATCGTTCGCTGGCACTGCTGAAACAAAAGCTGCAGGGGCAGGTGCAGGAAACCTTAAGTCAGGTCGCCGAAAAGGGCATAGAACAGCAGGAACTGACCGATTGGACCTTTGGTGAATTACCGCGTGAATATATCCGTATTCAGTCAGGCTATGAGATCAAAGCCTTTCCGGCTTTAGTCGACCAAAAAAACAGCGTGGCCATTCAGTTGCTGGACAGCCCGGAGCAGGCGGCGGCACAGTCGCGCCTTGGGTTACGCCGTTTAATGTTATTGAACCTACCATCACCGGTGAAATATCTGCAGGACCATTTACCGAATAAAGCCAAGCTGGGGCTGTATTTTAATCCCTTTGGCAAAGTACTGGAACTAATTGACGACTGCATCGCAGCGGGCATTGACCACTTAATCAGCCAGCAATCCTGGCCACACAATCAGCAGGAGTTTTTGCAGCTGCGCGACGCGGTCCGCGCTGAGCTTGGTGATACCGTGCTTGCCGTGGCGCTGCAGGTGGAGCAAATTCTGACTATTGGCCATGAGATCAGTAAAAAATTGCGTGGCCGGATGGATTTGGCGCTGGCATATGCCAATGCTGATATCAAGCAACAACTGGATGCCATGTTGTTTAAAGGCTTTGTCAGTGAATTTGGTGCAGGAAAGCTTGATGATATCAAACGGTATTTACTGGCTTTACAAAAACGACTGGAAAAACTGCCGGTAGATCCACAGCGCGACCGGCTGCAAATGCATGAGTATCAAAAAGCGGCTGACGCGTATCAGCAGCTGCTCGGCAAATATGCCGGAAAAGTGCTGCCTGAGCCAGTGCGGGAGATCCGCTGGATGCTGGAGGAACTGAAAGTCTCGTTATTTGCTCAGCAACTGGGTACGCCATACCCTATATCCGCCAAGCGAGTGGTGCTGGCGGTACAGGAACTGAAGTAAGGCTGCGGCTTGTCGGTTGGTGGAATTTCAGCTACAACTTTTTTCAGCTGTGCGAAATAGGACGTTGCAATGGACCAGGCAGTAGCGCCCACGGGTTTAAAAAAAGTTCTGTTGGTTGACGATGAGGCCTTTAACTTTGACTTACTCAAGCTTGCGTTGCCAGCGCCGCATTATGAACTCAGTTATGTCGCGCTCGGCCAGGCCGCGCTGACTCAGATCCATGACGAAAAGCCAGATTTAATTTTATTAGACATTCTGATGCCGGGGCTTACCGGCATCGATCTGTGTATTTTGCTCAAACATAATCCTCTCACCGCAGACATTCCGGTGATTATGTTATCCGGGCTGGACTCGCCGTCAGACGTCAAAGCAGCGACTGCTGCCGGAGCGCTTGGCCTTATCGCCAAACCTTTTTCTGCGCGGGAAATTAGTTGGCAGATTGAGCAGCTGGCTGGCTGGTGCTGACGCCGAGACTGACAGACCGGACTTTACAGGGTAGGCAGAAAGCTTTATAACAATTTGGCCCAGATGATTAGAGACTTACCATGCTGAACAGAAACGATAAACGTAACTACTTCCGGATGATGGTGAACGCTGAAGTTCAGATGATGATTAACGACCCTGAATCAGGGCGGGTGTTCAGCGGTATTTGTCGTGATCTGAGCGCAACCGGTATGGCGGTGGAAGTGGATGAACCGCTGGAGATGGGAACCCTGATCCATTTGCGGCTCGAATCGAATAACAGCTCAGTCGTACCGCTGGACGCCCATGCCAAAGTCGTGCGTTGCAGTCAGGAAGCTGAAGACTTGTACCAGCTCGGCCTGACTTTTATGGAACTGAACTGAGTACAGCAGCACAGGGTAGTATAAAGTCCCGTTGCTGAATTTTTCGGCGGACCGACAGAATCTGCTGTTTGTGCCGTGACAGCCGGGCCTTTTTTGCTTAGGCTGTGCCGCCGTTCAATATTAACTACCGATATTTCATCATGCCTGCATCTGAAAATTACTCAACGCTACGCAACTGGCTGACGCTGCTAGTGCCATCTTTATTAGGTGTCTTTTTATTTATGACACCAATCCCGGCAGAAAAAGGTCTCACCATCCCGGTAGCTGTGATGGCGAATGCGCTGAAAACCTCAGTTGGTAGTTGGATGCCGTATGTGCTGGCGTGTATTGTCACACTATCGGCGCTGCTCACTTTGGGCGTCAAAGTATTCAAACCACAAGCGATCACCGCCAGCAGTTTTGCCGGCAAGTTATTTAGTCCCGGCTGGGGCTGGGTGCTGGTGCGTTTATTAGGCGCAGTGTTTTTGTTATTGGTGCTGACTGGTACTGGCCCGGAGTTTGTGACCAGCAAAGCCACCGGTGCTTTAGTGCTGAATGACTTGCTACCTGTATTGTTGTCGGTGTTTGTGTTTGCCGGTTTGTTACTGCCACTGTTGCTTAATTTTGGTCTGCTGGAAATGATTGGCACCCTGATGACCAAAGTGATGCGGCCGATTTTCCGTTTACCGGGTCGATCTGCGGTCGACTGTATCGCCTCCTGGATTGGCGATGGCAGCGTTGGCATTCTGCTGACCAGCAAGCAATACGAAGCAGGCTTTTATACTGCGCGGGAAGCTGCAGTGATTGGCACAACTTTCTCCGCGGTTTCTATCACTTTTTGTATCGTGGTGCTCGGCCAAGTGCGGTTGGAGCATCTGTTTCTGCCGTTTTACGCTACTATCTGTACCGCAGGTCTAGTTGCCGCCATTGTGTTGCCTTATCTGCCGCCGCTACGCAATAAACCAGACACTTATATCGATGGCTACGACCATATGCGTGCCGAAGGCGGACAGTTTCCACAAAAATCAGTGTTTGGCCGGGCCTTAGCTCATGGATTACACCGCGCCAGTCAGGCCAGCGGCGTCAAAGCGACGCTGCGCGAAGGTGTCGAGGCTGTTATCGATATGCTGTTTGGTGTGTTGCCGGTGATTATGGCCGTCGGCACCACGGCATTGATCGTCGCCGAATACACGTCAGTCTTTAGTCTGCTTGGTGCGCCTTTTGTACCGCTGCTGGAGCTACTGCAAATTCCTTATGCAGAACAAGCCTCTAAATCTGTGATGGTCGGTTTTGCCGATATGTTTGTACCATCTATTCTTGTTAGCGAAGTACCGAGTGATATCACGCGTTTTGTTATTGCGGCTTTATCAGTGACACAGCTGATTTATATGTCTGAGGTCGGCGCTTTGTTGCTGGGCAGTAAAATTCCGGTCACTTTGTGGGACCTGTTTTTACTGTTTATTTTGCGTACTTTGATTACGCTGCCAGTGATTGCCGGTATGGCACATTGGTTGTTTTAACTGTTTGCGCTGACAAAAAAGGGAGCTATTGCTCCCTTTTTGCTTTGCCGGGTTTAACGGCTGAACTGGACATCAAAGCTGACTGGCACCACCAACTCAATCCGGTTTAACTTGGCGATTTCCTGCAGTTTTTTCACGCCACCATCCAGTTTAAAATCAGTGGCTTTGATAAGCACCGGCGCTTTGGTGTAAGCCAACACTCTGTTGTCTGCCAGTTTCACCACGCTTAAATCTACAGTGACTTTCTGCGTCTGATCTAACAAGGTCAGGCTCAGTTCGACTTTTTCCTGATGCACAGCGCCGGTTTTCAGTGCTGTGATCTTCGCCGTATCCAAAGTGCCAGCGGCTTTAATCGCCGGGTACTTCTTGGCGATAAACAGGTGCTCCAGCATCCGCTCATTGCGGATTGGGATCAGGGTGTCCAGGCTTTGTACTGGGATCTCTACGCTAAACTGGCCATTATCGGCCCACTGACCCTGCAGCTGCTTAAAACTATGCGTCTCGGCCACCACATCATTTTTTACAGTGACAAAATGCAAAGACGACTGCTGAACGTCCAGTTGCCAGGCGGCCTGAGCAGAACCGGCGGCAAGCGCCAGGGCGAGCATTAATTTTTTCATGACAAACTCCGGTTGATAATGATAAAGGATGAATGCGTGGCTTTTCGCCCAGCAGCATACTTGACTGGCAAAACAGGTCCAAGTGTTTTTACTGACTGTAGCTGTGCTTTCGCCGAATTTGCACAAATTTTGCGGCAGTTAAACATCGAACCATAAAAAAGCCCTGTGAATACAGGGCTTTATACTCAAGTGCTGCGTTAACGGATAAGGCAAACCCAGCCTTTGAGGTAATGACCTTCCGGGTAAAAACTAGCGATCGGGTGATCTTTAGCCTGGCTCAGTTTTTCGATAAACAGACAATCGCGGCCGGCATCCAACGCCGCATCGGCCACGATTTTCTGAAACAGACTGTCTTCCATTAAGCCGGAACAGGAAAACGTCAGCAACCAGCCGCCTTTTTTCACAATTTGCATCGCGACACGGTTAATGTCTTTGTAACCGCGGCACGCGCCCATCAGCTGCGCCTTGCTTTCGGCAAATTTCGGCGGGTCGAGGATCACCATGTCGAACTCGCGACCTTGCTCTTTATATTGGCGTAGCAGTTTAAAGACGTCGGCTTTGGTAAAGTCGAGTTTGCTGAGATCGAGCTGATTCAGCTCTGCATTGCGCTGTGCTGTCTGCAGCGCCAGTTCTGACATATCCGCATTAACAACGTGGCTGGCACCGCCCGCGAGTGCAGCTACAGCAAAAGTGCCGGTATAGCTGAAGCAATTGAGCACGGTTTTGTCTTTGGCATAGCGTGCGGCAGCCGCACGGCTGTCGCGTTGGTCGAGGTAAAACCCGGTCTTGTGGCCATGCATGACATCTACCAGAATTTTCATGCCATGCTCTAAAATCACCACTTCGCCGCTGTCACGCGGCGCGTGCAACCAGCCTGTTACCGGCGCTAAGCCTTCTTTTTTACGGACATCGACATCAGAGCGTTCATAAATACTGCAGTGCGGAAATTCATGGCGCAGCGCCGCCACTATGTTGGCGCGCTGATAATCAGCGCCGGCACTTAACAACTGCACCACCAAAATGTCGTGGTAAAGGTCTACAGTCACACCCGGCAAACCGTCAGACTCAGCTGCCACGACGCGAATGCCGTTGGTGTCATTGAGGTCAAATAATTGTTGGCGAACTTGCCAGGCCGCGCTGATGCGGCGCTGAAAAAATGCGGCGTCTATGGTTTCATGCTCATCAAAAGACCAGACCCGCACCCGAATTTGTGATTCAGGTGAATAGGCACCAGTGGCGATAAACGCGCCGTCCTGACTACGAACTTCTACAGTTTCACCGCTATTGGCTTTGCCTTTGACCTGTTTTACTGCTTTGGAAAACACCCAGGGATGACGGCGTTTTAATGATTTTTCCCGATCGGCTTGTAAAATGATGCTGGCGGCCATAAGAAGTTCCGAGTCTGACATTCTGTGATGGTCCGGGCCACTAAGAACCCGTTCCGTGAAAAGGGCGCCATTTTAGTGCGGCCGTAGCAAAAGCTAAAGTAAAACTGCGCATTGCGCCAGCAAAAACCAGCTCCAAGGAAATTCTAATGCTGACTTTATCCGCTTCCGCCATGCAGGCGATTGATGTAACAGCAGCGCATCAGCTGCAATTTGTCTCTTTACCGTTGCCAGACATCAGTGACAATGAGGTGCTGATCAAAGTGGCCGCGGCAGGAGTGAACCGCGCCGATTTAGCGCAGCGCGCCGGCTATTACCCGCCACCACCGGGGGAGAGTGATATTTTAGGGCTGGAAGTGGCCGGTACTGTCGTGGCTTGTGGCGCAGCAGTTGACCGCGGTTGGTTTGGGGCTGAAGTTTTTGGTTTAGTGCCGGGTGGCGGTTATGCCGAATATGTCAAAATGCCGGCCGCGCATTTGTTGCGCCGTCCTGCGGGCATGACAGTGGAGGCTGCCGCTGGTTGCGCCGAGGTGTTTTTGACTGCCTATCAGGCGATGTTTTTGCTGGGTGAATTGTGTGCGGATCAGGCTGTGTTGTTGCATGCCGGCGCCAGTGGTGTCGGGACCGCGGCTATTCAACTGGCAAAAGCGGCCGGTGCCCGGGTTGCTGTCACTGCGGGTTCTGATGAAAAAACCGCAGCCTGTCTGGCGCTCGGCGCTGATGTTGCCGTCAATTATAAAACCGCCGACTTTGCGGATGTATTAAAAGCCGCGCAGCCACAAGGCTTTCAGGTGATTGTGGACCCGGTCGCCGGTGATTATTTGCCAAAAAACTTACAGCTGTTGGGTCTGGATGGCCGGATTGTCGTGCTGGCGATGCTGGGTGGCAGAACAGTGCCAGCTTTTGATTTAACGCAAATGTTTAAAAAACGCGGGCAGCTGTTATGTTCGACTTTGCGTAACCGCTCTGACGATTACAAAGCTGAGTTAGTCAGGCGGTTTTTAGCACAATTTGGCACCGCTTTAGACAGCGGTGCTATTAAACCAGTCATTGCCAAAGTGCTGCCCTGGCAGGAAGCGGACGCAGCCCACCAGTTATTGTCGAACAATCAACTGGTAGGCAAAGTGGTATTAAAGATCGGTTAGTCGGTTTTTTTTGCGGCGTTTTTTGCCGTGTCGCTGACCGGCTCGGCCTCGGCGGTTAAATCCAGTTCAAACTGCGCCGGATCTGGTGTCGCATCGCTAACCGGATAACGTTCAGCCCGCATCTGGGTGTCCACTGTCTGTTGGTCAACGCGCGGGTCCAGCGCGGCAGCGAGCGGAGAGCCGACTAAGTCACCGGCTGCCATCATGTAGTCTTTTGGCGCAATTTTTTCCTGCTGTTTCTGTTGGTAATTCACCTGTTGCAGCCGGACAAATAACAAGGCTGCGACCGCTGCCATAAAGGCATACAACATCTCGCTGCCGCCAAGCTGCATAAATGCCGATGCCAGCAACGGGCCGATACTGGCCCCCAAACCAAAAGTCAGCAGGATAGTAGCCGAGAGCGCAACCCGTTCATGTTGTTCTATATTTTGGTTGGCAAGTGCCGCCCCCAGCGGGTACAGCGTAAAAGCAAAAACGCCAAACACAAAAGTAAAGCCAAGTTGCACTACACCGCTCAGCGGTAGCAGTGCCATCGCCAGCACGAGTAAACCCAGGATCACGCTGTTAGTTCGAATGAGCCGGCTGCGTCGTACCCGATCGGACAATTTCCCCATCGGCCACTGCGCCAGCAAACCGGCCAGCACTGTGGTCGCCATATAAGCGGCAACCTGTTCAGTGTTCATGCCCTGACTGGCTGCATAAGCCGGTGCCAGACCATAAAAAGAGCCGACTATCACGCCCGCCATCGCAATAGTGGTGAGCGACTGCGGTACTTTTTGCCAGAACACTTTAATTTGCAGTGGTGCCGGTTTCAGTGGTTGCGGGTGAATACGTCGGGTCAGCGCCAGCGGCACGATACAAAGCGCAAAACACATAGCGACCAGCAACAGTGGTTTGATGGTCAGTTCCGGGTTTAAGCTCATCGCACCTTGCCCCAGCACCAACCCCAGATAAGACACAATCATGTAGCTTGCGAAAATAGTCCCGCGGTTTTTACTGTCCGCCTGTTCGTTCAGCCAGCTTTCCAGCACCATGTATTGACACATCATGCACATGCCTACAATCAGGCGCAGTAACAACCAAACCTCAAGTTGCTCAATCAAGGCGTGTCCGAGAGCGGACGCGGTCACGACGCCGGCACTGGCGACAAAAGCACGAATATGGCCGGCGCGCGCAATCAGTTTATGGCCGATTTTAGAGCCCAGCACCAGCCCCAGGTAATAAGCCGACATCATGGCGCCGATCCAAACTTTGGCCACTTCCATCGACGCGAGTTTGAGGCCCAGATATGTGGTCAACAATCCCGCCGCCAATACCATCAATAAGGTTGCGCTATATAACGAAGAAAACGAGCGGATAGTAGCCGCCATGCCAGTTCCTTGTCTGTTCTAAAAGAAAAACCGCAGCGGGGCTGCGGTTTTGGCCGGATTATTTTACCCGCATGCCTGGTGTGGCACCGTCGTCCGGGCTCAGCAGGAAAATCTCACTGCCGCCTGGGCCTGCTGCCATGACCATGCCCTCTGACATGCCAAACTTCATTTTGCGTGGCGCCAGATTAGCGACCATCACCGTTAACCGCCCGACTAATTGTTCTGGTTGATAAGCGGCTTTGATGCCGGCGAACACCTGGCGTTGTTCATTGCCAAGGTCCAGCTGCAGCCGCAATAACTTATCCGCACCCTCGACATGTTCGGCGCTGATTATTTTGGCAATACGCAAATCCAGTTTGGCAAAATCATCAATGTTAATAGTCGGGGCTATCGCTTCAATCTCTGCAACAGCGGCGGTTGGCGCGGCTGATGCCTGAACAGCCGGCGCAGCTGTTGCTTGCAGATTGTCTTTCGACGC
>CAMLRA010000139.1 GCA_946482325.1 uncultured Chromatiaceae bacterium | reverse complement strand
CATAATCAGAGCGATGATCCTGCGCATGCTGAGGCTGTGGATAACGCACCACAGCCGGTGCTGCCAGCAGCTGTGCGCACCAACCAAGCCATATCGTTGCCAACAGCCATCGCGTCATCATCCTTGCCCCTTCTAAATCCCCTCAAGCGCCTTTATCCTTCTGTCGACCGGCGAAAAAAAACCAGCCCGCAGGCTGGTTTTAACTGATTAAGCTTCAGCAGCGAAGCTGTCGCGTAACCCGACAGTGCGGTTAAACACCAGTGCCTCAGGGCTACTGTCGCGGTTATCCGCACAGTAATACCCTTCCCGTTCAAACTGGAACGCAAGTTCAGGCGCAGCTTGTGTCAGGCTCGGCTCCACAAATCCATGCTTGATTTGCAACGAAGTTGGGTTGATCACCTGAATAAAGTCATCTTCCGCTGCCGGATTTGGCACACTGAACAAGCGGTCATAAACCCGGAACTCAGCAGTTTTGGCTTGTGAGGCTTCGACCCAGTGGATCACACCACGCACTTTACGACCATCGGCCGGGTTTTTGCCCAGCGTTTCCGGGTCATAGCTACAAATCAGCTCCTGAATGTTGCCATCGGCATCTTTGATGACTTCATCCGCCCGAATGACATAAGCACCGCGTAAACGCACTTCACCACCGGTGACCATCCGTTTGTAGTGTTTGTTCGCTTCTTCGCGGAAATCAGCGCGGTCGATATACAGCACTTTGCCAAATGGCACTTTGCGGCTACCCATGCTTTCATCTTTTGGATGATTGGCTACGTCCAGCCATTCCACGTCAGAGTTGAAGTTACTGATAGTGACTTTCAGTGGGTCCAGCACAGCCATCGCGCGTGGTGCATGCGCATCCAGATCTTCACGGATACAGGCTTCCAATGCGCTCATCTCAATGACGTTGTCTTGTTTGGTAATACCGATGCGCTTGGCAAACTCACGCAGCGACGCCGGTGTGTAGCCACGACGACGCAGGCCGGCAATGGTTGGCATCCGCGGGTCATCCCAGCCAGACACATGATTGCCTTCAACCAGCTGGTGCAATTTGCGTTTACTCATCACCTGATATTCCAGATTCAGCCGCGAAAACTCGATTTGCTGCGGGTGGCATGGAATAGTGATGTTGTCGAGGATCCAGTCGTACAACCGGCGGTTGTCCTGGAATTCCAGTGTACAAAGCGAATGCGTAATGCCTTCGAGCGCGTCCGAAATACAGTGAGTAAAATCGTACATCGGGTAGATGCACCATTTGTCGCCGGTCTGGTGGTGATGCGCGAACTTCACGCGGTAAATCACCGGGTCGCGCATACAGATAAAAGACGACGACATGTCGATTTTGGCGCGCAGCGAACACTCACCTTCTTTAAAACCGCCAGCACGCATTTTTTCAAACAGTGCCAGGTTTTCTGCCGGCGAAGTGTCGCGGGTCGGGCTTGGTTTCCCCGGCTGCGTCAGGCTGCCGCGGTATTCGCGCATCTCTTCAGCGTTTAAGAAACAGACATACGCCAGGCCTTTGTTGATCAGTTCAACCGCATAACCATAAAGCGCGTCAAAATAATCAGACGAATAACGGACATTACCGTCCCACTGGAAACCCAGCCACTGCACATCGCGCTGAATGGAATTGACGAAATCGATGTTTTCTTTTTCCGGGTTGGTGTCATCAAAACGCAGATTACAGGCGCCCTGATAATCCTGCGCGATACCAAAATTCAGACAAATCGATTTGGCATGACCAATGTGCAGATAACCATTAGGTTCAGGCGGGAAACGGGTTTGTACAGTATTGTGCTTACCGGAAGCGAGGTCGGCATCAATGATTTGCCGGATAAAATTGGTGGGGCGTGTCTCGATGTCCGCCATATAAATCAGATCCTTGTTGGAATAAATGCTGAATGCTGAGGGGCATTATAACACCGGCGCAGGCGCTGACCAGTAGCAAAGCATGCGCTGAACGACGCGACAGTTTATACACCGCAACAATAAAAACAGCATCTAACGAACAGCAGGCAGCCGGCCCGACATTCCTTGTCGCGGCCGCTGCCTGTGAGACTCTTTACTCAGATTTGCGCATCAGAACTGATAACGCACCACCAGCGAAGTCACCCGTGATGGCTGCAGGCCCTGCGCCACGTCCCAATCCGGGTTGGCAGCAAAACTACCATCGGTTTTGGTGACCTGGGCAATTTCATTGACCTGGGTTGGCGTGTCAAAGTTAAACAGGTTATAGACTGTGCCTTTGACAGTCAGATCGCCGCCAGCCACTGTGGTCTGGTAGGTCAGTGACAGGTCCAGTTCATACAACCAGTCGAGCCGGCCGGCACTGCCGCGTGGCGCTGGTGTACCGTCCCAGTTGTAGAAGGACGCCTGATCGTACCATTGGCTGGCGCACCAGTCGGCCCACAGCGACGGCGCTTTACAGGTATCCACGCCGGTTGGGTGAATACTGAAGCGGTTTTTCGGCGCACCTGAGGTGGCACGCGCAACTAAACCGACATTCCAGTCGTCGCTGAGCTGATAAATACCGCTGAACTTCAGCGCATGGCGGTGATCGTTTGGTAAATTGCCATAACCGTGGTCCATTAGGTCGGCGTAGTCATACGAGGTGGTCCAGCCCGGATCGGCCTGGCCATTGTCGGTACGGACCAGACCTTCGGTCATGCCCCAGCTGTGCGACCAGACATAAGAAGCGAAGATTTGCAGCGCATCCAGCGGCCGGCCTTCCAGCGTGAACTCTGCAGCCAGGTAACGACGTTTTGGATCCGGCAGTTGTAAATCGCTGGCTTCTAATTCAACCCGCTCTTTTTTACCATCTTTATCAAAGTCATAAAGGAAAGTGACATCCTGTCCCGGGTTAATCAGCGTGTAGAAATAACTTTCGTTCGACTTATTTTGTACTTTGTTGGTCTTCAGCCACTGCGCCACCACCGGGCCTAAGTCAGAATCTTCAATCGATTGTTTTAAATCACGGTACACCAGGCGGGCACCGCCTTTAAAACGCTCATTGATTTCCTGCTCAAAACCAAGTGTCCACTCGTCGGAATACATCGGGCCTAAATCCTGTGCCGCGATCCGCTCGACATCCACTTCCCCGCTTTGCACTGTATTGGTTGCAACCAAAGCACCGATATCCGGCGAGCCGTCCGCTTTGAGCTGCGGTTGGCCATTGGCAGTCAACTGGCCCGGTTTGTAGTAGAAATGCACATCTTTCTGGCCACTGGCCTGTTTGATGTTCATATTGGCGGCGATCGGCTGGAAATAACGGCCGGCGGTAGCAAAAATCTTCTGGCTGCCATCTCCTTTGGCGTCCCAAATCAGCTGGAAGCGTGGCGCAATTTGATTTTTAAGCTCGGCATAAGACTGGCCTGTGGTCGCAGTATTTTCAAAATTGCTGTGACGAATACCGGCATTCAGTACCAGTTGCTCGGTCAGCTGCCAGCTGTCCTGCAGATAAAAGGCCGCCGAATTGACTTCCGTTTCACCACCGGTGTCACGCTGGCGTTTGCGGATATAAGTGCCGGCCGGCAAGCCGATGCGTGGAATAGCACCATAAGTCCGGTATTCCCACCAGCCGCGGGCGGCATCAACCCCGTTCTGATACTCCAGATAATCGACTGCTAAATTTTCGCTGTCATAACCAAATTGCAGCGTGTGGTCGGCCAGTTGCCAGGTGAAATCAAGGCGGATTTGGTCACGCTGATACTCTTCACTAACAAGATTGCTGGTGGTCCAGTCGCCGATGCGCTCGCCGTTCAGATTGACGTAGTCCCACACCCCCGGCAGGTCGTTGGTCGGTACCGTATCACTGCTGTCTTCCACCCGGCCGACCGTGGCAGAGACCGAGAAATCCTCGGTCAGAAAGCCCTGATACCGGGCCGAGTACATTTTGCCGCCACTCGATGACAATGTGGTACCGGTTGAATCTCCCACGCCGCTTTGTGGGTTCCACTTGTAGTTGTGATAGGTCAAATCTGCGCTGTTATCCAGCGCCGTCACTGTCAGCGAGTGGTCTTCGGTGATGTACCAATCCAAATTCACAAACCAGCGGTTGTCGTCTTTGGTGTACTCAGTAAAGCCGGTGCCGGCCGAGTTGGCATACTCTTCCTGATAACGGCGCGGGTTAAATAAGGCGTAAAAAAACGCCTTATCTTCCACCAGCGGGCCACTGAGCCAAACACTGGCCTCACGGAATTGTTTTTCAGTGGCTGCGTTGTTAATCGACATGCTGCCGTTCGGGTTGTACACCGTGTTGTGGGCTGATGCCAGTGCTTCTGGGTCATAGCGCAGTTCAGCACCATATCGGAAGTCGTTAGTCCCCGACTGCGACACCGCATTGACGACACCACCGATAAAACGGTCATATTCGGCGGAGATACCGCCGGTTTTCACCTGCGTCTGTGAAATCGCTTCCCAAGGCAAATCAATAGAACCAATCCCGGTACGTAAGGCACTGATATTCATGCCATTTAAGAAGTAGCCGTTCTCGGCAGAAGAAGCCCCGCCAAAGCTGGAGGCTTTAAACTGTGAGCTGCGCGCCACACCCGGTGTTAGCAGCGCTATGTTGTCAAAACCGGTATTGACCGGCATCAGATCCAGCGTGGCGGCGTCTAAGGTCAGGCCCGCGGTTGAATCGCTGGTGTCAATTTGCCGCATCACAGCACCACGTACTTCAATCCGTTCCACTTCACCGCTGTCAGCTAACACCGGCGCAAAAGTCTGAGCCTGACCCAGACTGATATTCAGTTGCTGCAGTTCCTGCGGCGGCTGGCCATCGCGGCTCGCCAGTACCTGATAACGGCCAACCGGCAAGGCGCGCAGCACATATTCGCCTTTGCTGTTGGTCTGAGCGGAACGGGTAAAGCCCTGCTCCAGGTGCTTCACAGTGATAGTGACACCAGCAAGCTGCTGCCCGGCCGCACTGCTGACCACACCTTTTAACAGACCTGAGGTATTGTCCTGCGCGAGTAGCGGGCTGGTTTGCAGCGCCAGGGCCATTGCGCTGGCGAGCACTGAATAGCGCAGCCGGCGGCCGGTAAAAATGACTTGCTGATTTGAAAAAGAACTGTCTTGCGCTTGGGGTTTCACAGGTACATCCTTCTTATATTAGTTTATTGTATATTGTATACCATTTCTGGCGAAGGCTATCCTAGATGAAAATTTCGCCGACTGTAAAGCACTGTTCGCAGAGTTTTTCTGTAACAAAAAGCACAAACCGGCAACAGTGCTCGTCTCAGCTCGGGTTACAACAATGATCACAGTGTGGCCAGCCAACGCTGGAAGTCCGTATCCAGACTGGTGCCCCAGCCTTTCACTACAGCCTGATAACGTGGGTAATCGCCGCGCCGCAAAAACTGCAGCAGTTGGCTGACTTTGTCCGGATGTTGCTCCAGCAGATAGCGGGTCGCGAGATAACCCCAGCGGTACACTCGTTCGGTGCCGCCCTGGCTGATATAACCGGTGTTGAACAATTCACTGAGCGGATAAATCTGTTTACCAGCCGGCTGACGGGCCAGCTCCAGCGCCGCCGGATTGTCAGCGCCTACAGCGATATATTCGGCCAATCCTTCAGTCCACCACACCAGATAAGGCGTTAACGGCGCCGGTTTTGGGCAGTTTTCCGGGGCAGCATGGGAGTCGTGCAGATTGGCGCAGAAATCGCCATAGAGGTTAAAACGGCCATCGAGGTAATGCACATATTCATGGCGCAGGTTCCAGACTTCACCGCTGCCGCGCTGATACGCGACAAACTCAGCCTGATTACCAGGCTTATGGGGTAAGCCTTCCAGATACATGCCGCCATTATCGGTCGGCATCTTAAAATGCACGCCGGCGAAGCGCTCAAAATCAGCACGGGAGGCATAGATATTCGCGCGCAGCGCACTATTGCCATCATCAGCGACCGGCGTCCGCCCGGTGTTCAGCAGCTGGTGAAAACGTTGTTCGACGGCGGTGAGTTCTGTGCAGATCGCATTGGTCTGCGCCGTGGTTAACTTTGCATGACGCAGCAACAAAGTGTCGCTGCAGCGATGTTGCTGACTCAGCACCGCAGCGACAGCAGCAGGCGCCGTGTCCGCGGCCTGCAGCACGGGAGTGGTCAGCGCCGCCAGCAGCAGGAACACCGGATAAAACTTCAGACGAAAATCAGACATAGAGCTCTCCGGGGTTGTGCAGCAATCATTCGGCAAGATTGCAGAATGCTGCTTTACATTGGTGTCAGATATATTGTATACAATATTCATATCAAATTATGCAACCTGTCTGCAGAGAGCTTTTCCCCATGACTGAACCATTGGCGGCTAAATCGTTTTCGCCGAAGCCGTATTTGAAAGAGTCACCATCGCAAGCACCAAACGGCCAGTCCGGATCGAATGCAGCCGCAGCCTTCAACCATTGGCAGCCACCCGCAGGCGCTGTGGCCATCCAGACCCTGGATTGCCATACCGGCGGTGAACCGCTGCGTATCATCACCGCCGGCTTTGCGCCGCTTATCGGCTGCACAGTGCTGGCGCAGCGTGCTGACTGCGCACAGCACCATGACGAACTTCGGCAGTTACTAATGTTTGAACCGCGTGGCCATGCCGATATGTATGGCTGTGTGCTGACCGCGCCCGAGCGCCCGGACAGCGCTTTTGGCGTGATTTTTTTGCATAACGAGGGCTACAGCACTATGTGTGGCCATGCCATGATTGCGCTGGCCAAAGTGGCGGTGGAATCTGGCGCCGTGGCAGTGACGCTGCCGATCAGCCAGTTTCAGGTCGATGCGCCCTGCGGCCCGGTGAAGCTGTATGCACAGGTCCAGCAGACCACTGCCGGCTACCGCGTTACTGACAGCTGGTTTGATAATGTGCCGTCGTTTGCCGACGGCGCGCCGCGCCAGGTTGAAGTCGAAGGGCTTGGTTTTGTCCCTTATCAACTGGCCTACGGCGGTGCTTATTATGCCTATGTTGATGCCAACAGCATCGGGCTGTCACTGGCCGCCTCGAATCATCAGGCCATCATTGCAGCGGGCCGGTTGATCAAACAACAAGTCGCCGCACAACACCCGATTCAACACCCGACTGATGCTGAACTCAGCTTCTTATACGGCGTGATTTTCACCGGCCCGGCACACAGCAAAAACGCCGACCAGCGCAACGTCTGTGTCTTCGCTGACGGTGAGCTGGACCGCAGCCCCACCGGCAGTGGTGTCAGCGGCCTCGCCGCTATTCTGCACCGCGACGGTCACTGGCCGGCCAGCAACCAGCTGCGGGTGGAAAGCATTACCGGCGCTGTATTTAGCATCAGTATTCAACAGCAACTTCAACTCGGCGCTATTGACGCTGTGATCCCACAAGTGCGCGGTCGGGCCTTTGTCAGCGGCTGTCATCAGTTTTTCTTAGACCCACAAGACCCATTTCCACAAGGATTTATTTTCCGATGAATACCACTATTCCAATGCGGCTGGAGCATGCCGCCAAGCCTCAATTTGATCAACGTCTGCAACAGTTCCGCCAGGCTCTGACCCGCGCAGATCAAGACGGCGCTTTGTTGTTTGCGCCTGAACATTTACGTTATTTGCTGAACTACAGTGGCGAAGCGGCAATGGCCGTGGTCACGGCCACCGACCTCTGGCTTGTCACCGATTATCGTTTTGAACTGCAGGCGCGGCAGGAAACCGCGCTGGCGCAGGGTGGCTGTCAGGTGGTGATCCGCGACCGCGACCGGCAAAGTCTCGGTGCGCTGTTAAAGCAGTTGATTGGTGACCTCGGCTGTCGCGCCCTGTGGTTTGAAGCTGAACACATCAGCCTGACAAAATATCAGGCGATTGCCGCAGAACTCGCTCCCCTGTCATTGCAGCTGAGCCCTTGCCCACCGGTACTGGTGGCACAGCGCATGGTCAAAGATGAGTATGAAGCCGGCCAAATTCAAACCGCGGCACTCATCGCTGACCGCGCTTTGGCAACTGTGTTACCGCTGTTAAAACCCGGCATCCGCGAGCATGAATTTGCCACTGAACTGGAATATCAGCTGAAAAAACACGGCGCGGATGGTTTGTCCTTTGCCACTATCGTCGGTTTTGGTGCCCGTTCGGCGTTACCGCATGCACTGCCAGGCGATAAAAAACTGCAAAAAGGCGATTTGGTGCTGATTGATTTTGGCGCCAGTCTCAATGGTTACCGATCTGACATGACCCGCAGTTATGTCGCCGGTAAACCGGACGTGATGCAACTGGCGTTGTTTCAGACCGTGCAGCAGGCGCAGCAGGCGGCACTTAGCAAAGTACGGGCCGGTATCAGCGCCGCTGAGTTATTCCACATCTCCGACCATTTGCTACAGCAATCCGAATTTGGCCGTTACGCCGGCCCCGGCCTTGGTCACGGCGTCGGTTTACAGCTGCACGAACAGCCGTTTTTAAGCCCAAATAATCCGCAAGCGCTGCAAAGCGGCATGATTGTCACCATCGAACCCGGTTTGTATCTGCCGAACTATGGCGGCGTCCGGCTGGAAGATGATTTGCTGGTCACACCGCAGGGGTATCAACAGTTAACGCAAGCGCCGGTGCGCTTCCAGTTAGATATTTAAGGAGCCATGATGCGAATTATCAGTGCGCAGCAGGTCGACCAGGTTTTAGATTTCCCAATTTTAATCAACGCTTTACAACAAGGTTTTGCCGGCGATTTTCAAATGCCGCAACGACAGCTGTATGCGCTCGATAGCAGTAAAAGTGCCTTTGCGCTGTTACCGGCCTGGACCGACAATAGTATTGCCGTGAAAGCTTTTTGTTATTTCCCGGACAACAGCACCGCAACGCCGGCCCTGCCTATTTTGCATTCAAATATTCTGCTGTATCGGCGCAGTGACGGCCAGCCGCTGGCGATGGTCGAAGGTAGCAGCGTCACCTGCTGGCGCACGGCGGCCGTATCCGCATTGGCGGCCCGTTATCTGGCGCAGCGTGACAGCCGGCATTTGTTGTTACTCGGCACCGGCGCTTTGGCGCTGCCGCTGCTGCGCGCCCATTTAAGCGAACATCCGCTGCGTCACATCAGTATCTGGGGACGCAACACAGCAAAAGCGTCACAGCTGCGCGACCGGCTGCAACAGCAATTTCCGGCGTTGTTCGTTGAAGTCTGTCAGGACCTGCCGGCGACTTGCGCCCGTGCCGACATCATCGTTGCTGCCACCGGCGCCAGCGAGCCGTTGCTACACGGTGCCGACATCAAACCGGGCTGTTTTGTCAGCCTGCTTGGCAATCACAGCCCGACGCAGCGCGAATGTGATTCGACTTTGGTGCATCGCGCCGCCGTGTATGTGGATGACCGGCAAAATGTACTGAATGAAGCCGGGGAGCTGCTCATTCCTATCGCAGAAGGTCAGTTTAGTGCAGAACAGATCTGCAGCGACCTAGCCGGGCTTTGCCGCAACAATCAAAACGTCCACGCCAATCTGGCCGCCGATGACAATCCGCAGCAAATCACTTTATTTAAATCAGTCGGTACGGCACTAGCAGACCTGCTCTGTGCCGAGCTGGTACTGCAACAACCTTATTTTGGCTGAAAACAGCGATAACAACTTTGACCTGAGGAGTGTTGCATGAGCGCACAGCGCCAGCCGTTTGGCCGGGCCTTTTATCTGGCCAATGGCATGGAAATTTTCGAACGGCTGGCCTGGTATGGCTTTTTCAGCCTGTCGTCGTTATATCTGACCAGCCCGGTTAGCCAGGGTGGTCTTGGTTTTAGCGACCAGGACCGTGGTTATATCCAGGGCATGATCCCGTTTTTGCTGTATCTGCTGCCGGTACTGACCGGCGCCCTGGCCGACCGCTATGGCTACCGCCGGATGTTCTTGTGCTCTTTTGCCCTGATGGCGCCGGGTTATTTTTTACTCGGCCAGGTGCATAGCTTCTGGGCGTTTTTTGCCGTGTTTTTACTGGTCGCCATCGGAGCGGCCTGTTTTAAACCGGTGGTAGTCGGCACTGTCGGCCGCTGCAGTAACGACAGCAACCGCGGTCTGGCCTTTGGTATCTTTTATACCATGGTCAATATCGGCGGTTTTCTTGGGCCTTTGCTGGCCGGATACCTGCGCGCGATCAGCTGGGACTTGGTGTTTTTACTGTCGTCCTGCTGGATTTTAGTCAACGTGCTGCCGGCCTGGCTCTGGTACCGCGAACCGCCCGCCGGCGGGCCGGCCGACCGGCGCAGTTTACGCCAGGTGCTGGCCGATATGCAGTTGGTGCTCGGCAATGGCCGGCTGGCACTGCTGGTTTTGCCGCTGCTGCTATTGTTATTCATCAGCCCGCGTCTTGAAAACCCTGCATCTGTGTTGTGGCTGGCTGCATTCTGGTTGCTGCTGAATCTGGGGTGGAGCCTGTTGCAACCGGTCGCCGGCGCGACTGTTGCGACAACAACCGCCTGGTATCGTCAGCCGCTACGGGTCGGCAACCGCGCTTTTGTGCTCTATCTGTTGATCCTGACCGGTTATTTCACCGCTTATATGCAGCTGTTTATTACTTTGCCGTTGTACCTGCGGGATTATGTTAATACCGCAGATTTAGTGCAGCTGATCGGTCACTATGCGCCGCAGTGGCTGGATTATCTGGCAGCGGTGAATGTGACCCAGCTGGCAGACGCGCTGCCGGGCTTTGCTACGCAGTACCAACAGGCGCTATTGGATCAGCAGGTGTTGCCAAATCAACAGGCGGTTGAGGCTGTACTCGCCGACATCAGCCGTCAGTTGCTGCACCATAAAATCCAACTGCCGTCAGATGTGCTGGCTTTTGGCCTGAATACCCTGCAAACACAACAAACTGACGCCAGCACACTGGCCCGGCAATGGACAGCGCAGTACCGGCAAATTAACCCGGAATACATCGTTAATCTGGGGTTCTTAGCCATCGTCTTGTGTCAAATCGGCATCAGCCGTTTCATTATGCGCTGGCCGGCCGTGCCAGTGTTGGTCGGCGGTACTTTGTTTTTGGCCGCTGGCCTTGCCCTCTGCGGGCTGTCGGCACTCAACTCCGGTGGTGCCCTGCTGGCCATTGCCGGGGTGTTGTTATTTTCGGTCGGTGAAATGGTGGCGTCGCCAAAAAGTCAGGAGTATGTCGCAGCGATAGCGCCACAGAGTCAGACCGCGATGTATATGGGGTATTATTTTGTGGCGATGGCGCTGGGCAATCTGTTTGCCGGCTTATTATCGGGCTGGGCTTACGGCTATTTTGGCCTTGAAAACCGCCAGCCCATCCTGATGTGGTGGTTATTTGCAGCTATTGCCGTGATGACGGCCGGTGCACTTTGTT
>CAMLRA010000138.1 GCA_946482325.1 uncultured Chromatiaceae bacterium | reverse complement strand
CAAAAAAGTCATTGTCGGTATGTCCGGCGGCGTTGATTCCTCAGTCTCAGCCTATTTGTTAATCCAGCAGGGCTATCAGGTCGAAGGCCTGTTTATGAAGAACTGGGAAGAAGATGATAATGACGAATACTGCGCTGCCGCGGAAGATTTAAAAGACGCGCAGCAAGTGTGTGACACGCTGGGCATCAAGCTGCACAAAGTCAATTTTGCCGCCGAATACTGGGACAATGTGTTTGAGTATTTCCTGGCCGAATATAAAGCTGGTCGCACGCCAAACCCGGACATCATGTGCAACAAGGAAATTAAGTTTAAAGCCTTCCTTGAATTTGCCGCAGAAGCACTTGGCGCCGACTACATCGCCACCGGCCATTATGTGCAACGTCGCGAAGTGGATGGCCACTGGCAGTTACTGCGTGGCCTGGACACCAACAAAGATCAAAGTTATTTCCTCTACACCATCGGCGAGCAACATGTTGCTCAGACATTATTTCCGGTTGGTCATCTGGAAAAACCGGCAGTGCGGGCCATTGCCGAACAGCAGGGCCTGATCACTCACAATAAAAAAGATTCCACCGGTATCTGTTTTATTGGCGAGCGCAAATTTAAAGACTTTCTGCAGAAATATCTGCCGGCACAGCCCGGTGACATCATCACCGTTGACGGCGAAAAAATTGGCCGCCATGAAGGCCTGATGTATCACACACTTGGCCAGCGCAAAGGCCTTGGCATCGGCGGTACCAAAGACGGCGGCGAAGAGCCCTGGTATGTCGTCAGCAAAGATTTAATCAACAACCAGCTGATTGTTGCCCAGGGACATGACCACCCTAGCCTGTTATCCAAAGGCCTCATTGCAACCCAACTGCACTGGGTCGACCGGCAAGGCCCGGCTGACACGCTGCGCTGCAGCGTAAAAACCCGTTACCGCCAGCAAGACATTCCCTGCACCTTACGCCGCCTTGACGCGGACCGGCTGGAAGTGCTGTTTGATGAACCGCAAAAAGCGGTGACGCCGGGTCAGTCTGCGGTGTTCTACTTAAACGAAATCTGCCTCGGCGGCGGCATCATTGATGAGGCGTTACAGTGATGAATCAATCTATTTCTACGCAAGTACTGGCGCTGTCCGCTATCTGTCTGGCGGTACGTGCAGTACAGCAAATCGCCCGTGGAGAAGCACTGGAACCCGGTGTACTGCAGACCTTATTACAAAGTATTGCCGAGCAAAATCCGGCTGAAGCCGTCGATATCTATGGCGGCAAACTGGCGAATCTGGCCGGTGGTTACCATATTCTGGCAGCGCAGCTCGGCGATCAGCCGCGCAAAGATCTGGAACTGACCCGTTATGTGATGGCGGTGCTGGTGCTGGAACGTTTGCTGAACAAATCAAAGGACAGCTTAGGCGCCGTTGGTAAACGCATTGAACGGCTGCAACAGCAACTGCAGCACTTTCAGGTCACCGATGACAATATCATCGCCAGCATTGCCGACATTTATGTCGAACATATCAGTCCGCTTGGTAACCGCATTCAGATCGCCGGTGTGCCGGAACAATTAAAACAAAGCGCCGTTCAGCAAAAGATCCGCGCCTTGTTATTGGCCGCAGTGCGCTCTGCGGTGCTGTGGCGTCAGGCTGGTGGCCGTCGCTATCATTTTCTGTTTCAGCGCAAGACATTGCTGCGCGAAACACAGCAGGTTTTACAACAATTAGCTTAAGGGAGTCGTCATGGAACTCAACGCATTAACCGCCATCTCTCCGGTGGACGGGCGTTACGGCAGCCGCACTACAGAACTGCGGGACATTTTCAGTGAATTCGGCCTGATTAAATTCCGCGTCACCGTTGAAGTACGCTGGTTGCAGCAGATGGCGACTATCGCTGGTATCGCTGAAGTGCCGGCGTTATCTGCCAGTGCCAATGCCTTGCTGAACTCAATTGTCGACAATTTCAGCCTTGCCGATGCCGAACGGGTCAAAGAAATTGAGCGCACCACCAACCATGACGTCAAAGCGGTGGAATATCTGCTGAAAGAAAAAGTGGCCGGCAACGCCGAATTAGCCGCGATTAGCGAATTTATTCACTTCGCCTGTACTTCTGAAGATATCAATAACTTATCTCACGGTCTGATGTTAACGACAGCACGTGACCAGGTGCTGTTGCCATTAATGGACCAGTTGCTGGCGTCCATCAAAGCCTTGGCCGTGCAGTACAAAACCATTCCGATGATGGCCCGCACTCACGGCCAGCCGGCATCGCCAACCACGCTTGGCAAAGAAATGGCCAACGTCTATATCCGCCTGCAGCGCCAGCGCAATCAGGTGGCTGCTGTTGAAATGCTGGGTAAATTTAACGGCGCTGTCGGTAACTACAATGCGCATCTATCGGCCTACCCAACGTTAGACTGGCACCAAATCTCTGAGCAGTTTGTTACCAGCCTCGGCCTCACGTGGAACCCGTTCACCACGCAGATTGAGCCGCATGATTACATCGCAGAACTGTTTGATGCTGTCGCCCGCTTCAATACAATCCTGATCGACTTTGACCGTGACGTCTGGGGTTACATTGCTCTGGGTCACTTTAAACAGCGCACCATCGCCGGCGAAATTGGCTCCTCGACCATGCCGCATAAAGTCAATCCGATTGATTTTGAAAACTCCGAAGGCAACCTCGGTGTCGCCAATGCGATTTTCCAGCACCTGGCGAGCAAACTGCCGGTGTCACGCTGGCAGCGTGATCTGACGGATTCGACCGTGCTGCGTAACTTAGGTGTCGGGTTCGGTTACACCCTAATTGCCTATCACGCGACGCTCAAAGGGATCAGCAAACTGGAAGTGAACGAAGTTAACCTGTTAACTGAACTGGATCAGAACTGGGAACTGCTGGCCGAGCCGGTACAAACCGTGATGCGCCGTTATGGTATTGAAAAACCATATGAAAAACTGAAAGAGCTGACGCGCGGTAAACGGATTTCGCCGGCAGATTTGGCCGTATTTATCGACAATCTGGCGTTGCCGGATGCTGCCAAAGCGGAGCTCAAACAATTGCGGCCGGATAATTATATCGGTGCAGCCATCGCGCTGGTCGACAGCCTGCAATAAGCACAACAAGGGCGGTCTACCGCCCTTTTGTTTAAGGATTTTTTATGTATCAATTGCATCTTGGCCAGCTCACAGTTGCCGAATTTATGGCGCAATACTGGCAAAAAAAACCAGTGCTGCTCAAAGGTGGTTTTGCGGATTTTACCGATCCGCTGAGCCCAGACGAACTGGCTGGTCTTGCCACTGAAGAAGACATTGAGTCCCGTGTCGTCGCCAAAACTACTGATGGCCAGTGGCAGTTAGAAACCGGGCCTTTTGAGGATTACAGTGCCTTTGGTGAGAGCGGCTGGACCTTATTAGTCCAGGCAGTTGATCACTGGCATCCCGAAGCGGCTCAACTGATTGAACCATTTCGGTTTATTCCGAACTGGCGGATTGACGATTTGATGGTGAGCTATTCCACTCCCGGTGGTGGTGTCGGCCCCCATCTGGACCAATATGATGTCTTTATCATTCAGGGCATGGGCAAACGGCACTGGCGCGTCGGTATGCCGGACGCCAGCCTGCAGCAAATTTGCCCGCATCCGCGGTTGTTGCAGATCACGCCTTTTGTTGATTGTATTGATGTCATCACTGAACCTGGCGATATTCTGTATATTCCGCCGGGTTGCCCGCACGATGGTATCTCGGTCGACGCCAGCCTGAGTTATTCGGTGGGTTTTCGCGCGCCGGCGCAAAAAGATTTGCTGACCGGGCTTGCCGACTTCCTGATTGAACAGGACCAGAGCGGTGCCCGTTACACAGATCCACATCGCCTGCCGGTCAGCGATATTGGTCGCATCAGCGACGCCGATTTAGATCAGGTGCAGCAGTTATTACTCGGCCTGGTCAACAACCGTTCTCTGCTGGCGAGCTATTTCGGCCAGTACATCAGTCATGCCAAACATGAGCTGGATGCCAGTGAACCTGAGCCGCACTATGCAGTTGACGAGATTGTCGAATATCTGGCGGAAGGCTCAGTGTTGGGCCGTTTGGGCGGGCTGCGGATTTGTTATCACCATGCGCATATCGACGCCGATATCCAATTATTTATCAATGGCCTGACTATCACCCTGCCGGCCGAAGCGCTGCCCTTTGTGCAGTTATTGTCCGAACAGGTGCAGCTCGATGAAGAGGCCTGTCAGTGGATTGCCGCTGACGCCAATAAAGCCGGTTTAATGACCGAGCTGATTAATCTGGGTTATTGGTATTTTATTGAGTGATACCTAGCAGCGCCCTTGCAGGCTGAAGCAAAAAACAAAACCCCGGCATTTGCCGGGGTTTTTCTTTCAGTTTGAATCAAAGCTGTTGGCTGTGTATCAACCTTGTTTTTTCACCGTATCTACCCAGTTTTGCACCCGTTGTTCCAGCACTTTCAGCGGCAACGCGCCACCACTGAGTACAGTATCGTGGAAACCCCGGATATCAAACTTGTCACCCAAATCGGCTTTGGCTTTGGCGCGTAGCTCTAAAATTTTCAGCATACCGATTTTGTATGATGTAGCCTGACCCGGCCATACCAGATACCGGCGTATTTCAGATTTCACTGCACCTTCAGCGACCGGCGAATTGGCCATCATATATTCGACGCCCTGTTGTTCAGTCCAGCCCTTGGCATGCATCCCGGTGTCTACCACCAGCCGGATCGCCCGCCACATTTCGGTGATCAGGCGGCCAAAATCGTTGTACGGGTTTTTATACTGGCCCATTTCTTTCGCCAGCGTTTCGGTGTAAAGCGCCCAGCCTTCCTGATAAGCAGTAAAACCAGCCTGTGTGCGGAATTTCGGCACTCCAGTCAGTTCTTGCGCAATCGAAATTTGCATGTGGTGACCCGGGCTGCCTTCATGATAAGCAATTGCTTCCATTTCATTTTTTGGCATTGCTTTCATGTCGGATAAGTGCGCGTAGTAAATACCCGGGCGTTTACCATCCGGTGTACCTGGGAAATAGTGCTGGGCCGCGCCCGGTTGTTCGCGGAAGGCTTCCACCCGTTTGACGATAAGCGGAGCTTTTGGCAGGATGCCGAAATATTGCGGCAACTTGGCTTCAATTTCGCGGATAAAGGCTTCTGAGTCTTTTAAATACGCCTGACGACCTTCGTCGGTGTCATCATAAAAGAACTGCTTGTCCGTTTTGATAAACTTAAAGAATTCCTGCAAAGTGCCTTTAAAACCCACCTGCTCTTTGATGGTGTTCATCTCCTTGGTTAGGCGCGCCACTTCATCCAAACCAATCTGATGGATTTGGTCAGCAGTTAAATCTGTCGTGGTCGACTGCTTCAATCGCAGGTTGTAATAAGCCACACCGTTCGGTTGCGTCGACACACCGGTTGGATTCACTACGGTTTTATCCAGCTCGCTGGTGAGGAAAGTGGCCAGATTCTGATAAGCCGGCAAGAACTGGCTGGTCAGCGCATTTTTGACATCATCAGTCAGTTTCTGCGCCGTCGCGTCGTCCAGCTTGTCGGCTTTTTTCAGCGCTTCAATTTTACCTTTGGCGTCGCTCCACAGCGGCGACTCTTTGTCAGATTCGGTAAAAGGCGCACCGGCAATTAAGTTATTGACCTGCTCAATGACGCCCTCATAAGCGAACCGTGGTGGCCGCACACCGGCATCGGCATATTTTTTCGCCCGTTGTTGCAGTTCGGCGATGGCTTTGGCGATGCCACCAAGGCGCGTGATGTAAGCTTCCATGTCTTTGACTTCTTCCACTTTATGGAAGTTGATCATCACCTGCGGTAATAAAGCATGAATGCCCTGCATCTGGTTAAACACATACTGATTCACGCGGAACGGCGCGGCATCACGTACTTCTTCGTATTGGTAAATCCATAAATCGTATGAAGTTTTGGCTTCGGTATCGAGTTTGCTGTAGTCAAACTTGCTCTTCAGCTCTTCCACAGTAGCGGCGTACCAGGCCAGCATCTTGTCTTCGCCGGCTTCGGTCACATCATCGATTTGATCATTTTTGTCTTTGCGGCCCTGAAAAGTCATTTGCAGCGGGCTCATCTGCAATTGTTCTTCGTATTTTTGCTCAAACCACTGATTAATCCGTTCGGATTCAGATGGCTGCACTGCTGCAGTCTCGGCTGGCTTCGCCGCTTCGGTCTGGGCTGGCGCTGTGCTGTTGTTGTCTTTGTTCTCCGGCGCCGGATTACAACCGGTCAGGATGGTAGCGATTGAAAGGGCTAATAAAGTATGTCGCACTGGCGTGTTCCTCTGTATTGGGTCCGGACAAACCGGTTATTGTTTTGACTGTATTGTGCCTTTGGCACCTTGCGCTAACTTAAGCTGAAATGCGTTCAGCGTCGAAAAGTAAATTGTAAACAGAACTTACTATCAAAGCTCCAGCGTCATAAAAACACTGTTTGGGTCTTCGTGGTAATCCGCAAACGGCGGACATTCAACAAAACCGAATTTTTGATAAAGCGCACGGGCTGGCTGAAAAAACGCCATGGAACCGGTTTCCAGACTGACACGTGTTAACCCGCTTCGCCTGGCCTCTGCTAACAGGTGTTCGACTAATAAACCACCACAGCCATTGCCACGACAAGACGGATCGACCCGGGTCGATTTAATTTCACCGTGCCGGGCATCCAGCTGCTTCAGTGCGATGCAACCTGCCAGCATTTCGGGTGTTGCGGAGTCCGACTGCTGCCATAAGGTCCAGAAGCGGATCTCCGGCTGGCGCAGTGCAGCCAGGTCCAGCGCATGGACACTTTCCGGTGGTGAGGTGGCTTGCATATCCGCCATGTGCGCGGTGAGAAAGGCAGCAATTTCCGGGCCTTGTAAATCGTCCCGGCGAATAATAAACATGGTCGTTCCTGCGAGAATGGGCTGTTCAGTCTGATTGGCTGTTTATATCAGCCGGAGCGGCCGCTACTGCGCACGGCAGCGACCAGTAACCTCATTGTTGCGACGAAATGCAGAAAAATGACTGCCAAATGCAAAGCCTGGCGGACAGCTTAGGGTACCGGACGACAGCTGAAGACTGGAGCTTCATAGCCCCACTGCAGACGGACGCCGTCTTGCTGCGGCCACAAGGTCTCATTACGGCCAATATAGTGGCTGCCATTTTGCTGCAGAAACATCAGGCTGACGCTGTCGCCACGTTCGGCGATAACTGTGGCGGGTTCAGTTGCAAAAAAACTCAGAATCAGCTCATCCGCCGGTGTGACGCCGCATTGATACCGCAACGGACCACGCATCGGTACTAACCGATAGCGTGCCTGTAATTCGGCAATTCGGTGCTGATAGGCTTCTTGCATACAGGCGATTTGAGCCGCATCTTTCCAACATTCATCGCGCCCTTTTATCCAGCCACGTTGTTCTGCTTTTAACAGCGACGGATGTTCATGGGCAGCGTGGGCAGAAGCTTTAGCAAACACCTGCGCGAGCTGCTGGTCGAGTTGACTTAAACGAGGATTATTACAGATCAAGGCTTCAGTGCTATCGCCTGGCACTTGTTTACAATCAAAGGCTGGACCGCCGCTTTTACGCTGCAACTGTTGGCTGACCCAGTCACACCAGGCCTGAGTGCCAGGTTGTTGATGGCCGCCTAGACGACGGGTCAATGCATCGGCCCACTCTGCCGAACCGGGATCCGGACCATGACCGGCGCCATCAGTGACAGCCAGCTTTGCTTCTGTCGCTTCGACCCAACCCGGACCACACAATTCAGTGGCGGCGTTGCTGGCCGCGGCGACCATACTCAGCACCACAGCGGCTGACAGAACCAGGCATCTTTGTGCATTGCGCATCATGGCCTCCGCAACCATCAATCATCGCTTAACACTGAATTGGTGCCAGCGTGCTGGATGCGGTCAATCACAATGACAGCACCAAGCAAAGGTACTGCCCATTCGGGGCGGTAGATTTCGACACCATAGCTGTCTGACCAACTGAACCAGGCTTTGGATACCCGCGCCACTAATTGACCGTTTTGCGTGATGCGGTATTCGCGTTGCCACAGATTGCCGTCAATTTCCAGAGTACCCTGCGGCGTTTGCACCAAAAAAGCGGCGCGCCAAAATGGCCAAAACTTTTTGCGTACCAGCCACTCTTCACCGGACGGTGCCACCAGCCGGCACGCCGGCAGAATAGTCAGATATTTGCGTTTGATTTTCAGCATTTCGCGCTCCGCCAGATCGTACATAGTCTGGCTGCTGGAAATGCTGAAGAATTTGCCTTTGACGGTAAAAGCCAGCCTGCCGTCTTCGTCGTCGATATCAAAGCTGTCAGTCAGGCTCAATATTTTTTGTTCAATCCGAAATTTCATCGCAGATCCCTCTGAAACGGTGCCGTCAACGCGGCCATAACCCGACAATCAAACCATAAGCGGCAAATTGCAAAAGATGATAACCACCATCAATCAGCAACATAGGCCAGGGCCTGTTGGCGAACTGATAATTGATGCCAAAGCTGGTGAAGACAAAAAAGAAACCGACCATCAAACCGTTATGCAGCGATAAATGCAGCGACGCCGGCTGGCCGAATAAAAACACAAATCCAAAGGCGGCCAGCGCCGAAAACAACAGGCTGATACCAAACACCCGCGCCGGATGGCCTTGTGGTTTATCCATATCGATGCCGGCGTAAGCGCACCAGCGTGCGCCAAACAGCAGCTTTGAGTACCACAAGCCGCCAATGACAAAGACTGACAATGCCATCGCCGCTATCATGCCAATCTGAGAACCTATACCCATGATTAATCACCAGAATTTCTGACGTCAGGCTTCCAGCTTAGGCGTTCTGCCGGCGCAGCGCAACTTGTCCTCAACGACCTTTCAGTCACAAAACCAGCCCGCCTGTTGTGCTGCAGCCAACTGCCCGGATAAATACTGCCAAAGCGCCGGACAGCCCTGAGATATAGGTGCCTCTATCCGCGCCACGACGCGTTCATAACTAATACCGTTTTCGCGCCAGCTCTGGCCGTTGTTCGCCAGATTCAACAATACCGGCATCGCGCGGTCGCAAGCGTGGGCAAATTGTGCCGCTGCGGTTTCGCCGGCTTCAAATTCCTGCCATAACGCTAATAGTTCTGCCGCCGTTCCGGCAGGCAACAAACCAAAAATCCGTTGAACCGCCGCCAGCTCTTCCGCCTTGAGCGCGTTCCAGTCGGCATTGGCGTAAACAATAGTGTCGCCGGTATCAATTTCGCCAATATCATGCACGAGCAGCAGTTTAATCACCCGGTTGATATCGGTATTGGCCGGCGCATAAGGCGCCATTGACCAGGCCAGCATGGCAATTTGCCAGCTGTGTTCGGCCGAATTTTCATAGCGATCACAATGCAGCGTTTTGGTTTTGCGGGTGACGGTTTTGAGCTTGTCCAATTCTAAGACAAAATCTATCACAGACTGCATAAAGGCTCCGGTTGCAGTAAAAAACGGAGCATAACAAAATCAATGTTCGGTGTCCGCCCAGCCGGCCGCAGTCTGCTGACTGCTCAGCCGGTTTTCAGCCAGCCGCGCTGACCGGCAAGCCGCGCCACAAAAACCAACCCAAGCGCCACCAGTAACACCAGGCCTTGCAGGATGATCACCGTTTGGTCAATCAAAGCGCGCGCCGCTGGCTGAAGCGCGAAACTAACATCCTGCAGCACAACCCCAAGTAAAGACAGCAGCAGAAGTGGCAATGCCTGCGGCAAACGGAATAACAGCAACACAGTCCCCAGTGTGCCGCCTATCACGGCCGCAGCTGTGGACAGCACAGACCATAGCGGCCGGCTGTTGTAAACCTCCTGCATCGCTGCCGGCATCGCCGCGACTTGTTCCGGCGTCATCGTCGCATCGGTCCAAAATACCCACAGCCCCATTAGATTCCATAACAACGCAAGGACTAACACCGGATAAAACCACTTCGCCACTGTTGCCATCGCCTGTCTCCTGTTTTTGGTTTGGATGGTATCGTGTTGATTTAACTTAGCAGTGCGCTGCGTAAAGTCATTCCGATCTTACAACTAGGATACAACGCATTCAGCTTCCCACAGCACCGTTATCTCCGGCAAAGCGAGGTCGCAGGATCAGCCGCATCGGCACATCTACAATGCCCATGCGCTCACGCGGACCTTGTTCAGCGATAAACCCCAGGTGTTGGTACATTGGCAAGGCATATAAAGATGCATTCACGGTAAACTCATCCTGATCCTGACATTCCGCCAGCAAGCGCGACCATAATTGCCGTGCCAGGCCCTGCCCGTGCGCCCGCTCTGCCACAAACAAATGATACAGGTGGTTGTTCCCCTTCACTGCGATAACGCCGGCCAGCCCTTCTGCGTCCTCTGCTAACCAATAGCGGTAATCGCCGTGCAGATAGCTGAGAATAGCCTGCGGTTGCATCGCCTCCAGTAACAGCCTGGTGCCTTCCGCCGAACAATCCGGCGCAATGAATTTTTCTACCAGCGGCCGTACCAACGCGCTGATGGCCTGATGGTCTGCAGCCGTCGCGACACGAATGCGATAAGACAACAGTGCCTCCCTGATGAAGTCACAGCGGACTTCTTAATATGCAAAAAACTGTTCTGAGGGCCTGAGCAGAGTTCAGCACGGACACCAGCTGCTTTTGCTTTCAGTACAGATATGTGGGATATCCGCAAACTCTATGGGCGTGTCCAGCGTTGCAACAGTGAGCGCGACATAACCATCGGGTTCTGTACTGGCACGCCATTCCAGGGTGGAACCGCAATGCCGGCAGAAACCGCGGGTGACATTGGCCGAAGACTGATACCGGCTGATGGCATCAGCACCCTGCGTATAATGTAATTCCGCCGCAGGCAGACTCAGATAGGTGGCAAAAGCCGCACCGTGTTGCTTCTGACACATCCGACAATGACAATGTGAGACCCGCCGTGGTTCGCCGTGCAGCTGATAAACCACTGCGCCACATAAACAACTGCCCTGATACATGTTGTTTCTCTCCGTAGTAACCATCTTGCCAATCAAACCGAACATGTTTGGAAACAAAGCTTTTCTGAAACAGCAGGTTTGTGTACTGGTTTGCACGCTGCTTTTTCGGCATGCTGATGATCTTCAATATGCAGGAGGCAAAATGTCAGCGCAAGTGTTGTCCTGGCAGCGGGTAAAACAGCTGCCGGCGCCGGTGTGGTTGTTACTGTGGGGCAACTTTTTTGTCCGCGGCAGCTATTTTATGGTCTGGCCTTTTCTGGCGGTCATTTTATATCAGCGCTACGCCTTAACAGCGACCCAAACTGGTTTCTGGCTGACCGCAGCTGCACTCAC
>CAMLRA010000137.1 GCA_946482325.1 uncultured Chromatiaceae bacterium | reverse complement strand
GGCATGCGCCTGGAAAACTGGCCGCCAGCAAGTTTGGTAAATAAAGACTAACCAGATTCCAGTTCCTGGTTTAGTAAGAAGGAATAGATCATGCGCCATCGCAAGAGTGGTCGTCAGTTAAACCGGAACAGCAGCCACCGTCAGGCAATGTTCCGCAATATGGCAAGCTCGCTGGTGAAGCACGAAATCATCAAAACGACTCTGCCAAAAGCAAAAGAGTTACGCCGTGTAATCGAACCTCTGATCACACTGGCTAAAAATGATAGCGTCGCAAACCGCCGTTTAGCTTTTGCCCGTACACGTGATAAAGAAGTTGTTGGTTTACTGTTCAACGTTTTAGGCCCGCGTTACAACGCGCGTCCAGGTGGTTACACTCGTATTATGAAGTGTGGCTTCCGTACCGGTGACAATGCGCCAATGGCTTACATCGAGTTAGTTGACCGTCCAGAAGTGGGCGCTCTGCCAGTTGAAGAAACTGCTGCTGAGTAATTTGCTCGAGTGAAGACAGTTTTGCTGTTTTCAATTAAAAATCCCCCGTTTATCGGGGGATTTTTTTTGTCTGTTTAAAACCGGTGATAACCGCCCCCTTGGCCAGTTTCTGCGTGGCTCGAGAAGGTTTCGTCTGTGACCGGGTATCAACCCGGCGGTCAGAAGTTAAAAAATGCTGACATTGAGTCCAAAACTCGCCACCGAAGTGGGGGCGCAACAGCTGTGTCAGAGGTTCGGTCAGTAATTGTCAGGCATGTAAAATGCCCCCAATTCAGGAGGCGTGTGTTTGCGCTGTAGCAATACGATGGATTTCACTATCCTCTTAGTGCATGTTGCACCGGGCGACGAAGTATACTGCGCATCGACAACAATGAAATAAAAGTGGTCAATGCTATCACCAGAACCACGGGGAGCAGGGCCCCTGCGGGCGTCGGTTTCAATAGCAGGGCGACCTGTAGTGTCACAGGATGTTGGACTGTGAAAATAATACCGAACACTGCGATTAGGGTACAGATTGAGCCGATAGCTACTGCGTGTAGATGCTCTTTTAGCAGCTGACCTGCAATAGTGGACGGCCTGGCACCCAGCGCCATGCGGATACCCAGTTCAGTGCGACGTAATTGCACGCAATAACTTAATAAGCCAGACAAACCGATACTGCAAAGCAGCAGAATTAGCAGGCTCAGGCCGAGCGTGCTATACGCTGTCAGACGATCTAATGTCAAACGGTTGGTATGGTTATCAGCCAAACTTCGCAATTCAGTGATGTGATAACGGGGATTAACACTTGCCAACAGGCGATTCAGCGAGGCTTTGTTAGGGGTTATTCCCGGCTGGCTGGCGATTATCAAGCTCGCTAGGCCAGGGAAACCACCGGCAAACAAGGCACGCGGTGGTTCCGTCATTCCCGGTAGTTGCCAGTCCGCAAATACACCAACGACCTGATACAAAGTCTCGCTACTATCGTTGGCCCAGCGTAACTGCGGCAGTTTGCCGGAATTATTCGCTGCGGATAACTGGCTGGCAAAGCGCTGATTAATGATGATCACCGGTCTTTGTTCGCGCGCTTCGGTACTGCTGAACTGTCTGCCTTCGATTAGTGTAACGCCAAGGACCGTCAGATAGTGTTCATCGATGAGACTAGAGGACACTGAATAGGTCACCTGTGGTTGTTGTGGGTCTCTCAGTTCGGTCATCCACTGATAATCGCCGTAGTTGGCTAGCGGCAGCAGGTTCGCGATACTGACAGCAACAATGTCAGGCTGAGATTCGAATAGCCGGCGGATGGCCAGCAACTCATCACGTCGTTGCTCCCGTGGGATATCACTCAGCGCCGCGAGATCCAGTGAAGCATGGTAACGATCGGATGTCAGTACACCGGGTTTTTGCCATAGATGAGTCAACGCATGCAAGAGTAACTGCACGGTAAATAATAAAACTAAAGTTGCTGCAGCTCCCTGTGCTGCTAACAAACGCCATAAGCTCTTGTGCGAAATAGGCTTAAGTCCGCCTTTCTGGCTGCTGTTCAGTGAAAGCTGCAGGCGGTGATAATCCAGTTGGTAGTACAACCGGAGCGCCAAACCAGCGGTCAGCACTGCAGGTAATAACAGATAAACTGACAAGCTGACCGGTTGCAGTGAGAGTTCACTGAGCCTTGGCAACAAACCGGTGGGTAAGCCTTTGAATATTTGTAACAAAGCCAGTTGAATCCCCAACGCTATACCGCAGCCCAAAAGTAGCAACACGGCCCATTCCTGTAACAATGGTCGCAGTAAATCTCGCGGACGAGCTCCCACGGCGGCCCGGATCGCCAGTTGTGACTGGCGGGCTGACAGGCGGGTGAGGCTGAGCTGGCGCAGATTAACCATGCCGAGACTCACTAACAATAAAGTTCCGAGCAATAACCAGGGATATTGGGCCGGCGCCTGATGTTGCACCAATGTTTGTAGCGGAGTCAGTACAGTTTGCAGCCGCGCATTTTGCAGATCGGCTGGTTTATCGCCGGCATTGTTGAATAGCCCGGCGAAATGGTTTTGATAGCTGTGCAGCACTGCATTGGTGTCTGCGGCGGCGGCCATTTTTACCAGCATGGCATGTTTGCCCCATAAACGTCCCCAGGATTGTCGTTCTGGCATGGGAGTTTGTACATAGTCCCACGGCAGCCAGACATCGGTGTGTTGACCAGCAAATAAGATCTCTGGCTCGATAAAATGCTGAGCGGCCACTCCGACAATCCGAAACCTCTGTTCGCCTATCTGTATGTGTTGTCGCACGACATCGGCTGACCCTGAGAACTGAGATTGCCAGAGACTGTAGCTGATCACCGCGACCGGGTTTTGACTGTTTAAACCTTCGTCAGCTGAAAAAAAACGGCCAAGTGACATCGGCATCGCCAGCATTGGGAAGAACTCCGGGGTCACGTAACCAAGCTCTAAGGTCGGCGCTTCAGTCAGGTTCTGGGCGATACCCTGGTTGTAGCCAACCAGCGCGGCCGTGATTTGACCTGCAGGCTGTAGCCGGTAGCCCGCTTCAGCCGCGGCTATCGGTAAGGCGGGCGTGCGCTGACCACTGGCACTTATCACATCTCCGTGCAGATAATAGAGCTGGCCAGATGCCGGATAGGGCAAAGGCACGAGCAACAGCTGATAGCCCAGATTGAGTACGGCGACGAGCCCTCCCAAAGTTAACCCAAGTGTTAGAATCACAGTCACCGCATAACTTTTTACTTTGCCCAGCGCATAAAACACTTGCAGCAATTCTCTGAAATTCAACATGTCAATGCCCTTGCAGTGCATAAACGGCGGGCTTGCGGATAATGCGCCAGACCGATAACAGGGTTGCGAGCACTGTCAGCAGCACAATTAACAGTATTGGCAGTGCAAAACCGCCACCGGATAGTTCAATCTTCAGGTGCGAATGCTGCAGCGCGGACCAGAAGGCTGCCAACAGTACAAACGCTCCTGCGAAGCCTATCCCTACTGGTTTGAGGTTTTCCAACAGTAATTGACGCAGTATTGTCAAAGGCCTTGCGCCAATCGCCATCCGCACACCCAGACTAAAGCGGCGAAGTTGCACGTTGTAACTTAGCACGCCGTATACGCCAACAGCCGCTAGAACAAAACTCAGTAACAACAATGCGCTGGTTACTGCGGCGGCCAGATAATTACTCAGTAGCACCCGATCCACGTTTGACCCGATACTATGGACATGAGCCGCGCGCAAATACGGCACTTTCTGTTGAATGGTTTGATTCAATAGGCTTTTGTTGATTTGCATACCAGGTTTGAATTGCACCAACAAACTACTGCCGGCGATCAGGTTACGCGGGATGTAACTACGGTTAGGCTCTGCCGCCGCCCATTCATCCGACAGCTGATGGTTTGCCGTTACACCGATAATTTCAAATTCGGGTCCACCGAAGGCGTTGTGTAGTTTTTGCCCCAGCACCGCACCATCAGGCCGGAGTTTCTCGGCGAAAGCCTTATTGATGATGACGACAAAAGCTTGAGTCGCAACTTCCTGAGGCGTGAAATTCCGGCCTTGCAGCAGTTTGATCTGAAACATCGGCAGATAATGCTCATCCGTGGTAACCACCCGGCTATCAATGCGCTGCTGAGGATTGGCCGGGTCGGGCAGATAGCTGTTGGCGGCATAAACACCATCAAATGATACTGGCGGAAAATTACTAACCGAGGCCGCTGCAACTGCAGGGTCTTTGGCCAGCTCAGCGCGGATTTGCATCAATTCGTCTTTGCGTTGGCGCAGTTCAGCCCGTTGCACTTCAAATGGTAAGGACCGGTCGGGCAGGGGACGAACGTCATCAATACTGACTTGCCAGCGGTCTGCACTGGCAAAACCAGTGGACTGGCGCAACTGGCCCACCGCCTGGAACAGTACCTGGCAACTGCCAATCAATAACAGCGTAACCAGCGCTACCTGTGCGGCGATCAACCTCTGCCGTGTGCCATTGTCTACCTGAGAACCAGTGCCTTTGCCACTGCTTTGCAGATGCTGCTGCAGGGCGTCGAAGTTGAAATTCCGGCTGATACTGCTGCCAAACAACAGAGTCAGGCTGGTGGATGTGAACAACGTGAAAAGCAAGGCTGGCAGGTTAAAGTGCAGTGTATTCAGCGCAGGTAACAATGTGCCGGCATACTGACGTAATAAGTAGTAGAGACCTTCGGCACACAGCAGCGCGACAAGCGCAGCACCAGCCATCAAACAGCTGAGTTCAGCAAAAATATACTGACGCAAGTGGTGAGACTGCGCGCCAAGTGCCGCACGGATACTGAACTGACGCTGTGCCGCCGCAGTGCGTGACAGTAACAAATTGATGATATTGACTGTTGCTATCAGCAGAAATAACAGGCTGCCTGCGAGCATCCAACCTGTGCGTTGGGCCGCATCGCCTTGCAGAAACTGTTGTAAGGGTTCCGCCTGAAATTCGACCCGACCGCCTTGTTGGTTTGGGAAAGCTGCCTGCTCAATTTGTTCCACTTGCTGACCAAAGGTTTGGACAAAGCTTTGTTGACTGTCCGAATCTTTCAGCTTGGTCAGATAGTAATGCCAGTAGGACATCTCGCCGGGACGACTGCGCACCGGATTAAAATCCCAGGGCAGCCAAACATCGTTTAACCGTGATGGCCCCTGTAGCAAGGGTTCAGCAAAATCGGCGGCGGCAATGCCAATCACCGTAAAATGGTGTTGCCCGATCTGAATTTTTCGACCGAGTATCGCCGGATCTGCACCGTACTGACGCCGCCAAATGTGCTCACTCAAAATCGCTACCGGTTGGAACGACCCTGCATCTTCATCCTGACTAAAAGAGCGTCCCAGCCGCATCGGCATTTGGAATATCTGCATAAATCCGGGGGTGGTATATGCCACCTGCACCGCAGGCGAATGTGCCAGATCGCGCAGCGTGAAAGTGGCAGACGGATAACCAATCAACGCATGCTCTTGTTGTTGTGTCTGAGCTTGCTGATAAAGCTGCTTAAAGGTATGGACTGGCATAATGCGCTGGAATTTGACACTGCCGTCGGTATTGAACCATTTGGTGCTGCCGACCAGTATTTTGTCGGCTGATTCATAAGGCAAAGGGGCGGCAAAGATCTGGTAGTTCAGATTAAACATGGCCGTCAGCGTGCCAATGGCAACGCCAAGGGTTACTACCACGGTCAGCACAAAACTTTTTGCTTTGCTCAGTGCATATAACGCAATCTCAATGTCTTTTAAGGCAATCATTGCTTTATCCTTCAATGACAATTTTGTTATCAAAGTGCGCCATCAGTACGGCTATCAGCAGTAAACTCAGCGGCAAAGTCAGGGTGTAGAGAAACCACCATTGCGGCAAATGGTTCATGGAGCGACCTGCCGCATTGGTTGGGTTTGTTGCAAAGGTGCGCCGTCTGCATCCAGGATCCGGCCATCGAGTAAATGCAGTTTGCGGCCGGCCATATCGGCATAACGCGGGTCGTGCGTCACCATACACAGGGTGGTGCCCTGACTATTCAGCTCGCACAACATCTCCATCACCGCATCGCCATTTTTGGAATCGAGGTTCCCCGTTGGCTCGTCCACTAATAACAAGGCGGGGTTACCCACTAAAGCGCGGGCAATGGCAATCCGCTGTTGCTGACCACCGGAAAGTTGGTTGGGCCTGTGGCCGGCGCGATGTGTCATATCGACTTTTTGCAGACAGGCCTGCACCCGCGCGTCAATCTCTGCTTTGGGTACGCTGGTGCGTCGGTAGCGCAGCGGCAGAGCTATGTTGTCATACACGGTCAGTTCGTCAATCAAGTTAAAGGACTGAAAAATAAAGCCGATTTTTTCATTGCGGATATAAGCGGCTTCAGACAGTGACAAGCCGCTGACTTCATGGCCTTCAATCTGATAACTGCCGCTGGATGGCATGTCCAGTAAGCCTAATAGTGACAACAGTGTGGATTTGCCACAGCCTGACGGGCCACAAATGGAAACGAAATCGCCGGTGTTGATTGCCAAATCGATGCCACGCAGCGCGTGAGTTTCCATCTCGTCGGTGGCAAACACCTTGGTGATCCCGCGCATTGAGATAGTTGCCTGTGGCAAAGTGGGGGTCTGTGTCATGTTAAAAATTCCTGTTGGTAAGATGATAAGTACAGGCTGATGGTTATTGCTTCACAGCAATAGAAGCGGCATCAGCAAAGGTTGCCATATCGGACACTACGAATGTTTCGCCTTCAGCAGCACCGGACTGCAACGCCAGATAACGGCCGGCTTCATCGCCAAACTGCAGTTGCGTGCTGCGTAGTTGCTGGTTGGTCTGGTCATAGCGAAACAACTTGCTGCTGGCATGGCTTTGCACGTTGACAGGTCGCTCCAGATACAACACGTTTTTTAATTCGGCAGTGAAGATCTGCGCATCGACATTCAATTCGGGCCGGGCCGAGGTGGGTACCGCGTCGACAAAACGCAGCTCGACTTCGACGGTGCCGTCCTGTACCTGTGGCGTAATGCGGCTGACTTCCGCTTTGGCGGTCTCGCGGCGGGTATTGACGATGGCAGCCTGACCAAGGCGCAATTGTTCAACCTTAGATTGCGACACGCGAATAAGCGCCTGTAAATCCTGACGACTACCGACCAATGCCAGTTCCTGACCAGCTGTTACGCTTTGCCCAAGCTCGATCGGCAAGCGTTGCAACACCCCTTCAATACCAGCACGGACTGTCAGCTTGGCAACCCGCTGCTCCAATCGCTGTAACAGGGCTTTGGCCTGATTCAGCTCTTCGGTGGCAATATTCAGATCTTCGGTGGCGACGTCTTTCAGTTGCTGTAGACGCTGTTTTTGCAGCTGGATACGTTCTGACAACTGGCGTTCCTGTAGCTCTGCGCTTTGATATTCAATGGCTGGGATCACGCCACGCGCAGCTAAATCACGGTTCGCGGCCAGCCGCAGTTTTTGTGTGTCGCGTTGCGCGGTCAGTTCGGCCAACACAGCCTCTTCTGCCAATACTTCGCGTTGATTGGCCAGTTGGCCCCTTTTCAGTGCGGCCTGCTGGCGGCTGACGGCCATGCTGGCGGTGTCGAGATCCTGCTGCAGTTGTGGGTCCTGTAGTTGCAGGATCACCGAATCTGCCAGCACTTCTGCACCGGGGCGCAGCAGAATGTCCGCCACCGTGGCCGAGCTTTCGGCAGAGATCAACCGTTGTTTGTTTGAACGCAACACGCCATAACCATCAACCGAGACTTGCAGATCACCCCGTTTGACGGTGCCGAGTATTAATTGACTACGGTTAATTTGATAGTCTGCCACCGGCGATGCAATCAAGCGACCAACCAACAATAGCGTAGCGATTATCGCCACAGCCAGGGTTGGCTTTTTCCAGCGAGAGTTTGGTTTAGTACGTTTGATGTCCATCAAGTGCCTTCATATTTGTGTGTTCGCTGGTCGGCCTGCAGTTGCGGATGCCCAGAGCGGGGTACCAGCAGCTTCCGGTCAACCAAAGGTAGCCACCGAGGTATAAACAAGAAGGGTGCCAATGCGAAAAATTGTTTTAAATCAATGTGATGCGGTTTGTTTGCTGTTTCTGTCAGCCAGAATGTCCGGGATCGGACGCTCGAGTCCGAAATCGGACGGTGGCCAGCGTCCGGTTTTGAGCAAAGTTAGTCGAGTTGAGGCTGGGACTGGGACTGCTAGTTGCGCACAAGTGCCGATGGTTGGAATGGCTGTTGTAATGGCAATAGTAGCTCAGCACAGGCTCCTGTGACGCCGTCGCTACGGTTGCTCAGCGTTAATTCGCCGCCCAGTGTGCGGGCAATTTGCCGGCAGAGTGCCAGACCAATGCCCTGGCCTTGTGGTTTAGTGGTGTAAAAAGGAACAAATAAGTTGGCGGCGTTTAACACACCATGGCCCTGATCCAACAGCTGAATACAGATATGGTTTGGCTGTTGGCTAAACCGCAGTTCCAGTGTACCGGCCGGACTATCGGCTTCTATAGCGTTTTTCAGCAAGTTAATCAGCAGTTGTTGCAGCAGGGTGGGGTCGGATTGAAGGCTCAGTGACGGCCCTGATAGCTGCAAACCCGCGTGCGGATAAAGCAGCTGCAGACTCTGGCCTAAAGCACCGGACTCTAGTGGTTGTAACTGAACACTAAGTGGTTTGCTGAGCTGCGCATAACGGCCGACAAAATTTTGCAAATGCCGGCTGCGTTCGTGGATCAGTGTTAAAGCATCGTGTTCCCGGCCTGGTGCCGTTTTTTGCAGTAAATACTCGGTCAGACTCTGGACTGGTGCCAGCGAATTATGGATCTCGTGGCTCAGCACCCGGATTAACTGTTGCCATGCTTGCAACTGGTTTTCCCGCAGTGCCAGTTCAATATCAATAAACACCAGCAACTGATAACGCTCGCCTTGATCAACAAAGCGGCTGTGGCGGATTTGCCATTGCTGGCGGCGGTCCGCAGCGCTGAATTGCCATTGCGGTACAGCTTCTAATCCCAGACTGGCGGCGCTGCTATGCTTTAAACTTTGCCAGGGCTGGCCGAATAGCAATTGAAATTGTTCGTTGGCATAACTGAGCTGGGCTTTGTGGTTCAGCACCAGAATGGGTGTATTTAGCTGATCGATGAGGCGGTACAATAAAAACTGTTGTTCATCAAAAAAACTTTTGCGTTGCTGCAGCTGAGCAGAAAGTTGTTGTAGTTGTTGCTGAAATTCTGCCGCGATACCGCTGTTATAAGCGGGTTTTGCTTGCAGGCTGTAATCCTGTAATTGCAAGGCATCAAGCTGTACGCTGGCGCGGCGAAATGCTGACAACAATTGCTGGCGGCTTTGCAAGTTGAACCAACAGATCCACCAGCAACTCAGGCTTGTGGGCAACCAGACCCACCATACAGGCCACATCCAGCAGATTACAGCGGTTAGTAAAACTGCCGGTAACAAAACCAGGCTGCTTTGTATGGCAGTCTGCCGTTCAAGGCTTTGATTAAACCAGGCCATATTTTTCCAGCCGCCGGTATAACGAGGATTTGGTAATACCCAATTGGTCGGCCGCTTTTTGTTTGTTAGCCGGATGTTGGGCTAGTGCCCGTTTGATCAACTGTAGCTCGGCTTGTTCTAATGTTAGTTGCGGTAGTTCGTTGTCCGACATTACCCAATTGACCGAGTTGGTGGGAGCTAACTGCGCTGTGTGCGGCTGACCTATCGGCGGCTGTGCCTGCAATGGTAAATGCAAATCGCTGAGTTCGATCTGACTCTGTTGGCAGAGTAACACCGCACGCTCCAATAAATGGCTCAGTTCGCGTAAGTTACCGGGCCATGCATATTGCATCAGCTGCTGTTGCGCATTGGCAGCTAACCGTAAACCGGGCTTGTGATAACGTAACCCATGTTTATATAAAAAGTATTCTGTAAGCGGGGCGATATCTTCTGGCCTTTCCCTGAGGGGGGGAATCCGAAACTCCAGCGTGTTGAGGCGGTAATATAAATCCTGACGAAATAAGCCTTGCTGGATTAAGGCAGTAAAATCGGCATTGGTCGCTGAAATGAGCCTGGCGTTGCTGAGCTGTGTCTGACTGGACCCGACCACTTCATATTCACCGGTTTCCAGTACTCGCAACAACTTTGCTTGCTGAGCCTGTGGTAAGCAGGCGATCTCATCCAAAAATAAGCTACCGCCTGCGGCCAATGTAAAACGGCCAACTCTGGATTCTTTTGCATCAGTGAAAGCCCCCTTTTTATGGCCGAATAACTCACTTTCAAATAAGGCTTCCGGAATAGCGGCCATATTCACTGAGATCATGGGGCCCTGGCTGCGGCCAGAATGTTGATGTAACCAGTGGGCCAGTTGGCTTTTACCGGTGCCATTTTCGCCGGTCAGTAACACGGTTGCATCAGTATCAGCCACTGTGCGCAGTTGTTGCATTAATCGTAACATCGCCGGGCTGCGCCAACTTAGTTCACTCGTCAGTTCATGCTGTTGGCCATCGAGTTGGCGGATCAGTGCCTGATTTTCTGCTTTTAACCGGCTGAGTTTTAGTTGCTGCTGCAAGATCTGCAACAACCTTTGGTTCTGCCAGGGTTTTTCCAGGAAGTCGCCGGCACCGGCTTGCATGGCTTGCACGACCAACTGTGTGTTCGACCAGGCAGTCATCGCGATCACCGGGATGTCTGTATAGTGTTGTTGTAAATAACGCAAAAAGCGCAAGCCTTCCTCGCCGGACGTAGTGTCCAGCTGAAAATTCATATCCAGTAAGATAAGGTCCGGCTGTAATGCCGTTAACACATCTCGGGCTTGTACCGGGTTTTCCAATTCACTGACACGGTAACCCTGATCCTCCAATATAAAGCGGACTGCCATGCGCAATTCGCGATTGTCATCTATCACTACTATATGGAGCTGGATATTGTCTGTGTGAGCTTGTTGGTGCATCGGGGTTCCTGTGGCTACGCGTCTGATACGAAGCCCATTAAAGGCTTCTATCTCAAACTAATGCGCCGATAAAAGCAATTGTCGTGGTAGTAAGCAAGGGCTATGCCGTAGAGGAAACGATAAAACGATCCTGTCTGATCTGCTGATCTGGCACTGAATTGTTGTTTTAATCAGCAAAAAACGCGGTTTCGTTGAAAAAACAATCAAACGATCATCATTCTGTAAAAAAGATCTTGTGATCGATTCTGATCTCTCTATAATGCGCTCCATCGACAGCGACGACGGATTCGGAAACGAAGAAATCAAACGCGACAGATTCTGAAAGTGGTTGAAAATCAACGACTTTCGTCGTTAAGTAAAACGACAGCTCTTTAACAATTAGCAATCAATCATCTGTGTGGGCACTCGTTGGAGATGATTC
>CAMLRA010000136.1 GCA_946482325.1 uncultured Chromatiaceae bacterium | reverse complement strand
GCCGCCGGTCTACCGGGTAATGACGACGCCGGCACGCTGTCCGCATGGCTGGTATTCAGCATGCTTGGCCTGTACCCGACCGAACCCGGCACCCCGAATTACACACTGTTTCAACCACGGGTGAAAGCCGCCCGCATCGCCTTAGACCCTACGTTTTATCCGGGGAAAGTGATTGAAATCAAGCAGAAAACCAGCGGCAAGCTGCTATGGAACCAACAAGCGCTACCGACACCTTTTGTCACGCATCAGGCGTTGGTGCAAGGTGGGGTTTTAGAGCTCAGTGCAAAGGATTAATCGAAAGAAAACAATGGTTCATAACGCACAAATTTAGCAAGTAGGTAACGGTAAGCTCAGCCCGCTGGGCGTCACACACCGTACAGTGACCATCAAAAACCAAACACCAGTGCGCAAAAGCAGAGAAACAATACAACAAGCAGGCCCCACAACAACAGCGGCGAAGTCGCCACTGTTAATGGCATGCTGGCTTTTTCCACAACGACATCGCGGGCGTCATAACGGATCGGAAAGAAAAACAGCGCCGCTGTGGCAACTGCTGCCAGCACGGCGAATAAACCTGGGTAGGCCGTGAAAAAAGCCGCCAGCACAAACCCAAACCATAACATCACCACCAGCAGCGCCAGACGCGACTGTTTCAGGTTCAACATCAATACTCTCCTTCGGCTTCAGCCCGGATTTTCATATCGGTATAGGCCGTTTGAATCAACTGTAGCAACGCCTGCGTAGCAACCGGGGCTCCGGGCTTTAGCTTCACATGCCGCATAAACTTGCCTTTGCCCTGCAAAAGCCCCTGCGGGTCTGGTAATAAAGCGCCGAGGAAAAACCCGACATTAACATGGGCGGTGAACACATTGACTTCAGCAAAAGCCGCAGTGCCAACACAAACAGTTGGGTGGCCATCATGCATCAGCTCCAGCACATCAGGACCACATTGGCGCATCACGCCAAACCAATGCCGGGCTATGTCACCAAGCGGCACAGGCATTGCTGCAAACCAGTCGTCTTTGGCTGGTTGATGTGGCAGCGCATCCGGAAACAGCATCAGGCGGTCAAGCTTTTGGTCCATGGACACTCCAAATACCAGTGTTCGATAATGCTATTACAGCTGCAAAGCCGTTTGATAACGTCGGTACAAGGACAATATGATAAATGGAGTTATCCAAACCATCATCGATAACATATCAAGTGAAATAAGTGCAGTGGTGTTAACTACTGCAAAGATCGCTGCCGGCAACCAGTCAATTTTAAAGGTCAATAAACAGATAATCTGAATGCCAATCAGCAAATTAAACAGATACAGGCCGTTTCTGAGCAACGGTTGCTCAGAGATCTCGGTTGCTACAACCTGTTGCACTTGCTGGCGCGAGCAATCAGCCCTCGCTTCATCATGCAACTGTTCACAATGCAGGTTTACAGCTCCGGCGTCGCGCATCGTCTGCATGCTTTGCTGTAGCAACACAGACAGACCCAGCAGCAACATCGCGATGCCAACCAATACCCAACCGGCTTTCCGGTGTTCCTGCACAGAAAAATGCCATTGCATGACCAATTCCCTAGTCTCGCCGCACTATTAACGTACGCGGCTTACGATGATAGCGCCTTGCTCCACAACTCAAGGCGTAATTTTATAAATCACATTAACGGTTTTGGAGATTTCGATCGATTGCGGGATGAAGATTTGTTGCCTCTCTGATTCACCGCCAGCATCCGACATATTTGCGCTGATGGTGTGCTCACCAGCGGCAAAAGTAGCAAAGACCTCGCTAAATGAGCCTGAATCGTTAAAGGCAAAAACACTGTGGATTTTCACGCCCAGGCCTTCGGCCATTTGTTCGGCTTTTTTCTTCGCCTGAGCGGCTGCAGCACTAATCAGTGCGGTTTCGACTTCGTCACGCGTGCCGGTATCAAAGCTTGTATTCAGATCATGCACATAGTCTGTGGCGTACAGCTGCTGCATCAGCACCGGATACTTGGTTAAATCGCTGATTTCGACCTCAAAGCGCCGGTTCAGGTCATAACCCAGAATTTCCAGTTCATTGTAGTTGTCGTCGCGTTTGCGCTTTTCAGACTTAGCCAGCTCAAAAGCCGTGATTTGTTTGTCAGCAATGCCATTGGCTTTTAACAGCGCCAACACTTTGTTGGCCGACTGCGTCAGCTGGGCATTGGCCACTTCACTGCTTTGATGAAAAGTGCTGATACGAAAACTCAGTTTGGCGCTGTCAGGCGCCACTTGTTTGCTGCTTTCGCCCGTCACTGCAACAAAAGGGAAATCGGGTAACACTGACGCCCGCGCGCAAAAGGCACTCATCGCCAGCAAGCAAAATGCGAAAAATTTCAAAGTGGATACTCCTTAATAAAATACTCGACACCATTCTAACAGCGACGGGGGGCAGGGCGATGTCTGTTCCACATCGCAGGTTAAAACTGAACCATCCTTGCTAAATTTGGGCTTGCCAAATGCTCCAGGCATATCCGTTGCTAACAGATCCGGGTCAAACTGCAGCGGCTGGCGTTTGATTTCCCGCCGGTATTGCCAATGATAAGTCACACAAGCGAACTCTGGCTTTTCACCAGCTTTGAGCGCGACATACCCGATAAAAGGCCAATGTAATGCCGGGATAGAATGCATCGCTGAAAAATCAGGCAGTGAATTCAGAGACTGTATTGTGCCGGTATCCCGGTGATACAAACGCCATTCGTCACAGCCATCATCTGGTTCACCCGACTCGTCACTGAAAGTGCAAGCGAGATAAACCAGATTGTTTTCGCCAAAAAGCTGCACTTTCAAACCGGCCTCGATAAAACCTAAATTTTTTCCAGCTACCTGCAGCTGTGCTGCTTCAAAGGTATAGTGCGCCGTTTCCCCATTGCGCACCGGGCCCAATACCACGTTGGCAAGACTGGCTGCAGCAGTATCTTTGGCCTGTTCCTGTGGCGTTTTACTGGCAGGTGTTTTTTGCGCGACTAACTGAAAGGACGACTGTAAATCCAACGTCACCTGACGGTTATCGTCGGTAATCCGGATAAATACTGTCCATTTACCCAATGGGTCGTCCGGATCACCGCTGATAGTCATGCCTTGATCAGTCAGAAAAATGGTTTTCGGGTCCATCGTCAACGGTCCACTGGCGCACGGCAAGCCTTGCTGGGCAAAAGCAGCAGAACCATCCGGGCGTTGTAAACGGAAATCACATTGGATACGGATATTGCCATCCGGCCCGACCTTTGGATTGGCGTAAAACGGCAGCACATGTACCGGCTCACCACGCAGAACCTCGTCCACTAGTGAAAATTCGGGGACATGTTCATTTGGTGTATTCCATTTCTCTTCCCAGTCGGCATCTGGCGTCAACACTAACCAGGCGCCGAAGCCTTCCCGGCTTTTCTGATTCTCTTGCTGCGGCGCCGCACGACCGTCAGCCATGCGCCAGTGAAATTCATCCTCAGCCTGGCAGGACAGACAAACTATAAACAAAAACAATAGCTTCCATTGCATTGGTGTAACTCCAGGAATCAATCCAATTGAAAAATTAAACTTTTCAGTTTATCACGGCAGCAGTAGGCTCTTTTAAATCAGCCATGTGGCGATAGATGCGATAGTACAGCAATGCGCCCCAACACAAATTAAACAGAAGATCAAAAACACGACCAGCATGACTGAACTCGCTTCCCACTTTTAGAAGGTAGTAAATCCAGCCCAAATAGAGTGGTAACGAAATCAGGATAAATCGACAAGTCACTATCAGATTAACGGCGAAAAAGCGTGCGGCGAAATCTCGACCGGCAGAGCCCCCATTCGCCCGATAAGCAGTATAAGTGCCTACTGTAACCAACAGCGCGGTGAGCCAGAGCGACAAATAGTCCAATGTTTCCGGCGCGGGCCTCGCCATGATGGATACCAATTTATAAATGGCAAATTCCATCAGTAAAAAAACAAACAGATATTTAAATTTTTCCGCTTCGCTGAATTGGCCGGACCGAATGCTGATTTTTAGTTTGTTAATATTTAACAAATACATGCATGTTCCTTTTGCTATAGCCGACAAGGCAACCGATTACGCGCCCGCACTCAAAAATTTAATAAAATGTTACATTACCGAAAAGTAAAACGGCACACAAGTCAAAGGCAGGTCTTACAATCGGCAAGCAAAAAAACACCCGCTCAGTGGCGGGTGTTTTTGCTTCGGAATGAACGCGTTAGCACTTGTCGATTAGACCGGCTATCGCAGTTATCCGGCAAATACCAACAACTTAACGCGAACCTGGCTTTCTGCCAGCTTGCGGTTTTGCCGATGGCTTTTTACCACCGATAGGCGCTGTTGGTGCTGGCTTGGCGCGACGTGGCGCTTTTGGTTTCTCGGCATGTCCCAGCGCAATCACGGTTTCGCTGGCTTTGTTGGCGCGGCCTGTCACCACTTTCTTCGAAATACTCTTCAGCAAAGAGCCGCGGTTGCTGACTTCAAAGCCTGGTTTGACGATGCGGCTGATTTTGCTGCCGATGAGCTTTTGGATGCGCTCTAAGGTCAGCTCTTCTTCGCGGCTGACAAAAGAGATGGCATTCCCGGCGGCGCCGGCACGGCCGGTACGACCAATGCGGTGGACATAATCTTCCGGTAAATACGGCAGATTGAAGTTGACCACATAATCCAGGCCCTGAATATCGAGGCCACGGGCGGCAACTTCTGTGGCAATCAGCACCTGCAACTTGGCCGATTTAAAATCGGCAATAGCGCGGCGGCGGGCGCCCTGGCTTTTATCGCCGTGGCACACCGCGGCATTAATGCTGCGCTGCTGCAAACCGGCTAACAAGCGGTCGGCCTGGTCTTTGGTACTGGTAAACACCAGCACCTGAAACCAGTTTTGCTCTTCGAGCAAAGTTTCGAATAATTCGATTTTGCGGCTTTCTTCCACTTCATACACCACATGGTGCACAGTGTCAGCGGTGCTGTTGACCTTGGTCACTTTGATTTGCTGGTGGTTGCGCAGGATTTTGTGCGACAGCTCGTTGACCGCCGGTGACGTGGTGGCAGAAAACAACATGGTCTGACGTTTGTTTGCCGTCAGTTGCAGTAATTTCAGCACGTCGGCGCTAAAACCCATATCCAGCATGCGGTCGGCTTCATCCAATACAACAAATTCGACGTCGGATAAAATCACATTACCAAGCGTCAGATGCTCTAACAGGCGGCCTGGGGTACTGATCACAATATCAACACCGGCATTGAGTTTGGCGGCCTGGCCGCCCAATTTGACACCGCCGTACAGCGCTGTGGCTTTGAGCGGCAGGTATTTGGCATAAGCTGCCACATTGTCGGCGATTTGTTCAGCCAGCTCGCGGGTTGGCGTCAGAATTAACGTGCGCGGGCGTTTTTCTGCCGTAGCTTTTGGCGTATCCAGCATCCGCTGCAGGATTGGCACGGCAAAAGCTGCGGTTTTGCCGGTACCGGTCTGGGCTGTGACTTGTAAGTCTTTGCCACGACGCGCCGGCACTATGGCCTGCGCCTGTACCGGCGTCATTTCGCTGTAGCCACAGTCCACCAGGCCCCGATGTAAGTCGACAGCCAAATCTAAAGATGAAAATTGCATAAAAACCTCGGTGGAAAGCGACCATCAAAAAAGAGCGGCGGAATATACAGCATTTTCGCCCCGACGCAGAGCATTGTTTGCATTTTGTGCAATGAAGCCGGGTTACTCAGCCGATTCACGTGGCTGGTGCTGGCAAGCGCGGGCCAGAATCTCGACATAAAAACCAGCCAGTTGCTGTTCCAGTGCCGCATCAATACGCTTGTTAATTTCCGAAGTGAAGATTTTCTCTGCACTGTCTTCAGTCGCGCCAAAGCGACAATCAAAAGTCCAGTAATCCATGCCAACCGGCAATTGTTTACGCCGCTCCCGGTTTAAGTATTTTTTGATTTCGTGTTTGACGGCGTCAGCCACGCGGGCCGGCTGAATTTTTGGGTGCGTAAAGGAGAAGTTTTTTTTCATCAGAGTTCCTACAGAGGGGCAATCAACAGTAAAGGCGCAAAGCCTGAACCCTGTATTGTACACGCTAGGGCGCGCCTTGGCCGCCTAAATCTGCGTTCGCAGGCAAAAGTCGGCCTTTACGCAGGTTCAGGCATCAGCGCCGGACAGCAAATCCGGACAACTCCGCCACCGCTAATGGCCGGGTAATGTCACCGTGCAGATACCAGTTGTTAAACACCAGTTCTATTTGCTGCAGTGGCAGAGTGCCGAAATGATAATCGCGATATTGCTGGCACAGCGTCAGCACGGCTTGTGGCTGCTGTAGCGGCCGGGTAAAGCGGCATAAGGTCAGATGTGCACTTTGTTGGCGGTAACGGCTGTCGATACTCTGTCGCAGGCCACTTTCGGCAAAAGCTAACCGCAGTTTGTCACGCAACCGGCAGAGCCCGTCGCCTTGGGCAAAACCCTGTAGCAAAATACACGAAGCGGATGCGGTCACGCCGCGCAGTTCAATGTTGATTGGCGCTGTTTTTTGCTGCCGGATCTTCTGGTTAAGCTCCGCCAGCACCCGTTGAAACACTTCAATATAAGCCGCTGCGTCTATCTGCTGCAGGGTAAAACCGCTGATACAGGAAATAATCGACAGCACGGTCAGATGCAGCTCTGCCGCCGGCTGCAGATACTGCGCAGGTTCCAGCGCGGCCAGCTGCCGCTGAAAGCGCTCAACTTCGACACAGGCCGCCGGACTGTTCTTTTGTAGAAAGGCCAGCGCCGTGATGCCGCGCCGATCGTCGGCCGGGTCGTTCGTGAAAGCGTCTGTTTCCAGTTGTTGCGTCGATAAGGCAGCACAGAATTGTTGCCACAACTGTTGATAAATGTCGGCGGCCATAGGTTCAGGAGATTGTCCGGAGAAAATCCGAGCTTAACAGATTAAGTTCGGCATTTTGGCGATTTGTTGCTGTGCGGGTACAAATTGATTCGAGCCCGCACGATGATAAAACTTATCCCGCTGCGGCGCAAAGCAGCTGCATTAGCCGGTCCAGATTCTGCTCATTGGCAGGCTCTACAATATGCCGTACTGCCGTTGCAATAGCCGCATCATCAAACACCTGCTGCCAGCGCAGCACAGTCTCTGCTTCCAACGGTGTCAGTTCGACGGCTAAGGTGAAAAACGGCGTGCAGTCATGGCGGATAACGATCTTGCGGTTGGCTTCCAGTTCGACAAAAAAACTCTGATTCGGATACTGCTGGCCATCCGGCCCCTGCATAACAAAATGCCAGCGCCCGCCGGGGGTAAATTCAAACAGCTCAAAGTGGTTAGTGAAACCAGCCGGCCCCCACCAGACGGCCAGTTGTTCCGCGCTGGCAAAAGCACTGTATATCGCCGACGCCGGAAATGGCAACCTGCGGCTGGTAGTGAAAGTGTTGCTGTCCGTCATAAGCAGGCTCCGCGACTCGGCATCTATGCCCTATTCCAAAAAACACTCAGCCAGCTGCTGCAGCTTTGGCGCTAAGTTGCGGCCATTGTTGCCAGCTGCCGACCGCAAACAAAGTGCCCATCAACAGGCAAATGCCGGAACTGACCAGCCAGAACAACAGGCTATTCTCAGGGAACATTGGCATCAACCAGACAAAGGCCAAACCCCGTAGCAACAAGATACTGCTAATCAGCACTAACACCAACCGGGTCAGTGGTAAGCGCCGGATTACACCAGCGGCCGACAGCGCATAACAAGCCCACACCAACAATATCAGCGTGATCACGCCAGTCACCACCAGCGGATACCAGTGCCCTTGCTCAGCCAGCTGCGCCAGCTGCTCACCGGCACCAAAAAACCGGTACCAATCCGCACCAAACAGGATGCAACCGGCATGCGCCAAGGCCGCGAGGCCACAACAGAGCGCGGCAGCGAGCAGAGATTTATTCGGATTGGTTTGCATAGCGATGCCCGGAAATAACAGCAGCAGATGGATCACATTGATCGGCATGGGCAGCTGGTGTTGCTTTCGGCTCTGTCCGGCGCAGGTCACAGTGGATTTGCAGGCTTTCGGTCGCATTACGGTGAATTTGAAAGCCATGTCGCTGCAAAGCCGAAATGGCCGCAGCAAGAAAAGGCAAATTTTGCCGCATCCGGCGCTGTTGCCAGGCAATTGGGGTAAACACACTCAACGGCAGAAATCGCAGCCGCCGCCCCTGCACCGCCAGTGACACATCAAGATGTGTACCATCCACATCATGACCATTACTACCGAAAATATCATCAAGCTCATCGCGGCGTTTTGGATACAGCAGCTGAAACAGCGCAATACCCAGTTGGCGGGAGCAGTTTCGTAACCAGCCGAGGCCAGAAGCCCGTGGTTCAAAGGCCCGCGTCAGGATCAGACTGACATCGCCAGCAAGCTCCGCCTGCACGTCCTGCAGCCGCTCTAAAGCAACCGGATCAATTAATATTCTGGACGAGGGCCAGCGCGGCAACACCATCAAGCCCTGATAAACCCCGCGGGTTAAACACATCATTGGCTGATTTCCACTTAGTTCTTTGCTGATGAGAGCAAGCTTAAACAGCTTACCAGCCGCCCGCCTGATGATTTTGTAAGTAACTTATTCAGTAAATAACTTATTGTGCAAATAAATTAAGCGGGTTTTATACCAAAACGGAGAAAAGACTAAAGCCCGACCTGTGATGCCGTACGACGACGCTTCGCGGGCACGCACCTTCACGCCTGCCCAACTCGCTGCTTTTATAACCAATTCATCTTAAAAACCCGCAGCTATGCGCAAAATAAACTCAACAAAGGATATTGTATACAATATCCTTTATGCTAAGTTAAATCCACCTGCGCAGGTCACACAAAGATAACGACACATAACAAAACAGGAACATTAGCAATGAAACTTCAACCTCTGGCACTGTCGTTTATGCTCGGCAGTGGTCTGGTTATGGCGCAGGATGTGAATTTGTCGCATCCGGGACAGCTGGGTCAGGATCTACAGCAACAGCATTTGCAGCAACGTTTGGCGCAACAACAAATGTCGCCTGCGACCACCGAAACCCCCGGCACTTTGCTGGCGCCGCAACAGCCGCGGCTGATGTCGCCGGTCGAATTTGAGAAAACCCAGGCGCAGATTTATGCGCAGCAGCATGGCGTGACCTTGTCGGCGCAATGGCAAACCGCGGCACAACAAGCGTTTTTAACCGCAGATCAGCCCAGCCTATCCGCTGTCAAAGCGCAAACTTCCGTAGACAGCCAGGCCAGCAACGCTCTAACCCGGGACGAACCTACTCTGCAGGCCGCTGGCTGCAGCAGTCCGGCGGATTTACTGCCGCTGCAGGACCAGGCACTGATCGACGCCATCAGCAACAGCAGCCTGACCAGCTGTTTGTATCAGCTGTATAACGTGGCTTATGTTGGTACTGCACATTTCAGCGACCAGAAAATTTTGACCGTCGCCAGCGCTATCAACAGCAAACTGGCCGGTTTTGATGGTTCAGACGCCTCAGGCGCGGCCGTGCTGGAAAAGCTGGTGACTTATTTGCGGGCCATGCACTGGGCACAGTCCGGCACTGGCCGGGTGTTCCAGAGCGCCTACAAAACTCAGTTAGAACAGGCGCTGCGCCAGTATGTGGGCGGCGCCCATTTTGTCCGCTTTGACGGTAATGTGTCGCGTAATTTTATGCTGCGCTACGAAATGCTGATTTTAATCAACAGCTCAGGCACTGAGACGCTGCAGTTTTTACCGCGCATCAGCGAAGCTATCAGCGGTTATGCCAGCAGTGTCAACCGCGCCAATAACTGGGGCATCGCCTATGAAGAAAACGGCATGACTCAGCTACTGACGCATTATTTTAATGCGGTCAATCAGGGCAGCACTGAGCTGCAAACCTTATTGGCGCAACAGCCGCAAATCGTCACCCGGTTGCGTGATTTTGTGCTGACGGACGGTCAGTGGCTGCTCGGCCATACCCGCGAATATCAACTGAATGATGCGGTGTCTGAACTCGGCCGCTTGTTAAAACTCGGCGGTACTGTGGCCGCGACGGTGCGCCCGGCACTGCAGCATATTCTGAGTACTTACAGCTATGGCGGCACCGGCTCGCAGGCCTGGGTGAATGCCCAGGGGATGGTCAAAGCCTACGACAGCGCCAACTGTGGGTTGTACGGCAATGTCTGTACTTTTAATCTCGAAGACACTGTGCTTTCCGGCAAACATCAGTGCAGCGACACATTAAAACTGCGTTATCAGGGCACTATCAGCGCGGCGAACTTAAGCCAGATCTGTAGCAAACTCGGTGCGGAAGAACAGCTGTTCCACCAGACTTTTGGTACCCAAAGCGACAAGCCGGTGGCGAATGACCAGAACGAAGATCTGGAAATGGTGATCTTCAAATCCTCCACCGATTATCAGAACTATGCCGGTCAATTCTTTGATATCAATACCAATAACGGCGGCATGTATCTCGAAGGCACCCCATCCGACCCGGACAATCAGGCGCGTTTTATCGCTTATCAGGCCACCTGGTTGCAGCCGGCTTTTGTGGTGTGGAACTTAGAGCACGAATATATCCATTACCTCGACGGCCGGTTTAATCAATGGGGCAGCTTCAGCGACCAGCCGGAAAACTCAGTTTGGTGGGGTGAAGGCCTGGCTGAATATCTGTCGCAACCGCCGACTAACGCAAATGCACTGGCAGCAGCACCGTTGAAAACTTACCAGCTCAGCCAGCTGTTCCAGACCACCTACGCCAACAGCAACACCAGCCGCACTTATCACTGGGGTTATCTGGCCGTGCGTTACATGTTTGAACGTCAGCGCGCTGAAATCAATGACGCGCTGCTGCCATCGTTACGGGCCGCGAAATATGTGATTTCCACCGCCCCTTGCACGTTGCCCTGGGGCTGGCAGGAAAAACCGGTGGCGATTGCCAACAACTGGAGCTGGCTCTACGACGACAGCGCCTGGGGCTCGGGTTACTGGGTCTGGACCTGTGGTCAGCAAAAAACCGCAGAACCACAACTACCACCGCATACGCCTTATCAGGACATCCTGACCCGTTGGGGCAGCAGCTTTGACGTCGGCTTCCACCAATGGCTGGATTGTCTGGTGGCAGGCCAGGGCAACTGCAGTCAATTCCGCCCGGCGGATTTAGATAAAAACGGCGCCATCGACAGCCGCGACATCGACCTGTTTAACCAGCGGCTGCGGACCAAAACCAACTTAACCATGGACTTAGATTTTAACGGCGACAAAAAAATCGACCAGCGTGATGTCACGGCCATGAGCAAACTCTGTGACCGCGCCCGCTGTGCGATTGCCGGCTAAATTAAACAATGAAAGAGATGTAATATCATGAATAAAATCAAA
>CAMLRA010000135.1 GCA_946482325.1 uncultured Chromatiaceae bacterium | reverse complement strand
TCACCCCGTCGGCATGGCGCGCATTATAGGCCGTCAGGAAAGTTACGCAAGCTTAGAAAGCAGAAAAATAACTAAAAGCAAATCGTTCGTTGTTTTTTCAAACGATCTGCTTGTTCTTTCGACTACCATAGCCGTTTTGGCGGGGAATTCAGCTAGATCGGTAGAATCAATCTGTTATCCGCTTTCTCGCCCTGCCCGATCATCTCGTCATAAGCAGATGCATGCACCAAATAGGCTTCTTTAATAGTAGCCGCTGCCAGTTCCTGCTTGACCTGACTGACGCTATAAAAAGGCCGGGGTCTGTTATTGTCGCCGATGATATAACCATTACGGCCGTCAAAGTCGACTTCTGCCAGATACAGCCCCATTTCAAATGAATGCACCGTTAACTTTTCAATCACGACGTCCTGAAAATTTAAGTGCTCTAACCGATGTGCCATACAGACCTCCTGTGAATCACAGTGGTTTGTACGGCATCGCTCTTTATATAGATCTGTCGATTGCTGCTATTTCCTAGAAATCGTACTTCGCGGAGAACTGAATGCGATTCAGGTCGCCATCTAAATCTGATTCCAAGACCCGCGTGGCATGCCGGACCTCGACGCCTACAGACACTTTACTGGCTAACTGATAAATCAGGTTCGCACTGTAACTCTCTGTACTTTCGGTTTGCGCCATCCCCGTCAGGTCAATTGGGTTGTCAATTTGCTGTGCAGAGTAGAAGAAGCTGGAACGTAGTTTGTCATTCCACGAATGCTTATATGCCAGTGTATAACCAATACTACTGATGGCTTCTAGATCCCCTGCTTTAGTTAATACCGCATCGTTGCCGGTATTGAGGCTGAGGTAACGTCCCAATCCATCGCCGTAAGTCACGGCAAAACGGATATCATCGGTTTTCGAGACATTAATTTTGCCGCTGAACGATACACCATAACCTTGCACTGAATCGTCGATCAGCCCTTGTTGCATTGACAGCTGCCGGCTTAACGCAGACAGCGTCAATCCGCCCCAGTCTGCTGTATGGTTATATCGCACAACCAGATCCGGCATTGAATTGTCATCTGTCACTACGCGTGTGCCACCGCCATTGGGTGTGACTGTCGTCTCCGGGTTTTCGACCGCGAATTGCCAGCCACCCATTGTGTACCGCACCTGAGCCTGGCGCACAAACACGGTACCATCTGTGGTGCCTACGAAGTCCAAACTGTCCGGCAGCGCATTGGTGTCCATGAAGGTGGTCCAGGTTTGACCAAACAACCAACCGTCGTAACTGATAAAAGCGTGGCGGATCTCCGGCGCATAACCATTACTGACACGCTGATCTCCGGTGCCAGTGGTTGCCATCATGTCAAACTCAAAACGGCCGCTGACCTTTTTGCCGTTTTCCAACATCGTGTCGCTGCTGATAAAAAAACGTGACTGGCGCGCATGCATGTCCCAGGTCGCGGATTCACCGCTACCACCGACCGGCGTTAAGCTCGGCACATAGAAGTCACGGCCTATACCCGTGGCTATCTGACCGTCAGATGTATCAGTGAGCATTGCATCCAGTTTTACGTAACCACCGATATTGATTTCTGTTGTATCACCAACCTTAAAACCGGCGACTGCGCTTTGACTGTATGCCGCCATACATAATGCGACCGCCATGGCAGTGCGTGTGATAGAAAGCCGGCTGGTGTGACCTTGTATGGGCAGAATTTGTTGCATAGTTGTACTCCGCTACCTTGTCTGTTGATCTGTTGTGGTTTTATTGCCACTGCAAATCTGGTAGACGACGCCCGATTGCTCAATTAGCCATTAGTCGTAACAAAGGGCTGTTGTAGACTAATGTCTAATTTGCCCTGAAGGGCGCTTTCGGTAGAACTGCATTATCAAAGAACATCAGGCGGAAAACGCCATACGGGGAAGACGAACCATGACACATCAATCTGTATATCCGGTACCGCCAGCGGCGCAGGCCCGGACCTGGGCCGACAACGACACTTATCTGCAAATGTACCGTGCATCGCTGGATAACCCGACAACATTTTGGGCCGAGCATGGTAAACGGATTGATTGGTTCAAACCTTTTACCCAGGTTAAGGACACCAGTTTTGTGCTCGGTGATGTCCATGTGAACTGGTTCAGCGATGGCACCCTGAACGCCAGCTACAACTGTCTGGACCGGCATCTGCCGGAAAAAGCCAATCAAGTCGCCTATTTTTGGGAAGGTGATGAACCTGGCGTGCAAAAAGCGGTGACCTATCAGGAACTGTACGATGAAGTGTGTCAGCTGGCGAACGGCATGCGGGCTTTAGGTGTAGGTAAAGGCGACCGGGTCACTGTTTATCTGCCGATGATCCCGCAAGCTGCAGTCGCCTTATTAGCCTGTGCGCGGATTGGTGCTATTCATTCGGTTGTATTCGCTGGCTTTTCGCCAGATGCTCTGGGCAGCCGCATTGTCGATTGTGACTCTAAATTAGTCATCACCGCTGACCAGGCCCTGCGCGGCGCCCGGCTGACAGCATTAAAAGACAATACCGACCAGGCGTTAGCCCATTTAGGTAAAGCCAACCCGGTCAAGCATGTCATTGTGGTCAAGCATGTTGGACAAAATATTGACGAACACCCGGGGCGTGATATCTGGTATCACGAATTACTGGCTGCTCAGCCAAAACATTGCGAACCTGAAGCAATGAACGCGGAAGACCCACTGTTTATTCTTTATACCTCTGGCTCGACCGGTAAACCAAAAGGCGTGCTGCACACCACTGGCGGTTATATGGTGTGGGCATCGATGACCCATCAATATGTGTTTGATTATCATCCGGGTGACGTCTATTGGTGTGCCGCTGACGTCGGCTGGGTCACTGGCCACACCTATATAGTGTATGGCCCACTCGCCAACGGCGCGACCAGCGTGATGTTTGAAGGTGTACCCACTTACCCTAGCGTCAAACGCATTGCGCAAATTGTGGATAAATATCAGGTCAACATTTTATACACCGCACCGACGGCTATTCGTGCGCTGATGGCGCATGGCACTGCGCCGGTTGAAGGCAGCACTTTAACTTCATTAAAAGTACTGGGCAGTGTTGGTGAACCGATCAATCCGGAAGCCTGGCACTGGTACCATGACAATGTCGGCAAAGGCCGCTGTCCTGTCGTCGACACCTGGTGGCAAACCGAAACCGGCGGCATATTGATCACGCCATTACCGGGGGCGACGGCATTAAAGCCTGGTTCTGCCACCCGGCCGTTTTTTGGCGTCCAGCCGGCCATTGTCGACAACGAAGGCAACTTACTCGAAGGCACCTGCGAGGGGAACCTGGTGTTACTGGATAGCTGGCCGGGACAGATGCGTTCGGTCTATGGCGACCATGAGCGGTTTGAGCAGACCTACTTCTCCACATATAAAGGCATGTATTTTACCGGTGATGGCGCCAAACGCGATGAAGATGGCTATTACTGGCTGACCGGCCGTGTCGATGATGTCTTAAACGTCTCAGGCCACCGTTTAGGTACTGCCGAAATCGAAAGTTGTCTGGTCGCGCACGAAGCCATTGCCGAAGCAGCCGTCGTTGGTTATCCGCATGACCTCAAAGGCCAGGGTATTTATGTCTTTATCGCGCCACGCGTCGGCGTGGAACCCAGCGATGAACTGACCAAAGCGGTGCGTGACTGGGTACGCCGTGAAATATCACCAATCGCCTCACCGGATCTCATTCAGTGGGCGCCGGGTTTACCCAAAACCCGTTCCGGCAAAATTATGCGACGTATCTTGCGTAAAATTGCCGCCAATGAGCACGACTCTTTGGGTGACATCTCCACGCTGGCAGATCCGTCAGTCGTTGAGCATCTGATCAATAACCGCCTTAATAAATAAGTCGACAAAAGACCATAAGTCTATCAAAGGCTTATGGTCTTTCTTCCATAGACAGATTAGATGCCGGTGATTAAGCTGTGCAGTGTTGATAAATTCTTTTGCGGAGATCCGAAATGGCAAAACTTATAGTCGCAGACGATCATCCCCTGTTTCGCAATGCACTCATCAGTGCCATCAGCAATACTTTTGCCACGACTGCAACCGTTGAAACCGACTGTTTTGATGCCACTGTACAGGCGCTGGAACAGCATCCTGACGCAGATTTACTGTTACTGGATTTGCATATGCCAGGTAATTGCGGTTTTCTCGGCCTAATCCAACTGCGGAAAACGTTCCCGACCATGCCCATAGTGGTCATTTCAGCCAGTGATGATCAGGATGTGATCCGCCGCGTAATGAATTTCGGTGCATCGGCTTACGTACCCAAATCAGCACATCCCGTCGAGATCGCTAACGCATTACACGCTGTGATGGCCGGCGAGATTTGGCTGCCGGAAAAATATCAGCACTTGTTGCGGACAAACCCGCAGCAACATGAAGACTTAGACCTCGCCGCCCGTATCGCCCAGCTGACGCAACAGCAATACAAAGTGTTGTATTACCTGACCGAAGGTTGGCTGAATAAACAAATCGCCTACGATTTACATATCTCTGAAGCGACAGTGAAAGCCCACATGACCGCAATATTCCGCAAACTCGGCGTCACCAACCGCACTCAGGTCGTGATCCAGGCACAGCGCCTGCAACTCGAAGCGCCGGTAGACCGCGACTTAGCGCGACAATCGCCTTAATGTAAACCCGGCAAGCTACTGTGGTCGACCTCATCAATTTGTTCGGCCGACAGAAACTGCCTGGCAAATTCCAGATAGACTTTTTTCTCGACGAATATGCGGAATAAATCGGCATCGATGTGCTGCTCTTTGGCCATAAACCCTAAAATACGCAGCGACTCTGACAACGTCTTGGCTTTTTTATAAGGCCGGTCCGACGCAGTTAACGCCTCAAAAATATCGGCGATGGCCATGATCCTTGCCTGAACTGACATCTGCGCTTTCGTAAGGCCTCGTGGATAACCAGTGCCATCCATTTTTTCGTGATGACCGCCGGCATATTCAGGCACATTACGCAGATGTTTTGGAAATGGCAGTGATTCGAGCATTTCGATAGTGATATCAATGTGACGATTAATCACCCGACGCTCTTCCGGGTTTAAAGTGCCGCGCTCTACACATAAATTACTGACTTCGGCTGGTGTTAAAACCGACTGTTCAACCCCGGCAATCACGATATGGTAGCGGGCAGCGATGTCACGCACGCGTTTTTGCAGCTCCCACGACATAAATTCCCCGCCGATATTGCTGGCTTGCAGAAACTTCAAATCGACCCGTAGCTGGTCGAGTAAATCTTCCCGGCTGGTCTGATCCAGACTCTGGTCCAGCAGAATATCGCGCCGGGCAATTTCAAACCGCGCTTCTACCAGTGCAATATTGTCGTGTAAGCCATGCAATTTAGTTGCTTTGTCCATGATGTATTCGGGCGTGGCGATCTTGCCGCAATCGTGTAACCAGGCCGCCACCGATAATTCGTGGACATCCGCTTCATTCATCGAAAAACCGGCCAGCGGGCCTTCTGTCGTCTCGCTGCAGGCATGCGCCAGCATCATGGTGATGGCCGGCACTCTTTTGCAATGACCGCCTGTGTAAGGCGACTTTTCATCAATGGCTTTGGCTAATAACCGGCTTAAAGCGCCGAACAATTCTTCCAGATCATGCACCAACTGTTTATTGGTCAGCACCATTGCAGCCATCGAAGATAAAGCGATGACCAAACGCTGGGTTGCGGCAGGAAACGGTTGTACTTGCCCAGTCGCGTTTAGGCAATTCACCAGCTGCAGTACCCCTGTCACATCACCCTGGTGGTCCAGCAAAGGCACTGTCAGCATCGATTGCGTGCGGTACCCGTGTTGTTGGTCAAACTGCCTGGCCCGCTCCTGATTGACTAATGGGCTGTAGTACACATCATCGATGACTATCGGTTGTTTTTGCAGCGCGGCAATCGCAACCACGGCACTGTCATTCGGTTGACCGTCTTTATACAGCGGAATGGGCGCCTGTGCCGATACTTTTCCCGACGTTCCGCCCTGGTGAAACCCAAGGCTGCGGTTAAATAAAGTGGCGAATTCGAGGTGATTATCACTGGTGAGCCGATAAATCGTGCCGCCGTCCGCCTGGCTGATATGCTGCGCACTTTGCAGAATTTGCTCCAGTAACACAGTTCGGTCAGTTTGCCTGGCGAGCGCCAGCCCAATATTCACAAAGTGCTCTAATTGCTCAAGATTTCCCACTGCATAGGTCCTTGCGCTTGTTCTTCAGCTATGGTTAACGCTGAGTATAGTCAGAGAATTTATATAGTTACGCACCACATAATTTAAAAAAACTACACCTGCGTTATGCAGTAAAAATCCATTCTCCAAACCCTCCACACCCGTGAGGCGTTCAGGGTTTAGGCTGGTGGCTGAATTCGGTCATAAAAATCTGCCAGAACACCATAAAAAGCGCCGCGACCAGTGGCCCCAATACAAACCCATTGATGCCAAACAAACTGATGCCACCGAGCGTGGAAAACAACACCACATAATCCGGCAACTTGGTGTCACGGCCGACTAATAATGGCCGCAGGATGTTATCGGCAAGACCAATCACCAGCGCGCCATAAGCGATAAGCACAGTCGCCGGCACCCACTGGCCGGTGGCGTACAAATACAAGGAAACCGGTAACCAGACCAGCGCAGCACCAACGGCAGGCAACAGGCTCAGGAAGGTCATCACCACGCCCCATAAAATCGGCGCCGGAATGTCCAGCAGGAAAAAGATAATGCCGCCTAAAGTACCCTGCACCACCGCCACTACCAGATTGCCTTTGACTGTGGCGCGGGTCACTTCGGCAAATTTAGCCAATAACAGATGTTCACGCTCATCGCCAAGCGGCAAAGCTTCGACCAGCAAATGCAGCAATTTTGGCCCGTCGCGCAGCAGGAAAAACGCCAGATATAACATCAGGGCAATATTGAGAAACAAACCAGCGGCATTCTGACCTATTGCCAGCATCTCACCTGCCAGCACTTTACTGGTGCCCATCGCAAACTCAGTGAGTTTTAACCGCAGATTGTCGGTATCGATCCCAAACCCCTGCAAGGTCGATACTGCGGCCGGAAACGCTGATTTGACCGCATCGATCATCTTGGCAGGATCCACTTCACCGCTCTGCAGCCGGGCATAAAAATTAATGCCTTCCTGCACAAAAGAAGCGCCAATTGCCAGCAGCGGCAACACCACGACCAGCACAGAACAGCACAACGTCAACAGTGCCATCCGGCCGCGGCGCGCGGAAAAATGCTGTAGCAGCCATTGCTGTAACGGGTAGAAAATTACACTAAGCGCACAGGCCCAAAATACCGCGCCCCAGAATGGCTCTAACACCCAACCAAATAACAAAGTAACAGCAATTAACATCCACAAAAAAAAGCGGCGTTCCAGTTCTGCCCGCATGCAGTTCTCCTTGTTTGTACAGATGGAAGTGATTTCAGCTTCCGCGGCCCTGCAGTTTCAGTGAATTCAATGCAGCGCGCAAGGCCGCCGCTTTGATAGGTTTGGGTAAAAATAACATCCCGGCCGCTTTGGCGCGCTCCGGCAAACTTGGATCAGGCGCAGCCGACACTAAGATGCCACGCAGCTCTGGCCAGCGTTGTTTTAACTCAATAAACAGCTGCAAGCCATCTGGCGGCTGGCCAAGCTGATAATCAGCGATGACTATATCCACCGGCAGCTGCAGTTGCAGTACCTTTTCGGCATCATCGAGGCAGGTCACAGTGCCGAGCCGCCACTGCGTTAACAGCTGCTGCAAAGCAGCCAGATTAGAATTGTCATCATCGATACACAAAATACTGACTGCACCAGCCACCGCCTGCATCGGGGGCACCTGAATGTCAGTACCCGACACCGGCTGTGGTGCAGCTTCGGCAATAACCGGAACCGCCAGACGGAAACAACTGCCTTTGCCCGGCATCGAAACCACTTCCAGCGGATGTCCGAGACTGCGCGCCATGCGCTGTACCACACCAAGCCCAAGCCCGACGCCCTGTTGCCCCCTTGCTGTCGCCTGCACCCGGTAAAAGTCAGTGAAAATCTGCTGCAGGTCTTGTTCGGCCAGGCCTGGACCTGTGTCCCACACCTCAATCCAGACCACATCGCCACGCTGGCGACAGCCGATCAGCACTTTGCCGGACTGGGTATATTTAATGGCGTTACTCAGAATATTCTGAATGATACGACGTAAGTAAGTCGGGTGGCTGCTAACTTGGAAATGTCCCGCCCGGACGCGCAACTGCAGCTGCTTTTGCGCCACCAACAACTGACTTTCATCGGCCAGTTGCAGCAACATCGCGCGTAAATCGACAGCACTAACCGGAAACTCTAACTTGCCTTCATCGAGCCGCGCGATATCCAGTAATGTCGCCATCAGCTCTTCGGTGGCTTTGAGCGAATTATCCAGCTGGCCCAACATCTGCCGACCCTTGCTGTTAAGTTGCTGATCGTCCAGCGCTGCCGCAAATAACCGCGCCGCATTGAGCGGCTGCAAAATGTCGTGGCTCGCCAGCGCCAGAAACCGGGTTTTTGATGCGTTGGCAGCCTCGGCTTCGGCCTTGGCCTGCAGCAGCTGCTGCTCTGTGGTGCGACGCAGTTCCACCTCCGCCAGCAATTCCGCGTTCATCTGGCTGATTTGTGCTGTACGTTCAGACACGCGCTGTTCCAGATGCTCTTTTGCAGCTGCTAACGCCTGTACCGCTTTCACGTGTTCCGTGATATCAGTAAAACTGGTCACAAATCCGCCGCCGGGGATTGGATTGCCCCGAATTTCGATGACAGAACCGTCGGGCCGGACGCGCTGAAATACATGGGCAGTCCCATTTTGCAAATGACTGATCCGCTTGGCCACGTGCTCATCGGCATTACCTGGCCCACACAAACCGCGCTCAGCGTTAAAGCGCACTATGTCCGCCACAGCACGGCCAACCCGAATCATGCCGGCTGGGTAATCAAACATCTCCAGATACTTTTTATTCCAGGCCACCAGCTGTAAATCCCGGTCCACCACACTGACGCCCTGACTTAAGTTCTCCAGCGTCGAGAACAAAATCTTGCGGGAAAACTGAATCGCTTCCCGCGTGTCGTCAAACATCGTCACCACGTCTTCAAAAGCAAAAGAACGGCCTTCCAGCACGGCTTTGACCATAGCAGCGGCGCTCGATGAGCCAATCACGCCTGCCAGCTCACGTTCGACATGGCGCAGCAGCTGCACCTGCAGCACATCATCGGAAGATGGCCGGTAGCCATGACGCTGTTCAAATTCATCCAGTGATTCACGCACACGGTGCGCGCCGACAAATCGCTCCAACAGGGTCAGAATATCTGCCGAGGCGACTACATTACGTTTGAGTGTTTTGCCATCATCCGGCAGCGGTAGATTGGGTTTGACAAAAGCGACGGCTTGCAGACGGTCGTTTAAATCCGCCTTGTGCAGTAACGACATCAGCACATAGGCCAACGAATTGAGCCCCAAAGACCAAAACACACCATGGCTTAAAGCATCCAACTCCAGCCCCAATAACGCAGTTGGCTTTAACCAGCTGAATCCAAAAGCACCTTGCTCCAACACAGTTGGCGCCATTACGCCGGCATTGACCAGCTGTGGCAACATCAGGCAATAAAACCACAGCACAAAACCGACCGACACACCGGCATAAACGCCCCAGGCGTGCCCGCGTTTCCAGTACAACCCGCCGATCACCGCCGGTGCCAGTTGAATAATCAGTGCAAAAGCCAACAAGCCTGTTTCAGCCAGCTCGTAATTGCGGGCAAACCAACGGTAATAACCCCAGGACAAAGCCATCACTAACAAAATCATCAGCCGGCGCACCCGCAGGATCAACACGCTGTAATCACGTTGTTGCCTATGTAATTGCTGGCGGCGTAATAACGCCGGCATCACGACGTCATTACTGATCATAGTGCCAAGCGCCAGCGTGGCGATGACAATCATCGAAGTCGCGGCCGAGAAACCGCCAATAAAGACCAGTGCGCTTAACAAATCCCAGCCCTGACTGGCCGGGATTAACAGTACAAAACTGTCGGCATGCGCTAATTGTTGCGGAAATAGTTGGATACCGGCGATAGCGACCGGTACCACGACGAGCGTCACTAACAGCAAATACCAGACAAACCAGCGCCGCGCCTGATGCAGGTGCGCGGGGTCGGTGTTCTCCACAAAAGTGACATGAAACTGTCGTGGTAATAAAAATACTGCCGTGACCGCCAGCAGGGTTTTAGTCAGAAAGCCGGTCAGGCTGAACTGCCCGGCAGCTTGGGTGTTGTTATGTTGCTGGAATTGCTGCAGTAAACTTGCAGGCTCTGGCAGCAGCCAATACACCACAGCGCCCGCCAGTAGCAGCAATGCCGCAAGCTTCACTACAGATTCAAAAGCGATAGCGGCCATCACGCCGCGGTTCTGTTCGGTCAGGTGCAACTTGCGGGTGCCGAATAAAATGGCAAATATCGCCATAGTCAGCGCACTCCACAGCGCCGAATCCTGCCAGACCGCAGCACTGCCTGCGGCCGGCAAACCGGCCAGTACCTGATAAGAATTCGTCACGGCTTTTAATTGCAGCGCGATATAAGGCACTACCACCACCAGACAAAGCAACGCGGTCAACGCAGCGATAGCCTGGCGTTTGCCATAACGGGCACTGATAAAGTCGGTCAACGACGTGACGTTGTGCTTTTTCGCGACAAATAATAATTTGCGCAGCAAGCGATGGCCAAACAGATACAGCAGCACAGGCCCGAGGTAAATCGGCAGGTAATCCCAGCCCGAGCTGACAGCAGACCCCACAGCACCATAATAAGTCCAGGATGTGCAATACACCGCCAGCGCCAGACTATAAATCGCCCCCCCATACTTTTGTAGTAGTGGGTCATGCCGCGGCCGGTCTGCCCAGTTTGCAATGGCAAAGAGCCCACCGATATAGGCTATTGCCATCAGAATGATCCAACCAGCAGCCACCGTCGATACCTCGTTTAAATTCAATACTTTAACTTGCAGCATCACAATAACACTGCGCGGGGGTATCGCTGCAGTCTTGGGGAATTTAGCGGCGCTGTCAATGCTGATCCCAAGCAAAAAACCTGCGACTTCAACCACTTCGACTAAAGTCGGGCTAGGCGTTTTGCCAGCACCGGCTATTGTGTAATCAGCGGCAGTTGCCAGCTCACAACAGGTTATAACTATAAACAAAACACAACGAGGAGAGACGTTATGGCGTTTCAAAGCTCTGAACAAGCCAGTGCCTATTGGCGGGAAAATGTCAGTCTGATGCTAAAACTGTTGGCCATTTGGTTTGCAGTGTCATTTGGTGCCGGCATTTTATTTGTCGACGCATTGAACGCAATCCAGTTTTTCGGCTTTAAGCTCGGTTTCTGGTTTGCACAACAC
>CAMLRA010000134.1 GCA_946482325.1 uncultured Chromatiaceae bacterium | reverse complement strand
CATCCGGGCTGAATTCAATCACGGCCAGCGATTTATCCAATGCGTTGAGAATGGCATTTTTATCGCGTAATAACTGTTGGTCGCGCGTGACGTCAGAGGCAATTTTAATCACCTTGCTGACTTTGCCGCTGTCATCCTGAACCGGGAAATAACTGGCCTGCAGATACAGGTCTTCACCATTTTTCCGCCGGCGCAAAAAAGTTCCGCTTTGCGGCTGGCCAGCGGCAAGTGCACGCCAGAACTGCAAATAATCCGGACTTTTACTGTAGGCTTCGTCACAAAATATCCGGTGATGCCGGCCGACCACTTCGGTGTAGCTGTAACCGGAGGCTTCGAGGAATAGTTTATTGGCATCCAAAATATCGCCATCCGGGCTAAAGCTGATAAAAGCAATATTGCTGCGGATGGCATTGAGTTCGTTTTCCAGCTGTGCCTGATTGGAGTTAAAAAGCAGTGCGGCTGGAGCAGGCGTTTTGTGTTTGGAAAAAAACATAAGATCTCCGTATCAGAGCAAACACAACAAAGGATGCAACGTCCTGTTAACCAAGGTAGTCACTGACTTTGGCTGCAACACAGCGGCATCATACAAAACATCGGAGTTGACCGGCATGCCGGAAAACTTGCTGCGATCCGGCAAGATAGCGAGCGCTCGCTGGACCGCTTTACAACCATAGCATTGGATCTTTTCGGGACAAGTGGCCTGAAAAAAAATATTCTGTCTGGCGGTGCAGGGTATACAGGACAATAGTTGCAGCGCTTCGGGTTGGCCAATCGTCACGGCTTCAGGCGCTCAACCACAGCAACAAAATTCGCCACGCCCTGGCCGACATCTTTAATGCCGGCGGCGACATCTTCTACCGCATGCTGGCCATGCTCGGCGATCCCGCTGATGGCATTGAGTTGCTGGTCGATGGTCTGGATCAGGCCGGTGTTGGTCTGCACCACTTTGGCAATTTCTGCCGTAGCCTCCGCGGTGCGGGCAGCCAGTTTACGCACCTCGTCAGCGACGACGGCAAAACCGCGGCCGGATTCGCCGGCCCGGGCAGCTTCAATCGCCGCATTTAACGCCAACAAATTGGTTTGTTCGGCGATGCCGCGAATGGTGGTGACGATGTCGCTGATATTTTTCGCTTGCAAACTCAACTGCGCCCCGTTGCTGGCGGCTTGTTGTACCTGACGGGCAATTTGCATCGATGTGGCGACCGCTTCACTTAACACTTTGACCGCGTTGTCGGTAATTTGGGAGGTTTCTTCAGAGGTAGCGGCAGCCACTTCCACCGCCTGACGCGCAGCATTCACGCGCACGCTGATGTCGGAAGCAAACTTAATCACCTTATAGACTTCGCCACGTTCGTTGCGGATCGGATTATAAGTGGCTTCTAACCAGACATGCTGCCCGTGGGCATCTTTGCGTTCAAAGCGGCCGGAGAACAGCTGACCACTGCTGAGTTTTTGCCAAAAATCGGGATTTTTCCGGTAAAAATCGTCAAAACAAAAGATTTTGTGATGCTGGCCGCGGATTTGATCCAGACGATAATGCACAGTATCGAGAAAGTTCTGGTTTGCATACAGGATATGACCATCCGGGCTGAATTCAATCACGGCCAGCGATTTATCCAATGCGTTGAGAATGGCGTTTTGGTCGCGCAGAGCCAGTTGGTCTGCGGTGACATCACTGGCCAGTTTAATCACCTTAGTCACACGACCGGTATCATCCAGCACGGGAAAGTAGCTGGCCTGCAGATAAATGACTTTGCCGGATTTGTGCAAGCGGGGAAAAGTACCGTTGTGGGCTTTCCCCTGGTTAAGTTGCTGCCAGAATTGCTGATAAGCGCTGCTGCCGGCGTAGGTTTTGTCACAAAAGATACGGTGATGTTTGCCTGTCACTTCAGCATATTCATAGCCAACAGAGTCGAGAAACAATTTGTTGGCATCGAGAATAGCGCCCTCAGGCGTGAAACTGATAAAAGCGATATTGGCGCGGATCGCATTGAGGTCGTTTTCCAGCAACGCTAAATCTCGGGCATATAAGGTCGCTGGGTTTTCGCTGGTTTTCTGACGGGAAAAAAACATACGGCCTCCGAATGAAGTTCAACTTAAGGTTCGCATATTGGCTTAATGCATTAAGGAAGACGAAGCTTAAGATAGTCTTAACTGGAGGCTGTGGTTGAAAAACATTCAGGATTATCAGGTAAAGACCAATAGGTGCTAATGCGCTGACAGGCCAAATTTACGTTTCAGAATACGGTGCAACAGACTGGCGGGTAGCAGGGCTTTGAGGAGCGGTAATAACCAACTACCGCGGCCAACGCGGATATGCAGCTGGCGCTGCGGGTTTTGCAGCGCTTTCGCTAACGCCTTGGCGTATTCGCTGGCCGGAGTGGGGAAATCCTGTGAGGCTCTGGCTCTGCGTCTGACGCCGTCACGATATGGCCACCAACTTGAGTCTTCCGACAGTACCTGTTCTGCCAGCTGGCTGGCGCGGTCGGCAAAACCGGTGTCGACGGCTCCGGTGACGGCCAGCAGCACCTGTACGCCTAAAGGTTCAAGCTCCATCCGAAGTGCTTCGCTGACCGCATGCAACGCTGCTTTGGAGGCGCAGTAAACGCCGGCAAAAGGCGTCACCAGACTGGCGCTGACACTGCCGATATTGAGCACAGTGCCCCGGCTTTGCTGCAGCAGCGGCAGGGCCGCTTTGGTCATCGCCACTACTGAAAAAACATTGGTCTGAAACTGCAGCGCCAAACGTTCCGGGCTGATATCCAGCACCGGGCCAATCGCGCCGTATCCGGCATTATTAACCAGTAAATCCAGCCGGCCTTGCTGAGCGTTCAGCTGTGTAATAGTGGCATCGATTTGTTGCTGATCGTTCACATCCAGGGCAAAGACACCAAAGCCTTCGGCCTGCAGCCGTGCCAAATCACCGGGCTGACGGGCTGTGGCAAATACCTGATAACCCTGAGACTTCAGCTCACGCGCCAAAGCCAGACCAATACCGCCGGAACATCCGGTGACCAGAGCGATTTTCGGCGAAGGCGGTTGAGACATCAGAAACTCCGGTAAACAGAAGGCACGGTAGCTCTGTACCTTAACTGCTTTTTTCATTGACAGGAAGGGTGATGGCCAGTTATCACAGCGGCGGTATCAGTGCAGTTGGTTTGAAAAACAGATGCAAAACATTGCAATAGTGGGCGGAGGGATAGCCGGAATTTTAGTGGCTATTCAATGGATTCAGCAGGCAAAGCCTGGCATGTCGCTGACCATTTTCGATAAGAGCGGTCAATTTGGCCGCGGCCTGGCGTATCAGTCGCGTCAGGTAGCGCATTTGCTGAACGTGCCGGCCGGCAAAATGAGTCTGGACCCGGCCAAACCAGATGATTTTCTGCAGTGGCTGGCACAGCAGCCGGCTTTTGCGACGGACGAGCCGGCAGTGCTGGCGCAGGCTTATCTGCCCCGTGCGTTATTCGGAGATTATGTGATTGAGCGCTGGCACGAGGCTCTGAACTTTGCTGCGCAGCAAGGTGTGCAGGTCGTTTTGCAGCCTGTCGCAGTGACGGCGTTGGCGCTGGCAAATCCTGATGCGCCGCGCTTGCAAAGTGAAGGTCAGTGGCAGACTTTTTCGGCGCTGGTGCTGGCATGTGGCAATGAATTACCACGACATCCGACTGCTTTGCCGGTGCTGATCCAACATCCGGCGTATGTGCAAAACCCCTGGTCGGATACCTGGCTTAGCAAACTCAAACCCGATAGCAAAGTGCTGATCCTCGGCAATGGTCTGACGATGGTCGATACGCTGCTATCGCTGCGCGCGGCCGGCCTCAAAACGCCGGTGTTGTCGGTCTCGCCACATGGTTATGGCATGTTACCGCACCGTCATCCCGGGCTGCAGTTACGTCAATTCAGCCAGGCGCTGCCTGAAAAGGCCAGCCTGCGGCAACTATTGTGGCTGTTTAACCGGGCCCGGCATCAGGTCAGGCGTTTAGGCGTATCAGCCGAGCCACTGATCGACGCGTTAAGACCGCATACCCAGCGTTATTGGCAGCAATTCAGCCCTGCAGAAAAAACCATGTTTATGCGCCGTTTACGGCACTTGTGGGGCGTCGCCCGCCACCGGGTGCCGCTGCATTTACATGATCAGCTACAACAACAGCGTTTGTATGGCTTATTGGAAGTGCATGCCGGTCAGGTGGTGCAGGCTCAGGCGGCTGGTGAGCAGCTGATGCTGCAGATTTGCAGCCGCGTGCATCGGGATGTTGCAGTGCAAACCTTTGATTATCAGACCGACTTAGTCATTAACTGCACAGGGCCGGAGCAGGATTACCGCAAATTGACCGGTCATCCGCTGCAACAGGCCATCGCTGCCGGCGCGCTGGCGGCCGGGCCACTGGGGCTGGGCCTTGCGGCCGATGTCACGTCTTTGCGGCTCAAAAACGGTACTGGTGCTGTCTATCCGGCTGTGTATGGCATTGGTTCTTTGCTGCGCGGCGAATTGTGGGAAAGTACCGCGTTACATGAAATACGCCAGCAAGCACAGCTGATTGCCAGTGAGATCATGGCCTGAAAAAAACCGCCCAGGTTGGTCAACACCGGGCGGTTTTTAAAGATTTTGCTGTGTCTTAGCGGTAATAGGCTTCGACGGTGCCTTTCATCGTCATCAGCAATGGCTGACCACGGCGGTCTACTGCTTTGCCGGCTGGTACTTTGACCCAGCCTTCGCTGATGCAATATTCTTCGACGTCAAAACGTTCTTTGCCGTTCAGGCGAATACCGATATCAAATTCAAACACAGCGGCGTTGTAAAACGGGCTGCGCGGTTGGACTGATAAACGGTCTGGTAATGCCGGGCGTGCGGTGGTGTCGTTCATGCTGAGATTCTGCTGAAAAAAAAGAGCGCTATTGTAGGCAATTGCGGTGGGATGGCTCAAGAGTTAGCAACAGAAATGTGCGGGCGGCCAGTGCAGCCGCCCTTGTTGTGATGACGCAGATTAACCAGCGACCTGATTAAACCACTGTTGCTGGCGGTTTCTGTCCAATTCTTTCAGTTTTTCCACCGTAGCATTCGGCAATTTACGCACTGAACCTTGTTCAAATTGCTTAATAGCACTACCCAGTTCAAACACTGGCGCAGGGACTGCGCGCTGTTGCTGCAGGCTACGGCATTCCCGCTGACTTGGTGTATAACCCAGTTTGCCAGCATAAGCGGCCAGCACATTGCGCTGATATTGAGAAGTGCCTTTCGCAGCCAGCTGGCAGTAACCACTATTGCTGTAGCTGTGTTGCTCTGTCGCCTGTGCGGTGCCGCTGTTCAACAGACCAAAGCTAAACAGACCAGCCAGTAGAAATGAAGTGTGAGTCAGCAGTTTCATCCGATTTTCCTTTTGAGCGTTGGCGCTGCAGCTGCAGCAACGGGCGCCAGATTAGTCAGATTGCGTGACAGGGTTGTGGCGGAAGCACGAGAAGATTTGTGACGGATGGATTAGATTTTTTGATGTGTTTTGTTTGCGATTAGCAATCATTTTTTCCTGCTACCGCAAGTTCTTCGCCCTGCGGGCGGCACTTGGCTTATTTTTCGTTTTTGCCTTGTCGGCGAGACCGCTTAGAAGAGATTTCACCTAACGGTGAGTCACTTTCTTTTGTTTCAGCAAAAGAAAGTAACCAAAGAAAAACCGCCCCCGGTTACGCTCGAAAGCCCGCTGAAAATCAACAGTTTGAGGCGCCGGCGTAACTCGCAGGCTGCTACCGTCAGCCTGCTCAGACACCCGCCGTCTTAAGACCTCAAACCGCTGATTTGCATCGGCTTGCTCCAACGGGGAATTGGTTTTCTGAGATGTTACTGCTTTTGACTCGAGTGAATTAAAAACAAATCTTGATGCTGCAGCAGGCTGCCCGTTGGAGCGAGCCGGCTGAAAATCGTTGGCCAAGGTTTTAAGAAAATGGGTGTCTGAGCACGGCGACGCTAGTCGTGTGACGCCCAGCCGTGCGAGTTACATTTTCGCCTTGGACAGCGACTTTTCAGACGGGCTTTCGAGCGGAACCGGGCGAGCGCTTTTTGGTTACTTTTTATCGCGATAAAAAGTAACTCGCCCACAGGGCGAAACAGCCGAACGCTAGTTCAAAGACAAAATAAAATCTTTGCTAGACGGTCTAGCCGCCAAGGTAAAAATGATGGCAATAACCAACCGCTGCCCGCAGGGCAAAAAAAGTATGCCGCCGGGCATTAAATCCCTTCGCCCAAAAACACCCGGCTGTAGCGTGGTTTTAACCAGGTGTGCTGGCCGACGGACAAGCCCAGCTGTTTAAAGCGGGTTTTGTCCAGTTCGACATGAATAATCTGATCGGCTTGTTGTGACTGCAGCTCGAGCCTCACTGTCGGGCCGACCACAGTGATAAGCTCTAGCCGCGCGGCGATAGCATCTTCTTCCTTGGCATGCAGTACATCGATTTCATGCGGGCGTACATAAGCGAGGCCTGGTTGCTCCAGTTGCGCGGCTTCTGCCGGTAAGTCGGCGCTGCTCGGTTGTACCAGCTGGTCACCATCGCGTACCCGGGCATGGAACAAATTGACTGTGCCTAAAAACTCGTAAACAAAAGGATTGGCCGGATGGTCGTAGACTTGTTCCGGTGTGCCGTCTTGCTCGACCCGGCCTTTGTTCATCACCACGATGCGGTCGGCGACTTCCAGCGCTTCTTCCTGGTCATGCGTGACAAAGACAGACGTGACATGAATTTCGTCATGCAGCCGGCGTAACCAACGACGCAATTCGGCGCGTACTTTGGCATCCAATGCGCCAAAAGGCTCATCGAGCAACAGCACTTTGGGTTCGACGGCTAAAGCGCGCGCGAGGGCGATGCGCTGGCGTTGGCCACCGGATAATTGCGATGGATAACGGTCTGCCGTCCAGTCCAGCTGTACCAGTTCCAGCAATTTGTGTACTTTTTTCTGAATTTCCGCATGCGACGGGCGGAATTTTTTTGGCTTGACGCTGAGGCCAAAACCGACGTTTTCCGCCACTGTCATATGTTTGAACAGGGCATAATGCTGGAACACAAAGCCGACACCGCGTTCACTGACGTGGCGGTCGCTGATATCTTCGTCGTTAAATAAAATGCTGCCGCTGTCGGACTGCTCCAGGCCGGCGATCAGGCGCAACAGTGTGGTTTTACCAGAGCCGGACGGCCCCAATAATGCGGTCAGTTCACCGCTTTTAATCGACAGGCTGACATTATCCACGGCTTTAAAATCGCCGAAATTCTTCCGCAGTTGCCGGACTTCAATACTCATAATGACTCTGCCACAGAAGTGTTGTCAGAACGGGTGGCCGCCAACCAGGGCCCAAGCTCAGCACGGATTAACGCCTGTTGCAGCCATAAGCTGTAGCGTTGCCAGCGGGTTAATTGAGTCTGTTGCATCTGCGCCTCCGTTTAGACATCTATATGCCTAATATCTAAGAGCCTGCATTAAAACAGAGCTGCTTAATAACTTTAAATACTTTTTCGGAGCAGGTTATAACTGAAAAGTTATATGTGGGCGAGATGAGAATATTAGGTAATGTACGGCGGCGCGTTGCTTGCCGATACCTACAGCTCCGATAAGCGCGTAGGTACGTGCAAGCGTAAGCGCCGCCGTACAATAGCCGTACGATAAAGGTGTTCGTCACATAACTTTTATCGTTTTAACACCGCTTCCAGCTGCTGCAACGGTACCAGTTTCAGGTTTTGCCCTGCTTCCGGCATCCGGTTGCGACCGTCCTGAATGGCAATGGCGCCAAACGGGAACGCCGGGCCCAGGCTTTTGACCGTGAGGTCCAGGCCGTCGGTTTCTGAGCTGCCGTCGATACCCAATACCGGATTGGTGCCAACACGAAAGCGCTGCACAAAAGCATAAGGCGGCGTGGCCTGATAGAGCACATAACTGTCATTACCCTGGCTGGAAATTAGCAATAGTGGTTGCGGTTGCGCGGTAAAAGTGCCGGACGGCAATAACGCCATGCCTTCAACGTCGGCCACCAGCGGGCCTTCGGTATCATTGGCGCTAATCACCAGCTGCCCTTCAGCAGTTGCAGTAGCATCCGCAGCAAAAGTCCAGACGCCAACATCTTCTTCTCCGACATACAGCTGATGATTTTGATCGTCTGCGACACACCCTTCCGGCTGCGATGGCACTTTGAGCGTGCGCACCAGCTTCCCTTGCCATTGGTTGCCGTCTGAACTTAAGCGGAACTGATCGATACGGCCGCTTTTATCATTAACAAAGGCATAGATTTCATCAGCTTTGGGCTGATACAGGCACATGCCATAAATATCCGGCAGCGCGGTCGGGATTTGTCCGGCGTCATGTAACACGCCAGCGGCATCAATGGCGAATAACTGCAGGCTGTTATTGTTGCGCAGGCTAGCCACCGCGATATCGTGTAACTTGCCCTGCCAATTCAGGCCATAACGCACGTCGACATTGTTCAGCCGGCCGACCGGAAGCTGCTGCACCCGTTGCCCTTGCAGGTTATACACTTCAAGGCCGGAACGTTTATCGGTCGCCAGAATGCGGCTGCTCGCCGGATTGGTGGCGTGATGCCAGAACGCCGGGTCGTCGATCACATCACCGCGCGTTGTGGTTGACGCGGTTTCCAGTGTGGCCTGCAGCTGCGGAAAAACGCTAGCCGTCACGGTTTGTTGCGGCTGTAACTGGATCGGTAAAGTCGCGCTTAGTAGCGGCTGCGCGTCGAGCAAAAACGCCGGCTCGGCGGCAAATTGCAGCGTGACCGCGGATTTGTTGTATTGCATTGCCATGCTTTGCAGCGCCAGCTCAGTTGGCAGAGAATACACCGTAGCACTGAAACTATCGTCGACAGCAGGGGTAAGACGCAGCAGCCGCGCTGGCTCAGTTTCGAGAGCCAGCAACTGACCGTCGGGTAACAACTGCATGGCGCTGATTTCGCTTTGAATAGCACCAAAGGGCTGGCGTGCCTGCGTCAGCGTGCCGGCTTCGTCCGATTCAGCTTCGGCGTTAAACCGCCATAAACCTTGTGGTTCGCTGACATACAACACACCTTTATTGCTATCAACCGCACAGGATTTGGCGTCATACGGCAGGTTCAGCACGCGCATCGGCAACGGCTGTGGTAACCACTGGCCTTGCTGTTGTAACAGCAGTTGATCGGCACCGCCACGATCGCCGATGACAAACAGACTGAGCTGCTGATTTTCTTTGCTTTGATAAAAACACAAGTCCTCGGCAACGCGGCTGGTTAGGGGGTAGTTGAAGCGCGGCGTGAGCACTCCTGCCTGATATTGCCACAGCCATAACATTTGAGTTTCTTTATCCACCGCGCTGATAAATAACTGGTCAGCTTGTGGTTGCAGCAGCGTCAGCCGTTCAAAACGGCCAGCGGCACTTGCCAGCACTTTGCCTGTCGCGTCCAGTACTTGCAGCGCATTGGCGTCAGTGCGCAGTTGTAATGTCTGGCCAGCGACAGTGGCTTTGGCGCTATAAGTGCCGCTGATGGCCAACTGCTGTAACGCAAGCGGGCCGGCTGCTGCGCTGTGACCACTATATGAAGCTTCCGTATGTGGTTGCTGCTGACAGCCGGAAAGATTCAGCAACACAGCGCAGCTGAGCATAGTGAATGGTAAGACAGGATATTTCATCTGATTCGCTCCCGTCTTAGTGGCTGATTTGCAGGCCAAGCGCAAAGCTGCGGCCGTACTGTTCGTATTGGAAATTGGCATTACGCTGTCCGGTATAAGCGTAATAAGGCTCGTCGTTCAGGTTGACGATGTTGAAGTACAGCTGCACGGAGTCTGACCACTGATATTTACTGGAAAAATCCAGCTGCAGATGGTCGTCGGCAAAAACGTCATAGGCTGCGTCATCGAGCGCACCAACTTCGGCTAAGTAGGCTGATTTATAGTTGGCGGCAAGGCGCAGGCTTAAGTCTGCTGTTTCATAGCCAATCGCTATGTTGGCGGTACGATCGGACTGACTCGGCAGCGTGATGTCACGCTGTTGCCATTTGCCGTCATCGAGATAGCCGAGGCTGGCATCCGAGCGGGTCAGCGTCAGGTTGGCCGACAGTAGCATCCGGTCCAGCCAGTTTCCAAAACCAGACAGCTGATGCACGGCATTGAGTTCCAGACCGCTTAAAGTTGCTTTGTCGCCATTGCGATAGGTCTCTGCCACAGCAAAGTTTTCATAACCTGCGCTGCCGGCAAGGTCCGCCTGATAGATAAAGTGCTGAATATCTTTATAAAACACCATGGCGGATAACACGCCCAGGCCGTCGGCATAATATTCAACGCCGAGGTCGAGGTTGTCCGAAGTCAGTGATTTGAGATCAGGGTTGCCAAAGCTGGCTTCCAGTTCGCCATCGTCTTCTTCCAGCAGATAGGCCGGGGCGAGCTGGGCAAAGTTCGGCCGCACCAATGAACGGCTATACGAGGCGCGAATTTGCGCGTTTTCATTGAGCTGATAACGGCTGATCAAGGCTGGCAACCAGTCGCCATGGCTGGTGTCGGCGCTGGTGGCTGTGAACGAGTCCTGTTCACCGTCATAACGAATCCCGCTGCTGTCGCGCTGTTCATGTTCAAAACGCGCGCCGGCGACTAAATGCCACACATCACCTTCCCATTGTGCCATCAGGTAAGCGGCAGTTAACTGTTCGTCGGCTTTGAAGTTATTGATGGCCGATTCAACGTCGTCGATATAATCATCTCTGTCTAAGCTATTGACCAGGCTATAAATACTGGCTGCATGAATAGCCGGGCCAAAGCGGGCAGGGGCAAAATCGACACTGCTGTTGCTATATTGGCTCAGGCTCAACGCTTTGACGCCGGCGTCGGCGAAATCTTCAAAAGCCCACACCGTTTCACGGGCAGTTTTTTCGCGTTGGCTGATTTTCATCCCGGTTTTTAACTGCCAGACACCTGCGCTGGCGATAAACTCGCGACTGAGGTCAGCCCTTACGTTATGCTCCTGCTCTTTGGTGTAAGTGTCGCCCATCTCGACTTCATCCAGGCTATAGCCGTCGGCCAGATAAGCCGTATCCGGTGCAATCAGGTGCAACATGTCGCCGCCCTGAAACCCCAGACCCGTTTTGAATTTCTGTTCAAATGCAGCACCTGAGATACTAAAAGGCGTATCTTCATCGGCCTGACTGCTGCCGGCTTCCAGTTGCCATTCATAAGCGCCTTGTTGCTGTTTGGTGCCAAGCACCACAGCGCTGATGCTCTGTTGCTCTTCGCGTTGCTTCAGTTCGCGCACCAGTTTGCCTTTGCCAGTCACACCAGCCAGCTGCGCTTTATCGAGCTCAGTAATGAGCGCCTGGCGGCTTTCGTCATCGGTAAAACGGCTGTATAAAGTGCGGACATAATATTCGGTCAGGCTGTCGGGTCTGTAGTCGGCGTTCAGCGCCAAACCCAAGCGTTCGCGGCTGATGAGATAGTCGCGTTGTTCAAACTCTTCC
>CAMLRA010000133.1 GCA_946482325.1 uncultured Chromatiaceae bacterium | reverse complement strand
CGGGAAAATCGCCGTTTCAAAACTATTGATTTCATGCTCAATCAGGCGCTGCACCACGCGAACTGAATCCTGGAAGAACACGTTATCATCGACCATTGGCGAGTTAATCAATAACTGACCTTTTAAGCCCTGCGTGAAATAAATCGGCGAGCTGCGCTCATAAGCAATAGGGTCTACATCCGGCGTGTTCAGGATATTTGACGTATATGGATGGTTGTAATAGGCCCAGTCGCCCACCGGTCGCAGCGCCGAGCCGGCTTTGAACAGCTCAGGTTGCTTAAACATCGCCATAAAGGTCATAAAACCGCCATAAGAGCCGCCGTAAGTGCCGATCCGGTTGCGGTCGACGTGGGCGTTTTCCACCAGCCAGTTCACGCCGTCCGCTAAATCTTCAATTTCCGGGGTGCCCATTTGACGATAAATGGCAGTGCGCCAGTCGCGGCCATAGCCTTTTGATGCCCGGTAATCCATATCGAGCACTACATAACCTTTTTGCGTCAGTAAGTTGTGGAAAAAGAACTCGCGGAAATAACTCGACCAGCCTAAATCGCTGTTTTGCAGATAACCGGCGCCGTGGTTAAAAATCACCGCGCGGCGTTTTTCACCTTGTTTATAGTCTTTGGGTAAATACAACTTGGCATAGACCGGGGCTTTACCATGGCTAGACGGCACAGCAACAACTTGTGGTGCCTGCAGTGCCATTTGCTTAAGCTCGTCAGATACTGTGTAAGTCAGCTGCTTTAACGCAGCATTCGGCTGGTTGTCCATCACGTACAGCTCTTCAGGCTGTAACGAGGTGGAGTAACGTACCAATAATTTGCTTTCATCTGGTGCGAGTTTAAAGCTGACATTGCCGGTCAGCTGTGTCAGCGACTGCGACTTGCCGCTGTCGAGCGCCACTTTAAACACATTGTAAATGCCAGGATGCTGCGCATTGGCGCGGTAATACACGGTGCGGCCATCGCGGCTCAGTACCGGCTGACTAACTTCAAAACTGCCGCTAGTCAGCTTTTTCGCCTCGCCTTTTAATGGTTTCAGGTATAAATGCGAGTAACCGCTTTGTTCCGACAGGAAATACAGCTGGTTATCATAAGCCCAGCCGAAGTTGTTGAAGTCGTAGTTAATCCAGGCATCGTCGTGCAGGCGGTGCTGCTCCACAAAACTGGCCTTATTCAGGTCAACCGTGGTCAGCCAGCGATCTTTGTTGTCCCAGGCTTTGAGCATCAGCGCCACCTTGCTGCCGTCGGCGTTCCAGCGAATGGCAGACTGATCCCAGCTCCAGTCGTTAATCAGCGTAATGGCGCGGGCCTTTTTCTCAGATTTGTAGGTTTTGCCATCACGTTTAGCGTTTTCGGCTTTGACAGCAGCCAGTACATCTTCGTCAAAACCAGACAACACTTCTTGTTTCAACTCAGTAGCCTGAGCTTTGACCAAATCAATCAGGAAAAATTGCTCCGGTTCAGGTTTTTGGTCATGTACCCGACGGCGCACCGGCTGGGCAGCGATATCACCATTGTCAGTGATGTAATTTGGCATAATGTCGCGCTCATCATTCCAGCGCGTTTTGGCCGCGACGGCAGCAATCAGGCGACGGCCGTCCGGAGATAATGCCGCATCGGAAATTTGTTTATCTTTCCCCAGATAAACCGGCTGCACTGCAACAGTCGTGTTATTTTTGCGGATAGCTTCTTGCTGCTGATGTAAATCCACTGCGTTTTTATGCTCAAGCGCAACAAACTGGATCAGCTTATGCTGTTCCTGCGCCAGATAGCCTTCCGGCACTGCCGGTGCTTTCGGGGCATCGTCCAGCTTCAGGCTGGCAACCTGGCTTACCAGTCCAGTCTGCAGATCCACCGCGTAAAAATCCCAGCCCTGACGCCAGGCCACGCGGCCGTCAGTTAAAAACTGCAGCGCCTGCCGGTTATCATTCGAACGGGTCAACTGGCTGATTTTGCCGCTGGCCATGGCTTTGATAAACACATTGCCTTCAAAAATCCAACCGGCAAACTGCCGGTCGTTGGAGAACACCTGCTCGCCGGCGCCGATGTCATCGAGATTATTCAGCGCAACTACTGCACTTGTAGCCGCGGTGCTTTGGCCACCAGTGACCGACACCTGATGCCAGTCGCGCAGTTCATTGCCAGCTTGTTTACGCTGATAAATCACCGACTGGCTGTCTGCCGACCAATAAGCCAGTTCCGGCTGACGGCCTAACCAGTCCGGATGCGCCATGGCTTGTTCTATTGTCATCAGAGTTTGGCCGGTTTGGCCTTGAATTTGTTGGGTTTGCAGGTTGTAACTGGCATTTTCACGCGCAGCCATTACCGGGCCTGATAGCAGCACAGCGCTAAGAGCCAGCGCGACAGCGGTATATCGGATTGTTTTCATTGTTGGTCGCCGCATAAAACTGAGAGGTTAACTGAAGCTGTTGTTATACAAAGCAGCCAGCTTAATTTCAATCTTCTGCGGCGTAATCGCCAAAGACCGGGATCAACGACCCGATGCAGCTGCTGCGCCCGTTGCGGTGAAGCACTGCTCCGGGCGCCAGCTGGGGGCTTAAGCCGCTAAATCTGCAGTTAAGCTCTGGATCTGTGCTGCAGCTGCAGAGAGCGCAGAAGCGGCGCTCTCTGGTCCCATATTCAGGCCTTCAGCATAAACAAAATGCACATTTTTCAGGCCGATAAAGTTCAGGAAGCTTTTCAGGAATGGGGTTTGTGAGTCAGCCGGTAAATCTTTATAAATGCCGCCACGGGTGGCGAACACAATCACCGGTTTATCCGCTAATAAACCAACCGGGCCTTGTTCGGTGTATTTGAACGTGATGCCAGCACGCGCCAGCCGGTCAAACCAGGCCTTGAGCTGGCTTGGCACACCAAAATTGTACATCGGCACGCCGAGCAAAATTACATCTGCGGCAGTAACTTGCGCAATCGCATCATCAGACAAAGCTGCCAGCGCGGCCTGCTCTTCAGTGCGGCTATCTGCCGGCGTCATCCAGGCGGCGATTTCAGTCATCGCCAGGTGCGGGTAGTTTTTGCTGACTAAATCGACGTCGGTCCGGTTAAAACCGGCCGGTAATGCGGCAATAAACTGTTCGATTAACTGATTCGACTGGCCTTTTTCGCCGCTAATTGAGCTTTGTACCACTAAAACGTTTTTCATCGCTGAATTCCTCGCAGGTTTGGATTTGGTTTGAAGCAATGAATACAGCATAAATAACAAATATCAGAACGTATATCGCATAAAAACGCTTCAATCATTCTATTTTTTAGAATTATATTTTTTTGATCGGGATGAACCGAAAGCAACCGAGCAGCGTAAAAGCACCAGACACTGTTTTTAGGATGCATGAACGATGGATTTAGTGATGACAGCACGGCATCATGGACCTGAACCTTCCACACAGGGAATGCATGATTTGACAGGCACTGACGCTTTGACAAGCACTGAAGTGAAGACCCGCGAAGTAGGCCAGTGGGAACAGGCGCTGGCGCTGGTTGCGCTAAGCCGTGACAAACAAGCATATCAGGAATTGTTTGGTTATTTTGCGCCACGGCTGCGGGCTTTTGGCATCAAAATGTTCGGCAACGAACAGCAGGCACTGGAAATGGTGCAGGACACTTTGCTGAACGTCTGGCAAAAAGCGGCTTTGTTCGACCCGAACCGCGGCTGCGCCTCCACCTGGATTTTTACCATTGCCCGCAACGTGCGTTTTGACATGCTGCGGAAAAAACAAAGCCGCAAAGACGATATTTCCGCTGATGATTTATGGGCCGACGGTGATTACCCCGAGGCCGAAGATCATCAGACACAAAAATGGGAACTGTGGCTTATTACAGAAAAACTCGCGCCGCATTTCGCGGCATTACCACCAGCGCAACGGCTGGTGATGGAAAAAGTATACCTTGAAGAGATGTCTCATCAGGAAGTCGCCGAGTTACTGGGCATTCCGCTGGGGACTGTCAAATCCAGGATCCGTTTGGCTTTAGACCGTTTAAGAGAGGCGCTGGATGACTCAGAGCGTTAATCATCACCCGAGCATCAGTTTGCTGGAACTGTTTTGCGATGGCAGCCTGAATGCAGAAGTGGCATTACTGATCGCCACGCACCTGGACTACTGCCCACATTGCCAGCAGTTGCGTCATGATATCGAGACTGATTTGGGTGCCGAGCTGGCAGCCGCTACTCCGGCGACTGGTGCAACTGACGTGCACAGCAGCGACTGGCTGGAAATGATGAACAAAATCATGGCCACACCGCAGTTACCGCAGGTGAAACCGGCAGCCTTGCCAGACAGCCAGCTGAGTATCGGCGGTTATCAGTTTGAACTGCCACGCAGCCTGCGCCGCATCGCTGGTAAGCGCAGTAAATGGTTGAGCATGGGTGGCATCGCAACGGCCCGTCTGCCCTCTGGCGAGCCGCATCACGCGTCTTTGCTGTTTATCGACAAGCAAACGGACGTGCCACTGCATACTCACCAGGGGCTGGAAATGACATTGGTGCTGGCGGGTGAAATGGTTGATGAGCATGGCCGTTACGTGCCGGGTGATTTGATTATTAACTCACCGGACGACACACACAAACCACGCAATATCAGCGACGAACCTTGTTTATGTTTGTCAGTCCTAAGCGCACCGCTGCAATTTAAAGAAGGCCTGACGCGCTGGTTAAATCCGTTGCAACGCTTTTTTTATTAAGACAGTCAGCTGACAAAACAGAATAAACCCCGCAGTTGCGGGGTTTATTGTTTGCCGCAAAGCCAAACTAGCTCAACAGCGCCACCCCACCCTTGAGGTTATAGACCTGCTCAAAGCCCAACCGGTTTAGAATCTTCGCCGCCAGGAGACTGCGGTTGCCTGAGCGGCAAACCAACAACAATTGCTGAGACGGTTCAATCGCGCCACTGCAGAGCGCCCAGGCCAACTGTGACAAAGGCCAATGTTGTACTTTCGCATCCTGAGGCACCAGCGGTTCAATCTCGCCGGCGATTTGTTCATGCGGTTCCCGTACATCGACAATCTGTAGCTGTGGATGCTTCTGCAACAGCGCCGCCACGTCTGCCGGACCTATTAACGCTTTCGCATCAGAATAACTGACCTCGACAATGCCACACTGATATTGCTGCTGTTGCTGCAACTGCTGGCTTTGCTGCGCCAGTTTGTCTTGCCAGCCTGCTGACAAACTACCGGCCTGCAGCACCTCGGCAATTTCCGGGTTTTCCTGCGTCACCAGGCGCCAGGTGGTGAAAAACCGCTGCGCGTAGTCGTGACTACTCAGTAACAGCGTGTCATCCATCAGGACTTGTTGTAATTGTTGCAGGCTATGCACAAAAGCTTTGTGGTCAGAACCAGTTAAATCCAGTCGGCCGAAACCACCGGGCAGCAACAAATCACCGACAAAAGCGGCCAACAGCTGCTGACCGTGGTATAGCAGAAAACTGAGACTGTCAGCACTATGACCCGGTGTAGCCAACGCCTGTAGGGTAAAATCCCCAACCTTGAGTTCGGACGCTGCAGGCCAGCCGTTGTTCCCCGTCTGTGCCGCCTGATGGATCCCCAGGGCATTGAGAAAATCAGCCCGCACTGACGGATGGTCCTGATGCTGATGGGTTTCCAGTACGGCCTTCAACTGCAACCCCTGCCCCTGTACCAGATTTACCAGCCGGTTCATCAGCGGCTCGACCGGGTCAATCACCACAGCTTCGCGGCTTTGTGGGCAGACCAGCAGATAGCTGCACAAATCTTCGTATTTCAGTTGGGTCAGACCGGCCAACGGCGGCGCCACGGCGTCCTGCGCGTCATTTAATACCAGGCAACAGTTGTGCACCACCGGCACCAGACGGCGGATAGCTTTGCAGGCGGCGTCGATTTCAGCAGCGGTCATCGCCGGGCCAAATGACAGGCGCACCGCGCCCTGACTGCGCCATTCTTCCAGCCCCATCGCATCGAGCACAAAGCTGCCACTGGCTTTAGAACTGCAGGCAGAACCGGCACTAACGCGGATATTACCGGCATCAAATAAATCAAGAATATCTTTGGAGAGAAAACCCGGTACCGAAAAATTAATAGTGGTCGGCACGATAAAAGGCGCGTCACTGTTCAGTACCAGATCCGGAAATAGCTCCGTCAATGCAGCAAGTAACTGACTGCGATAGGACCATAACGTGTCGACGCTGTGAAATACTGAGTCTGCCGGTTTGAGTAATTCGGTGAAAATGGCATGCAGCGCCGCAATGCCGGGTAAGTTTTCCGTACCAGAGCGCAGTCCGCTTTCCTGACCACCACCGGCGATAAATGGCTGATAAGGTGCACCTTCACGCACATATAAAAACCCGATCCCCTTGGGCGCATAGAGCTTGTGACCGCTAAACGGCGCGTAATCTATGCTGCTATTGGCGATATCCAGCGACATCTTGCCAAGCGCCTGCACGCAGTCAACCATCCAGCGGACGGCTGGATTGACCTTGCGGATCAGTGTTTCGAGCCGGGCTAAATCCTGTTTCACACCGGTTTCGTTATTGGCGGCCATAGTGCAAATCAGCGCCGCTTGTGGCAGCAATTCAGTCAGCGCCTGCTCATTCAGGATGCCATGCTGATCCACCGGGATCGCCTTAATTGTGGCGCCAAGCTGCAGTACCTGATTCCAGTGTTTCAGACTCTCAGGCACCGCTTTGTGTTCAGTTGCACCGTATAACAACAGGGTTTGCGGGCCGGATTGACCCCGGCTGCGTGCATCGAGCAAAGCCGAGACAATTGAAGTCTGAATGCCTTCGGTTGCACCTGAGGTGAACACAATTTGCCCCCGGCTGGCACCAATCACCTGGCGGGCCAGCTGTCTGGTTAATTCGAGCTCTACTTTAGCTTTAATGCCCGTGCTATGACTGCTGCTAGGATTGCCAAAACAGGTTTGCATATGATGCAACACCGCGGCGGCAGCGCATGGCAATACAGCTGTGGTGGCATTGTTGTCCAGATACACTTCCGCCGGACAACGGTCATTGCGGGATTGAAACATGATGCAGCCTATTTATAACTAAATGGAATACCTTATATTCTATAATGATATGAAGTTCAGTCTGCTCTGACAAGTCATTATTGGCCGGCGTTTCACAAAACGCGAATCGATGTCCGGCTGCGGCTTTAAAGGAAAAAAACTAAAAAAAACGCCGCGATTAAGCGGCGTTCAAAGTTTATTCAACCAGATCTTTTGGAATATCCGGCCGTAATTCTGACCAGACTTTGCCGGATTCTTTACCATATTTTCGTACCGCCATCACGACTTCGTCATGTTTGCCGGCTTCCGCATAGAGTTTTAACTGATGGTAATAACGACGGGCCAATTCACGGGATTCCGGCTGTGAAAAATAAAAAGTGGCGATTTTACGGTACAGACCACGGAAACCATTGAGGATCAATACATAAATCCGGTTCGCCGAATGCAATGCCAATTCATGGTTTAAGTTGTAGTCAAAATCGGCAAATGCTTCTGGCGTGTCTTCTAACAATTCAGCACCAGCAAAAGCGGCCACGGCTTCAGACTGATGATTCTTAATAGCGCCACGGATGTAAATCGCACTGATGTTGGTGCGGGCAGATAACAGTTCGTCAACCAGTTCTGTCATACGCTCTTCTTCCAGACGCGCCAGCGTTTCGAGGATATTTAATCCTGAAGTTTCCCAGAAATTATTCACGCGGGTTGGCTTGCCATGCTGGATAGTCAGCCAGCCATCGCGGGCCAGCCGTTGTAACACCTCGCGCAAGGTAGTCCGGGTAACCCCAATCAGCTCAGACAGCTCACGCTCAGCAGGTAAAATAGAGCCTGGCGCAAATTTGCCGTTCCAAATCGATTCGACGATATATTCTTCAGCGAAGCCTGCAGGGCTCTGAGCTTTGATCAGGTTTGTCATCCGGATTTGTCCGTTGTAGTTGTAATGAATGGTAAATTTGGCACTGATTGTACCAGACGCCATTCAGTTAACAAGCCATGTGCGGAAAATTGCGGCGAGGCAGCGACGTGCAGTAGTTGTGTAAAAAAGTAATTTGGCTTAGATTGTGCGCTGGAAATAAGTCCTTCTTGATAAAGGAAATCAGATGTTTGCCGCTGTTTCACGCTTGCCGTTTAAAGCCTGGCCCTGGCTACTGATGTCAGCACTGGCTGGCGCTTTACTGATCGCCGCCCTGTATTTTCAATACATCATGGGACTGGCACCTTGCATGATGTGTGTGTATCAGCGCTTTGCGATTTGCGGCATTTTACTGAGTGGCCTGGTTGGCGCTTTTGGCTGTCAGCAAGCATTGTTACGTTGGCTGGCTTATATGGGCTGGTTGGTCAGCAGTGGTTGGGGCTTAAAAATCGCCCATGACCAGGTGTTAGAAGAACAATTAGTCCAGAACGGCGGCTTTTCCAGCTGCGGCATTTTCCCCGATTTTCCGGCCTGGTTACCATTACATGAATGGATCCCGGCGGTGTTTAAACCTACCGGCATGTGTGGCGAAGTGGTCTGGACTTTCCTTGGCTATTCGATGCCGTTTTGGATGCGGATCACTTTTGCGCTGTTTTTTATCAGCGGTTTAGTGGTGATTGCCAGCCAGCTGAAAAAACACAAATACAATCCTTACGACTAAACGAACAGCTGCTCATAAAAAAAACCGCGTGATTCGCGGTTTTTTTATTTGTTGTTTTCCCTGTAGATTTTACAGGATATCCAGCAGTTCTACGTCAAAAATCAACGCGCTGTATGGCTTGATAGCACCACCGGCGCCCCGCTCGCCATAGGCCAGATTGTGCGGGATATACAGGCGGTATTTGGCGCCTACCGGCATCAGTTGCAGAGCTTCAGTCCAACCGGCGATCACACCTGACACCGGGAACTCTGCTGGCTGACCGCGGTTGTACGAGCTGTCGAACACAGTCCCGTCAATCAGCGTGCCGTGGTAATGGGTGCGGACTTTATCAGCACGGCTTGGTTTTGCACCTGAACCAGCATTTAACACTTCATACTGCAGACCTGAGGCTGTGACAGTGATACCTGGTTTTTTCGCATTTTCTGCCAGGAAAGCGTCACCAGCCGCGGCGGCTAACTGCGCTTTGGCAGCTTCAGCTGCCTGCATCCGGCCGCTGATCACCTGAAAGGCGTCACGGATTTGATCTTCGCTCACTTCCGGCTCATCACCGTAAAAAGCTGCCGCCAGACCTGCAGCGACTGCGGCGATATCCAGACCATCAAACGGGTTGTCGGCAAGTTGTTGGCCCATTTGCAGGCCGATGCCATAACTGGCGTGTTGTTCTAACGTTGTCAGATTCGACATAAAGTTCACTTTTAGTTGAGGCGCACAGCCAGTGCTATAACGCTGTGCGCAGGGTCCGGGCAGCGCGCTGCCAAAAAACTTATGCTAACTTAAACCGCTGCAGTTGTCTTGCCTGCCTGCGCAAGCGTCGACCAGATTTGCCGCACCAAAGCAGCATCAGCGTCATTGAGCTCACCACCAGCTATCGCCTGCGTCAGACTCTGGTCCACTGCGTTAATCAGCTGCAGCTCAGAAAAGGGTTGTTCTTCGACCAACAACCGACCGGCAGCGAGATCCAGATGTCCCCTTAAATAGCCTTGAGCGAATAACTCATCGTCACTGGCGCTGGCGACTGCGTTGTCAAAAAAGTCCGCGCAGTGGCGGATAAAATCCTGTGCTTGTTGCATTAATCTTCGGCCCCCAGCCGGTACATCACATAATCGTTATAACCACATAAAATGCGCAGCATGCCGCTGAGTTCCCGGTCAAGCGCAGGGTCGCCGCTGTCACTGATCAGTGGCCGTCCGTCTAACGCCTGAATTTTACTTTTAGTGGCAAGCAGATGAATATTATTGCGGCCAACGGCGCGGATCACCGCTGGTGATAATTGTTGATTGCCGCGGCCAAAGATATGGCCCTGACCACCAATCAGCGTGATCACCAGCTGCGCCGGGTGCTGTTGCACCAACTCTAGCAGCCGGGCGGCCGTGACGTCTGCGGCAATCACCTCACCGTTTTCAACGACATCCACGCCCAATAAAGTATTCGGCAGGCCCAGCTCGTGCATCACTGCGGCGACTGTCGTCCCGGAACCCATCACATAACGCACATCATCTTCCATCTGGCTGACAAAATACGCGGCGAGGTCGTCCAGCACCAGCGCTTCGGATTCTTTACCGGCAGACTTCACACTTTGGACATAACGTAATGCGGTGGGAATTTGCATCTCGCCGTAACGTTTGGCCCGCACAGTGCCCTGACGAAACGCCACTTCGTCGATGTCCATCACCAGGGCTTCCTGCACGGAAATCAGCTCACCACGCACCATCTGTGCTACCACTTTGCCAGCCGCAGCCGGGGTGATGGCATAGACGCCGGAATGAATCTTACAGCCGGCTGGAATCCCCAGCACTGTCACTCTGTCACCGACTGCACTGCAGATATTACGGGCTGTGCCGTCACCGCCAGCAAACAACAACAAATCAATGCCGGCTGCGGCTAGCTGCTGTGCGGCATGTTCACTGTCCTCGGCGGTCGAAGGCTGCTGTGCCGCCTGACAAATCACTTCAGTGTTAAAACCTAACGTGCGGGCAATCTCTTCGCCCATAGCACCGCCGACTGTGCGGATCACAATCTGTTCCTGCCAGGGCATCAGCTCACGCAATGCCTGCTCTGCACGCTGCTGCACCATCGGCACTGCACCAAGCGCTAAGGCCTGTTCAGCCACACCGTCGCTGCCTTTGAGGCCGACTGCGCCACCAAGGCCGGCATAAGGATTGATGATAAGTCCAAGACGAAACATAGCAGAGGTACTCATTGCTCACTCCAAGCGACAAGCGCGGTACAGACCCAAAAAACCGCGGCATTGTAACTGGGTCGTCACAGCTTGCCCAGCATCTGATTGAACTTGTCGGCGGGCTCCAGTAGATTAGAGTCATCTCTTAGTTGGCCGGACCAGTACCGATGTCCCTTGAAACACTGTTTGCTCAGTTACGAAAAGATTATTTCCGCAACCCGTTACCCGGCGCCAATCAACGCAAGGCCGCGCTGAAGGCACTGCGCCAGCAGCTTTTGGCTATGCAGGCAGAACTATATCAGGCGGCAGCGCACGATTTTGGCCAACGCTCGGCATCAGAAACCCGGCTGCTTGAAGTGTTACCCAGTATCAACAGCATTGACTACAGCCTGCGCCGGTTAAAAGGCTGGATGAAACCACAAAAACGCCACGTCAGCCCATTATTCTGGCCGGCAAGTAACACTGTGGAGTATCAACCTCTGGGCGTGGTTGGCATTATCGTGCCCTGGAATTACCCAATCTTTCTGGCGCTTGGGCCTTTAGTCGCCGCCATCAGCGCTGGTAATAAAGTGATGCTGAAACTGTCTGAATTCACACCGGCCATTAATCAGGTGCTCAAGCAACTGATTGAAAAAGCTCTGCCGGACTGCGCCATCGTGATTGAAGGCGAAGCGGATGTCGCTGCCGCTTTCAG
>CAMLRA010000132.1 GCA_946482325.1 uncultured Chromatiaceae bacterium | reverse complement strand
AAATGAAACCCGAGCTGGTGAAAGCCGTGCTGGAACTGCTGCCGGAAGAGCTCGAAAGCGACAAAGCCGAAGAGCTGGATATTCGCGGCATTTTTATCAATGATTTTGTGCCCAACGTGCTGGTACATCATGAATCGATGTCCGGCGCACCTATAGTGTTTGAAGCGAACCCCAGTTACGGCAACATTTTTGGCCGGGTGGAGTACAGCTCGGCGCAAGGGTCTTTATATACCAACTACCGGATGATCCGCGCTGGCGCGTTGCATAAAGCCAATGGCGGTTATCTGATCCTCGATGCTGACCGCTTGCTGACACAACCGCAGGTGTGGGACGCGCTGAAGTTGGCGTTGAAATCCGGCGAAGTATCGATTGATACGCTGAGCGAACATGCGGTCACCAACTCCACTATTATCACGCCCAAAGCCATTCCGCTCAGTGTCAAAGTGGTGCTGCTTGGTTCACGTGATTTGTATTATCTGGTGCAGGATGTCGACGATGAATTTAATGAGCTGTTCCGCGTGCTCGCCGATTTTGAAAATTATCTGCCACTGAACGACCAGACCATTAAATACATGTCTTTGCAACTGCAGGACCAAATTCAGCAACTGGAAGCTGGCCCGCTGACAGTCTGTGGATTGAAGCAGCTGTTGTTATTCAGCTTCCGCCAGGCCGAGCATCAGAAGAAATTATCCGCCCGTTTTGCCGATGTGCTGGAACTGGTGCGTGAAGCCTGTTTTTACGCCAATCAGGCCGGCGACACTGAACTGAGTGGCGCTCATGTGCAGCAGGCGCTCGCCGGCAAACAATACCGCACCGGCCGCATCAGTGAATCTTTCCTCGAAGATATTCAGGAAGGCCAGATTTTGATTGATTCAGACGGTTGGGCCGTCGGCAAAATTAATGGTCTGACAGTGCTGGAAATTGGTGATACCGCTTTTGGTACGCCGGCGCGGATTAGTGCCACTGTATATCCGGGCTCCAGTGGGGTAACTGATATCGAACGCGAAGTCGAACTCGGTAAAGCCATTCACTCCAAAGGTGTGATGCTGCTGACCGGTTACCTCGGCGCTAAATATGCCCAGCAGTTCCCGCTGACGCTGTCAGCCAATATCGCGATGGAACAGTCTTATGGCCTGATTGACGGTGACAGCGCATCGCTGGCTGAAGTGCTGGCGTTAATCTCCGCCATTTGTGGCGTGCCGCTACGCCAGGACCTGGCCATCACCGGCTCTATCAATCAGCATGGTCAGGTGCAGGCGATTGGCGGCGTGAACGAAAAAATCGAAGGCTTTTTTAAGTTATGCCAGTCCCGTGGCCTGACCGGCCAACAAGGCGTGGTGATCCCGGCCAGTAACCAACTGCATCTGGTGTTGCATCAGGATGTGATCAACGCGGTGGCTGCAGGCCAGTTCCACATCTACACGGTACGCACTGTTGATGAAGCTTTGGAACTATTGACCGGATTGTGCGCTGGTGAGCGCAATCACAAAGGCCAATACCCGAAAAAAACCTTAAACGCGCTGACGATGCAAAAACTGGCTGCCATTGCTGAACTGGTCAATGGCGGCGCTGAGGAAGAATAAATGTTTAAAAAAGTAGTACTGCTGGCGGGCTTGCTGGCATTAAGTGGTTGTTCGACGGCCTATTATGCGGCGATGGAAAAAGTCGGTATTCATAAACGCGACATCCTGATTGACCGTGTCGAACAGGCGCGGGATGCACAGATTGAAGGCCAGCAGGAATTTAAAGATGCGCTCGACCAGTTATCCCAGCTGATTGGTTTTCATGGCGGTGATTTACAGGGCCGCTATGAAGCGCTGAACAGCCAATACGAAGACAGTAAAAAAGCGGCAGCTGAAGTGAGTGCCCGCATCAACAAAGTCGAGCTGGTGGCTTTTGATCTGTTTAATGAATGGGACGATGAATTAAAGCAATATCAGAACAAAAAACTACGCGCCGAGAGCAAACAAAAGTTGCTGGATACCAAACGTCAGTTTGATGCGCTGGTGAAAGTGATGCGTCGTGCTGAGAGTAAAATGCCGCCGGTGTTGCGGGTATTGCAGGATAATGTATTGTATTTAAAACATAATCTGAATGCGAAAGCAGTAGGCGCCATTTCAGGTGAATTTTCTGTGTTGCAGCAGGATGTTGACCGGCTGGTACAGGATATGAACCGGGCTATTGCCGATTCAAATCAGTTCATTGCCACTATCAAACAGCAATAATCCCTGCAGAACAAGGACTGGGCATGACTAACAAAGCCGTTGTGGAAGCGATTTACCGGTTGGAACCAGGTTGTCTGGGGCCGGACGGCGCGCAATATATCACTGAGTTTTGCCAGTTTGCCCAGCCACTGGTCAGCAGCCATGCCCCGGTATTTATGCAGTGGGTACTGACACCACGTTTTGATAAGTCTCTGCCTGAATTACAGTTTTCATTGGGGGGACGGCTACTCAGTGACGCTCAGGCTGAACGTTTGTGCAGCAGTTATCAGACCAATGCGGATACGCTGGTCGAAGAGTTAAACCATCATCTGATGTTGCTGATTGACCAGTATTTTGGTCGTTGGTAGCAGTCTTCAGAAAGCTTTCAGTATTTTCAGGTAATTTATTGTGCTAACGCAAAGTCAATTTAACTGGACTAGCACATGCTGTTATTGATCAATGACTACGGAGTAAATCAATGAGTAATTCCCGTTATTCTTTCCCGACCATTGCGCTGCACTGGTTAACTTTTCTGCTGATTATTGCGGTATATGTCACGATGGAGTTTCGTAGCAGCTTCGAACGCGGCAGTCCGGAACGGGAGCTGATGAAAACAGTGCACTACATGTTAGGCCTGACCGTGTTATTGCTGACGGTGGCCCGCATCTGGTTCCGCAGCCGTCAGCCCTATCCGGCGATTGAGCCGCAACCGCCGGTCTGGCAGCACAAGCTGGCGGCATTAGTGCATCTGGCGTTGTATGCGATGCTGATTGGTCTGCCATTGTTGGGTTGGTTAATTTTATCAGCCGAAGGCAAAGTGATCCCATTCTGGGGGCTGGAATTGCCGGCGCTGATCGCGCCGAATGAAGAACTGGCGGGCGCCTTTGAAGACTTGCATGAGTTAGTGGCTGATGCCGGTTATGCGCTGATTGGTTTTCATGCTTTAGCGGCGATTTATCATCATCATATCGTCAAAGACAATACGTTATTGCGAATGAAACTGAAGTAAGAAAAAGCAGCGCTGTGGTCTTTAGTATATAAACACTGTTGATGACCAGAGCGCTGCGCGGAACTACACACTGCTATGAACTGGCGGGTTCCACCGCCATCAGCTTGCCATCCTGTAACAACATCCGGCCTGTAGGTTTCTGGCTGGTCTGTGTGGTTTTCAGCTCACCATCGTGCAAGTAACGCACTTCATAACCGATGGTTTTTTCAACGGTTTTTTGCACCGTTTTACACACTTGCTGTTCCTGATAACTGACATCTTTTTGCTGCATGTCTTCCTGTACTTGTTTGCCGGCATAACCGCCGGCTGCAGCACCGGCCACAGTCGCCAGCTTTTTGCCAGAACCGCCGCCGACCTGATTCCCCAAAACACCGCCTACCACAGCCCCAATTACAGTACCGGCGATTTCGTGCTGGTCTTGTACCGGAGCGGTTTTGGCAATTCTTTTCGTGGTGCATTGTTGTTGCGGTTCGGTGCTGGTTTCAATCAGGGCTTTACTGCCGACGATTTCAACCCATTGTGGCTGGCTGTCTTTTTGGCTGTTGTAATTGGTGGCCACTGCGCCTAAAGCGGTAATAGCGGCAGCGCCTAACATAGACCCAATCATCATCATCTTGCTCATAGTATTCTCCGAAAAGTCCGACTGACTTGACCGCAGACTAACCGGCTGAAACTGGATGGACGCTGAATAAAACAAGAAGCCGCTAATTTAGCGGCTTCGTTTATCAGGGCTTGGCGACGACACTCAGAAATGCGGGTCGATCCGATCTTTTGGCGCTGTTGCATCAGTTGATTGGTCTGTAGCCACCGGTGTCTCAGTCGTCTTGACTTGCACACCCGCTGTCGCGGCAGTGGTCTGAGTTTGGCTACCTGAATTATCAGGCAGTTGACGCTGGCGCCAAAATAGCAGGGCGGCACCGGACAGGCACAACAGATACAGTGGCCAGTCTCCAAGCAGGCTATACAGTGTGCGACCTTGCGTTAACGGCACCTCAATTGTGAGCACGCCATCCTGAAACTGCGGCAACTGGCCCAGAACCTTACCATCAGCATCAATGGCTGCAGTGACACCATTGTTGGTCGCGCGCAGCAAGGGGCGGCCAAATTCCAGCGCCCGCATCCTGGCAATTTCCAGATGCTGCCAGGGGCCGTGTGAGTCGCCAAACCAGGCATCGTTACTGACGGTCAATAATATGTCGGTATCATCACGGAAATTGGCGCGGATTTGGCGCGGAAAAGCAATTTCAAAACACAAAGCGGCGAGCAGCTGATAACCTTTGGCCTGCAGGTTAGGTTGTTGCCACTCCCCCCGGGTAAAAGAACTATTTGGTAAATCAAAGAAGGGGGCAACGTCCCGCAGAAACTGTTCAAAAGGCACAAACTCGCCAATTGGCAGCAGATGATGTTTCTGATAGCGATTCTGGGTTTCATAATGATAAATCTGGCTTTTCACGCCGGTGTCACCGACCACAATCATACCGTTGTAGGCATCGCCGTTACGTTTTACATCCAGAATGCCGGTCACCACGGCTGCCTGATTTTCTGCCGCCAGCATGTCGAGGTTAAACAGATAAGCCTGCGCATCCGGTTCCAGCTGCGGGATCGCCGCTTCAGGCCAAACCACCAGGCGATTGGCAAGTTGTGGCCGCGTTAGCTGCATGTATTTCTTCATTGTCGGCAGTTCTTGCTCTGGTGCCCAGCGCAGTTCCTGGCGGATATTCCCCTGCACCAGTGCGGCGCTTGCTGCTGCGCCAGTTGGCTGCCAGCCTTTTAATGAAGTAAGCACTGGTGCCAGCACCAGCAATAACACAACGACGGCAAGTTGGGCCTGGTCGCTGCGTTGAAGCAGGTTGTTTGGACTGTCAGGCGGATTTAAACGACTGCGTTTGCGTGACAGGCGGAAAAAAGCAGCAAAGCTGCCGGCCGCGAACAACAGAATAAAACTGATACCGGTTTCGCCAACAAGTGGGGCGTAACTGCCAAGCCAGCCATCGGTCTGGCTATAGCCCACCGATAACCAGGGGAAACCGGTGAACAGCCACGAACGCAGATTTTCAGCAAAGGTCCAGCAAATCGCCAGCAGTAAAGGCCAGAAGCTGGCTTGGCCTTTAGTGAGACGTGCCGCCAGATAAGCGGCCAGCGCCGGAAACAGCGACAGATAAGCGACCAGCAGCGCCATAATGCCGAGACTGGCAATCAGCGGCATGCCGCCAAAAGTGGCGATACTGACGTGAACCCAGCTGACGCCAAGGCCAAACCAGCCAAGGCCATAACAGAACGCCAGCCAGGCGGCCTGCGCCGGGCTTTGGCTTTGGCGCAGTGCCACCGCCAGAATGGTCAGCGTCAGCAGCGGTAAGGCATGCCAGTCATAAGGCGCAAAAGCAAAGGTATTGAGTAGGCCTGCGCCAATCAGCAGCAGGCTCATCAGCCCGGTCCGGGCAGAAATTCTGAATTGCACTGAAATTATCCTGTGGCGCTGGTATCGCCGCCGTTATTCGTCATGGGTACTGTCGGTTTTGGGTTTTATCACTTGTAGCTGCACCAGCCGGCGGCTATTGGCTTTATTGACTTTAAACGTCAGGCCGCCGAGGTTGATACTTTCGCCTTTCACTGGCATATGACCAAAGGCGTGTAACACAATACCGCCGATGGTGCTGGCTTCTGCCTCGTCAAAACCGGTGGCAAAAGCTTCGTTAAATTCATCCAATGGCGTTAAGGCACTGACTAAATACACATGACTGCCGAGTTTGCGGATGTCTGAGCCTTCCACCTCGTCATGTTCATCATCAATTTCACCGACGATTTGTTCGAGAATATCTTCGATAGTGATAAGGCCCGACACACCACCATATTCGTCGACGACGATGGCCATGTGATAACGCTGTTGGCGGAAGTCTTTCAGTAAGGCATCAACTTTTTTACTCTCCGGAATAATCACCGCCGGGCGCAGTAAATCGCGTAATTGCCATTCGGTCTGAGGTTTTAACGCGTACTGTAGGATGTCTTTGACAATCAGAATGCCTTCGATGTGGTCTTTGTCTTCATTGACCACCGGGTAACGGCTGTGATTGTTTTCCAGCAAAATTGGCAGATATTCTTCCAGCGGCTGGTCGATATCAATAGTGGCCATTTGTGAGCGCGGCACCATGATATCGCGGGCGCGCATTTTGGAGATCGCCAACACACCCTGCAACATGCCTTTGGTGTCAGTGTCAATCAGTGCTCTGGTATTGGCCTCAGTAATGATGGCTTCTAAATCAGTCAGGTCTTGGGGTTCTGCAGTAAAAATCGCGGCGATGCGTTCTAACCAGGATTTCGCGGCAGAACCGCGACCCGAGTGTGGATTGTCGTCACTCATGACTTCAGATCAGCTCCGTGTTCAGTCAATCAGATAAGGATTAGGAAAACCAAGGTCATGCAGGATTTGGATCTCTTCGGCTTCCATTTCCTCAGCATCAGCTTCATTTATATGGTCAAAGCCCAGTAAATGCAAGCTGCCATGCACCACCATATGCGCCCAGTGCGCCTGCAGGGTTTTACCCTGTTCAGCCGCCTCATGAGCCACCACCTGAGCACAAATTACTAAATCGCCGAGCAGTGGCAGTTCAATACCGGGTGGACACTGAAACGGAAAACTCAGCACATTCGTTGGTTTGTCTTTTTCCCGATAATCAAAGTTCAGCTGCTGACTTTCCGCTTCGTCGACAATCCGGATGGTCACTTCCGCATCAGCCTGAAATGGCGAAATCGCCGCATCAAGCACGCGCTGCAGCTCGGCCTCGGTCGGTAATTCTGTTGCCGTGCTGGCTTGTTGCAAATCCAGAATAATCGCCATTTAAACCTCTTTTGTGCGCCGGCGTGCCGGTTTTACTGCAGGTGTTTCTGCTGGCGCAGATCCCTGCAACTGAATCTGTGTTTGCGCTGTGGTCAAGGCTTGTTCAGCGGCCCGTGCTGCGGCTTTGGCGTCTGCCACGGCTTTGTCGTGTGCTTCATAGGCCATCACAATTTTTTGCACCACCGGATGACGTACCACGTCTTTGGCGGTGAAATAGTTAAAACTGAGCGCGTCGACCTGGGACAACACATCCATGGCGTGTTTCAGGCCGGAATATTGACCACGTGGTAAATCGACCTGAGTCACGTCACCGGTGATCACTGCTTTGGAATTAAAGCCAATCCGGGTCAGGAACATCTTCATCTGTTCGACTGTGGTGTTCTGGCTTTCATCGAGAATGATAAAGGCATCACTTAAGGTGCGGCCGCGCATAAAGGCCAGCGGCGCGATTTCGATGGTGCCACGCTCTAGATATTTTTCGACCTTCTCAAAACCGAGCATATCAAACAAAGCGTCGTATAAAGGGCGCAGGTACGGGTCGACTTTTTGCGTCAGATCACCGGGTAAAAAACCAAGCTTTTCACCGGCTTCGACGGCGGGGCGGGTCAGCACAATACGCCGGACCTGCTGTTTCTCCAGCGCATCTACGGCGCAGGCGACTGCCAGATAGGTTTTGCCGGTACCAGCCGGGCCAATCCCAAAAGTCACATCATGGGTCAGTACATTGGCCACATAGCGGCTTTGGTTGGCGTTGCGGCCTTTAATCAACCCCTTTTTAGTTTTGATACTGACTTCCTGAGTGCCGGCATCGATACTGACCAGCGAACTCGGGTTTTCAATGCTACTCAGTGCTAAATGCACCTGTTCCGGTGTCAGCGGCTGCAATTTACCGGCAGCAGTGACAGTATCCAGATATAAAGTTTCCAATAACTGACGCACTACTGGCAGCTGATCAGTCAGGCCCAACAGGCGGAATTTGTCTTCGCGGTTTTGAATTTGCACCCGGAAACGGCGCTCAATCTGGTGCAGGTGGTCGTCAAACGGCCCACACAGCAAGGCAAGGCGTTGATGATCGGCCGGAGATAAATTGAATTCGAGGCTACTGATTGGGTTGTCCAAATGTCCTTCTCTCATCATCAGATAAAACAAGTCCGGCAAAAACCGGACTTGCAGGGGGAAAACTCAAGACTGCCGCATTTATCCCTTTGGATCAAGGCTGATAAGTCGCCACTCCCAAGGCATCCGGCGCGTTATTCGTCGCAGTATCCGGCTTTTGCTGGCGTGCCATAATTTGTTGCGGCGATATTTCACGGCGCAGTCCCATTTCGGCTTCAGTACGAACCACGACGCCTTTTAATGAGTTGGTGAATACATCGGTGATACGTACGTCAACGAACTGGCCAATCATATCAGGCGTCCCTTCGAAATTCACCACCCGGTTGTTTTCGGTACGGCCGGTCAGTTCCATTAAGTCTTTTTTCGATGGGCCTTCAACCAGAATACGCTGCTCAGTGCCGAGCATGCCACGGGCGATTTGCAGCGATTGTTGATTGATGCGGTCCTGCAGAATATACAGGCGCTGTTTTTTCTCTTCTTCCGGCACGTCATCCGGTAGATCTGCCGCTGGCGTGCCCGGGCGGGCGCTATAGATAAAACTGAAACTCATATCAAAACCGATAGTACTGATGAGGTCCATGGTCTGGGCAAAATCTTCAGCGGTTTCACCCGGGAAACCAATGATAAAATCCGATGACATCGAAAGATTAGGCCGGATCTTTTTCAGCTTGCGGATCTTGGCTTTGTATTCGAGCGCAGTGTGATTGCGCTTCATCAGCGTCAGAATGCGGTCCGAACCGCTTTGTACCGGCAAGTGCAGGTGATCTACCAGTTCTGGTACGTCGCGGTACACTTCGATAATGTCGTCAGTAAATTCCACCGGATGTGAGGTGGTGTAACGAATGCGGTCGATGCCGTCGATGGCAGCCACTAAACGCAATAATTCGGAGAAATGACAGATTTGGCCGTCGTGGGTTTCGCCGCGATATGCGTTGACGTTTTGTCCCAGCAGGTTGACTTCCCGCACCCCTTGTTCAGCCAGTTGAGCGATTTCCAGTAACACATCATCCAGTGGCCGGCTGACTTCTTCGCCGCGGGTGTAAGGCACCACGCAGAAAGTACAGTACTTGGAACAGCCTTCCATAATGGAGACAAAAGCAGTCGGGCCTTCGGCCTTAGGCTCTGGCAAGCGGTCAAACTTTTCAATTTCAGGAAAAGATACGTCGACAACAGGGGAACGGTCACCGCGCACGGCATTGATCATTTCCGGCAGGCGGTGCAGTGTTTGTGGACCAAACACGATGTCGACAAATGGTGCGCGTTCACGAATGGCTGCACCTTCCTGAGAGGCAACACAGCCACCAACACCAATGATTAAATTCGGGTTTTTCTTTTTCAACGGGCGCCAGCGGCCCAGTTGATGGAAGACCTTTTCCTGGGCTTTTTCGCGGATGGAGCAGGTGTTTAACAAGATCACATCAGCGTCTTCGGCTTCTTCAGTCAGGGTATAGCCATGAGTGGCATCCAATAAGTCAGCCATTTTTGATGAATCGTATTCGTTCATCTGGCAGCCCCAGGTTTTGATGTGCAGCTTTTTACTCATGGTCAGAATTTGCCTGTAACAGTCGGACGGAAAAATGGCGCGTATTTTAACTGACACCCCGCGCAAGTACCAGTGTTGCACTGCCAAATCCTGAAATGGAGCGGCCAAAGCGGGCAAAATTGGTAAATTTTGCTGCCAGTTCAGTAGCTTCAGAATACTGGTCTACACTTGTCAAAAGTTGTAAAGCCAAAGCGGAGCGAATCGATGAAAAAAATCCTGTTGGTGCCATTGGCACTGTTGAGTCTGTCAGTGGCCGCAGAAATCGCGATAGTAGTACATCCTTCCAATGCGGCAGCGTTAAACCCTGAAGCGATAGCGCAGATTTATCTGGGCCGCAGTAAAAGCTTCCCGGACGGTAAAGCGGCCTTACCTTTAGGTCAGCCGGAGGGCAGCGCCACCACTGAAATGTTTAATCAGAAAGTGCTGAATAAATCCGGCAGTCAAATCAAAGCCTATTGGTCCAAACTGGTATTCACAGGCAAAGGTACGCCGCCAAAAGAAATCAGCAGTGACGCGGAAATGCTCGAGCTGGTCAGCCAGAACCCCAGTGTGATTGGGTATGTAGATAAAACCTCAGTCACGGATAAAGTTAAAGTGCTGGCGACTTTCTGAAGCTCACCACGGGTTATCTACTTTCCGGAGTAAACAACATGAATCGGCTAAATCCTATGCAGCGGTCTTTGCCGTTGTTGTTATCTGCCTTGTTCGTTGCCAACACCCAAGCCACAGAGTTTAACTGGAGTGGATTTTTGACACTGGCCGCCGGTAAAACGTTGAGCGGCTCGGTGCAGGGCAAAAATGAAACAGGGATTGATTGCCCGTGTATGATTTCGGATTTTTCGCAATCGGGGGTTATCGACAGCAGCTGGGATTTTGCTGCAGATTCAAAAATTGGCTTGCAGGGGAACCTGCTGTTGTCTGAGCAGCTCAGTTTGACAGCCCAGGTGGTCAGTCGCGGTGCCCGCGATTGGGATCTTAATCTTGAATGGGTATATGTCGGCTGGCAGCTTGGCGACAATAACCTGCTGCAGGTCGGTCGTAAACGTTTACCGCTATTTTATTATTCAGAACAGCAGGACGTCAGTTTCACTTATCCTTGGGTGCACCTGCCACCGCAAACCTATGGCTGGGAGGCGGTGAACTATAACGGCATCAACTGGAATCACAGCTTTCAGGTCGGCGACTGGAGTGGTCTGGTCAATACTTTTGCCGGCAATGAAACGCGTAAAGATAATGATTACATGAAAATTTATAACGGAATCGACAGTGAAACCGATACCCGTTGGCGCAAAATTTTCGGTGCGGAATTATTAATGAACCGGGACTGGTTTGAAGGGCGTTTGATGTTGATGAAATCCGACACCCAAAGCCGGCTGATCAGTGACAATGAAGACTGGTCGGCACCGGCAGAACAAATATTGTTTGGCGCGTCCGGTTTAATTGATTATCAGGATTGGATTGTCAGTACCGAGCTGTTTTTCTCTGATCGCACCGAATCTTATGGTCGGGATCTGGCTTATACCTTGACGGCTGGTAAACGCCTCGATGGTTGGACTTGGTATCTGACGCATGGCCTTTATCAGCAGAAAATCAACTCCGGCAACCCATTTGAACTCACTGATGAATCTGATCGAGAAAAACACCGGTTGTCATCCTTGGTAGTGCGGTTTGATGTCAGCTCCTCTGCTGCCGTGAAAGTTCAGTTAGACCACTGGCAAGACAACAGTGGCGAGTGGTTTAAGCAGACCTATGGCGATGCGAATGCTGTTAGTTTCAGCTATGACCGCGTGTTTTGAGGACAGTTGCAGGTCTCAGAATAAGCGCTGCCGGCTGGTGACATAACCGGCGTAAAAAATAATCAGCACGCCGGCAAACCAGGCCATAGTGACCGGCTCCTGCCAGAACAGATAACCAAACAGACCGGCAAAAATGACACTGCTGTAAGTCCACATGCCGATGTCACTGGCCGGCGCCAATGCATAGGCCCGGGTCATGGCCATCTGTCCGGCAGCCGCCAATACACCCATACCGGCAAAAGCCCACCAGGCAATCGCCGGTAGCGGATGCCAGTCAAAAGGTACCGGAATAAATGAGATAATGGCGGTTAGCAACGAAAAATAAAATACGATACGGGCCGCAGGTTCAGTGTCGGACATATAACGAATG
>CAMLRA010000131.1 GCA_946482325.1 uncultured Chromatiaceae bacterium | reverse complement strand
AGGTTACAACAGTCTGGTACCAGATCCAGACAAATGGCTGCAGTTTGACCATGACCTGATGTTGGCCCGACAACTGCAACGTCAGACAAATCTGAAAACAAACCACCAAAGCCTGATGCGCCACTGGTACGCCATCATACAAAAACTGCAGCCAAAACCGCCTCGTTTTAAATAGCCATCCTGCGCCACTACAGGTGTGTAATAAAGACTGCATAGGCTAAAAAATATCATCACGAGGTTGGTTTGAGCGCAGGGGAAGGGTCACGGCTGCAGTGATAAAGCGTCAAAGCGCAAAAAACGAATGTCAGCAAATAGTGTGTTACAGACATTTATTTTTGAACAAATTAATCGTTTTTTTAGTCTGCAATTCGCTCTTTGCGGATTTTAAGCGCTAGCGAATTAAGTAAACATGTAGAAAATACTGAGGCGCTTGGTCAACTAAACCAAGCCCCCCTTACTAGCTAATGCACTAACTCCGCCAGCATCAGCAACTTCTGCTCACGACTCAACCGCGACAGCTGTTTCTTCAACTCATTGATTTCGCTATCCGCTGGTTGTCGACCTGCTGCCTGCAAGATTTTCTGGGTAATACGCTGTGCCGGTTCACGCAGCTCGTCTGCTGTCAGGATGGTATAGCCCGCTGTAACGTCGTTGCGGCCAGTTCTGTGGTTAAGCAGGCGTTTTAAGGTATAGAGCCCTACTCCCAGGCTTTCTGCGATTGAACAGTAGGTGCGTCGCAAGTCGTGTAGTTGAATATTGAGCTCGGCAACGGCGTTTACCTTTGCCAGAATTTTACGAGGCTCGACAATATGGCCGCACTGATTGGCAACGCCAAACACGTAGTCATTAACACGATACTCTTGGCGGCGTGCCAAAATGGCGTTAAGCGGTTCGGTTAACGGTAATTCGACGTTGTCGCTATTTTTGGTGTCTTTGAGCATAAATAGCTCATCCGCTAAGTGAACATCTGGCCAGCTAAGCGTCATCATCTCACCACGACGCAAGCCCGTGAACATGATGAATTCGATGTAGTCGCAGACAGTTACTGTGAAATCCTGGCGATAACGTATAGCGTCATTACGCACGGCATCAATCGCATCCAAAAACGGCTGGAGTTGAGAGACGCGTAAACGGGTTTGTTTGCGGCCTATGTTATTCCAAGCGCGTTTGGCTGAGATGATCGCCACTGGGTTGTGCGGGAACAGGCTGACACCGTTGGAGTCTTTGTATTCGGATTTAGCGAAGTTATAAAAGGCCCGCAGCATGCGCATGATGTTGTCTGCTTGCGCTTTGCTGCGAAGTGACAGCTCAGCGTGCCGCTTAACTATCAGCTCCTCGGTTAAATCGGCCAGCCGTTTGTTTTGCCAGTCTTTCAGGTAATTACCAATGTTGATCTTATAGCCGGTTAAGGTGGTTGGTTTCAGTTCACGTTGTTCGATGTAGGCTCGGTAAACATCTAGCAGCGTTACTGCTGCGGCGCGGAACTGACGTTTTTGGTCGTTTGGATTGATACCATCGGCCATATCTGCCATCACTTTACGCGCCAGCTTACGGGCACTTTCTACTGTCAGTGCGGGGAACTGACCAAGGGAGACTGATGTTGGAACATGGTGGTTTGGGATGCGTTTGTAGACGCGAAACACTTTGGCTTTGTTGGTGACATCTAATACCAAACCAGGCATTGCGCTGTCGTGCCAACGAGTGCGCTTATTGCTAAAAGGAATGGCTGCGACTTCTGCTTCAGTGAAACGAAGTTTGTGTTTGAGGGTCATGGCTGTGCTACCTCTGTGCTACTTTGGCGCGATTTTGAAGGCCGTTGAATTACAACGGATTTATGCACCATGGCGGTAGCAAGAGGCCATAACCCCTTGAATTTGTTAGATGATTTAGTAAATGTTTCGATAAAACAGTAAGTGGCGGTAAGTCTTTGATTTTCCTCTCATAATCGATTGGTCGCTGGTTCAAGTCCAGCTGGGGCCACCATTTCCCGGATATTTTGTACCCACATCACTTTGCGGGATTATCGACAGATTGCCGGTATGACTTCCGCATAACCTCATGACATCAGATTGTTGCAGTTTTGTCTCCAACTCGCAGCAAGGAAATACCCTACTTAAACACAAATAATTGTACTGACTATATTTCCTAATTCGCAATTTTTGCGTGGTTTACCCACGAATTGCAGCAATCACTTTACGAATCCGTCCCTTCAGAATTCTTCAGACATCTTTAAACGACTTTTTTACTCCGGCCAACCAGACTGTGACGACCATAAACAACCAGAAAGGTCTCAATATGAAATTTAGGATGCGTTCTTGTGCCGTTTGTGTACTGATCTTCAATGGGCTGGCTCATGCAAGCGATGATCATCAACAGATTGGTGCATCAATCGCCGCGCTGAAACCACAGCAGCTAAGTAGCGTGTTGGTGATGCAAAACGACCAGTTGCTGCACGAAAGCTATTACAACGGCACGACTGCCGACGACCTGCATGATATTCGTTCTGCCAGCAAAACCCTGACAGGCCTGATGTTCGGTCGAGCTATTGCCGACGGCTATTTCCATTCAGATACAGATAAGGTGTTACCGATATTTAAAGATGTGCCGGTCTCACACCTGACACCAGAAAAATCAGCCATGACCTTTTTTGATTTATTGTCGATGACCAATCCACTGGAATGTGACGATATGAACGACCTGTCCGCAGGTCATGAAGAAAAAATGTACCTGACAAAGGACTGGGTACACTTCTTCCTGAATTTGCCGACAAGAGCAAATCCACCATGGGAAACACCGATTGCCAAAATGCCATATGGCCGGGATTTCGCTTATTGCACTGCCGGTATCTCCGTCACCGCAGCAGCAATAGAAATTGCAGCAAAACAACGATTGTCTGATTACACGAATGCTGCACTGTTTCAACCGCTTGGGATCACTGAAAGCGAGTGGCTTTATAATGGAAAGGGAATTACTCAAGGCGGTGGGGGCTTAAAAATAAAACCCAGAGATCTGCTAAAAATTGGTCAGTTGATCCTGCACAAAGGGAAATGGTCCGGTAAACAGCTCTTACCCGAAGTCTGGATTGAAAAGAGCTTACAATCCTACTCCGTGGCAATGCCGGAGCTGAATGCAACATATGGGCTTACCTGGTGGCGTTTCCCATTTACGGTCAACGGCAAAACTATTGATAGCTTTGCCGCCGCTGGCAACGGCGGAAATTACCTGTTTGTTGTGCCCGAGTTAGCGGCCACGGCAGTCATTACCGCCACGGCATACAATACCCGCTATATGCATCAACAAACTCATGCAATCTTTGCAAAGGCTATTCTGCCAGCACTACTGCCGTTGGCTCAGGAAGCTCAATAGTCATGATCTTGGCGCGCTCAGTGTTGACTGAGTGCCGCATTTGCCGCAGGAGTTCCTGAAACTCTATGTCATCTGCCATTTCTGTGAATATCGGCACAGATAACAGATATTGCAGATCGATAAAACCGTCAGACACTGCTGCGGCGAGTGAGTTTTTAGCCGAAGCAAAGTCAGCATCGGCAATCTCCACAATACTTTTCGCAACATGCCAGTTCGGCCAGACTGCCGTGTTGCTGTCAGTGGTCGGTCTGACTGCCGGCCCTTTCAGGTGTTTTTTTTGCACTAGCCAATACAGCAAAGCTGATGCATACAAACTGTCAGGTTCCCGCTGCTCAGCGCTCGCGAGAGCCTGACCGGCCAGCTCCCACTGCTGGTCGTCTATCGCCAATAAGGCCAATGTGATGTAACTATCCGCAGTCCCGGCATGAAATTGATGTAATTTATGCAAAGCCTGGTACGCCCCGGCTTTATCACCGCGACCTTTCGCGTCTCTGGCGTACTGCACCGCGACAAAAGCGTCGTGTGGAGCCAGTTGATAAGCCTGGCCCACCCAAGTTGAGGCCTGCCCGGACAATCCAGCCAGATACAAAATTTCCGCGACTTGCAGCACGCTATAGCCATGTTGATGATTCAACACAGACAGATTTAGCTGCATCGCTTCATACAGACGCCCTTTACGTACATACAAGTATGCGAGTGACGCAGCAACCTGCCTCATTGCATCACGATCAGCAGCCAACGCCTGCTCATAGTAAGCGATGGCCTTGGCAATATCACCGCGGGCGTCATGGTAATAGCCTGTCAATTTTGCCAGCCGCCAAGGTGCGACCGCTGTTGTTGCCAGACGTTTTATCTGTTTATCCGCGACATCCAGTAGTTGTGCATCTCCGTTGAACTTGACCACACGTTCAATATTGGCTGTCGCCAGTCCAAGCAGAGCTTCGATATGATCAGGCTGTTGCATTAAAAACTTAGAAAACAATTCAATGGCGATAGCATTGGCGGAGGCATGATTTTGCTGCGCGTAGTCGACAGCCTTTTGTAACATCACCGGCCGCGGATGCAGTTCTCCCACAGACGCAATTTTCGCAGAAGGCTGAACCGCGATGTAATACGCCAATGCCACAATACAAGGCAGAATAACGACCGCAAGCATGTACTTCCGTTTAGTGGAGTCCCGTAACGCCGGCACGGTGTTGTGGCGAATATCAGATTGATGGCTTCTCTCAGTCGTTACCGCAGGGAGCCAGCGATACCCTTCACTACGCACAGACTCTATCGTGTCTACCTGCAAAAAACTCAGCGCTTTTCGCAGCAACGAGACACGCTGCGCAATGGTTTCATCGGAGACATAAGCCTTCCGCCAAATTCGCAGTGCGAGTTCCGCCGGAGAAACCAGCTGCGGATTCGCCTGCACCAAGGTTTCAAGCAAGCGGTAACTTAGTCCTTTCAGCGGAATTAACCGGCCTTGATGAAAGACCTGCTGAGTTCTCAGGTGGATCTCCAGATCGGCAGAGCGCAGGATCCGTTCTTCATTGCACCGCTCAGTCTTTATCAAATCCATGGTGACAAACCGGCGCAGCGCGCAGCTCCAAACAGATCACTCGGGGGGAAAGTCTCCCGCGAACGTCCTGTTGTCGTATCAGCGATTTTGTCACTGCTTAACAACAGCGTTTCACTCCATTCCATTTACGTTCCTGCTCACGCTGGAAAAAACTTTTGCGATCAAGCGGCTGCTCGCCCGGATGCGCCAGTGCCTGATGGCGAAGGTACCGTTCATACGCGTCATCACCGGACAACTGCCGTAGCAGTGCCCAGCATCTTTTGATAAAAGATTTCATTGGCTTACTCCATTTACCCGGAGAGGTTTATTGGAGATGTACGGCGTTTCCGAGGAAGGCAAAATACTGAGCCCACGCTGTCGTCGCCAGGCCATTCTGAGCATATCGCCGACAACCAGATATAACAGCACGACAAATAACATCGCGAGCCAGGCATCCAGTTGCTGATTAAAAATCAGCTGAGGGGCTACCGCGGCTTTTTCTGGCGCTAACAACCCCGCATCAAGCTTTTGCTGCAAATCATTGGCGGCAGCAAAAAAACCGATACGCGGGTCCGCGCTGCTAATTTTTTCATACACTGCTGTCGTCGTCAGAATCAGCAACCAACACAGCGGCAGCGCCGTGACATACAAGTATTTGATGCGACCAGTTTTAATCAGGATGGAGGTCGCAACTGTCAGCGCAATCGCAGCCAACAGCTGATTAGAAATACCAAATAAAGGCCAAAGGATATTTACGCCACCATTGGGGTCTATCACACCGATATAAAGGAAATAACCCCAGCCGGCGACGACCAGCGAAGATGTCAGTACCACGGACGGATACCAGCTGGTTTGGCCGAGCCGCGGTGAGAAATTCCCCAGCATATCCTGCAGCATAAAACGGCCAACGCGAGTGCCGGCATCCAGCGTCGTCAGGATAAAGACGGCTTCAAACATAATGGCAAAGTGATACCACATGGCGAGTAAATGCTCGCCAAAAGCGGAGGCGAAAATACTGGCCATCCCGACTGCCAACGATGGCGCGCCCCCAGTACGGGCAAATAACGTAGCTTCGCCCATCGTCGCCGCCAGCTGATTCATTTGCTCCACAGTCACTGGGAAACCCCAGCTGCTGATGGTCGCTACGGCCGCTTCCGGCGTCGCGCCGACAATACCGGCCGGGCTGTTGATCGCAAAATAGACGCCAGGCTCCAGTACACAAGCCGCTATCAGCGCCATGATGGCGACAAATGATTCCAAAGCCATGCCGCCGTAACCGACCATGCGAATATCGCGTTCATTTTCCAGCAATTTTGGTGTGGTGCCGCTTGAGATCAGCGAGTGAAAACCTGAAATCGCGCCACAAGCGATAGTGATAAACACAAAAGGAAACAGGCTACCGGCAAAAATAGGGCCAGTACCATCGATAAACTGGGTCAGCGCCGGCATTTTGATTTCCGGCTGCAGAATGACAATCGCCACTGCCAGCAAAATTACGGTGCCAAGTTTCATAAAAGTCGACAGATAATCCCGCGGTGCCAGCAACAACCAGACCGGCAAAATTGCGGCTAACAAACCGTAGCCAATAACCGCAAAGGCCAGCGGTAACCCCGGATGGTTAAACCATTCGCGCAGGTCAGCCTGTTGGTCGACCCAACCACCGGCTCCGACCGACAACAGCAATAACACCACGCCCAATAACGAGCCTTCCAACACCCGGCCCGGCCGCAAATAACGCATATAAAGGCCGATGAACACTGCGATAGGAATAGTGGCCGCCACGGTAGAAGTTGCCCAGGGCGAATGCTTCATCGCATTGACGACAACCAGGCCCAGCACCGCAATCAGGATGATCATAATCAGGAAAGTGGCCAGCAAAGCAGCAAAACCACCGATTGGACCGAGTTCGTCCCGCGCCATTTGACCTAAACTGCGGCCATCGCGGCGCATTGAACAAAACAGGATCACCATATCCTGCACACAGCCTGCCAATACACTGCCGACCAAAATCCACAAGGTACCCGGCAAATAACCGAACTGCGCCGCTAAGGTCGGCCCAATCAACGGGCCGGGGCCGGCAATCGCTGCAAAATGGTGGCCAAACACGACCCAGCGGTTAGTAGGCACATAATCCCGGCCATCAGCCAGGCGTACTGCAGGCGTGGCGCGGGTTTCATCCAGCATCAGCACCCTCGCGGCCACCCAGGCACTGTAAAAGCGGTAACCAATCAGATAAGTACAAACAGCCGCGACGATAAACCAAATCGCATTGATGGATTCGCCGCGGTTCAGCGCAATACCACCGGCGGCTGCAGCCCCGGTGATAGCAATACCAAGCCAGAGCAAACGCTGTGGCCAGCCTTGTGGAGCTATTGGTGTTGTCATCTGTATCCCCGTCTGAAAGTTTTTGTTTTTGTTTGATTTTTATCACTCTGTTCTATCGGGTTCGCCTGCTGATGTCAACGCAGGCGCCAGAGGTCAGCGCAGCCTTTCTGGCCGTACCAAAGCCAAAACGCAGCAAGCGCTTCTGGCTGCTTTGATTCAGCTTTGGTACAGTCTGCAGCTGGCAGCCTGCAGCTTGTCGCCACCCACTGGCCTGATTGAGGATGATATGCGTGTACTCCCCCTGTTCCTGAGTTCTGTGGCATTCGCCGGTAGTGCACTGGCACAGCCGGTGTTTAAAGCTGATTTTGAAGGCAACAGCAGCTGGAATATCTTAAATGGCTGTCAATTGCAGCATGAGCTGGCTCGCAGTGGGCAACAGGCACTGTTCTGCAGCCGTGGTGCTGCCAGCCTGGTGACGCCCGCCCAGGTGGCTGAACCTGGGATGCTGGAATTTTGGGTCAAACCGGAAAATGCCTATACCAGCTACCGCATCAACATCTTAAGTTCCACCTCATTAAAAGCCGACGCGCCCTGGCAACAAATTGGTCTGATCGAAATGTCGGCCAGCAGTGCGGATTATCTGGCCCACCGCATTTCAATTGACGACCCGGGCCGCAAATTTATCCGCTTAGATATTGAAAGCAGCAACGGTGGCATTGCATTGGATGACGTCAGCATCGAGCGGATTGGCCTGGATGTGGCGTTGCAGAAAAACGAACAGCGTATTGTCAGCGGCATTCTGGACCGGCTGAAGCAAAACAAAAATCCGGAGCTGCAGGCAGAACAGTTTAAAAGCTTAGGGCAGAATTACGCCGCGCAGCTCGAGACGCAGCGTCAGTATCTGGAATACGCTAATGCAATTTACGCCAGCATCACGTTGGTGCTGGCCAGCTCTGAGCGCAACAAGATGTCTAATCCGATGGCTTATGCCTCGTTTCGCAACATCATCAGTGACACTAAACGCGTGTCTTCGCCGCTGCAGCAAGCGCGGTTAACTTCGATGGTGAAGCCGTTTGGCGATCTCGCGACTGCAACTCTGAGTGTGGTCACCGGTGGCGCTTATGCAGCATTTGCCGAACCCTTTAAATCTTTTCTGGCGGCGGCTTTTGATAAATCGAACTATGAAAACGCGGATTTAAGCCGCAAAGACCGCAAATTCGCTGAACAAAACGGCCTGAAAATTTACGAGAACGCCGAGCGTTTCCTCAACGAGCTGGAAAAAGAACTGCAGCAGGTCAATGCGCTCGATAATGAGCTTGGCGCTATGCAAAAGCTGGTGGAAAGCTACCGCAAGGATTTGGACAAACAGCTGCGTGGTTATATTCAGCACGCAGGCCTGGCCCGCACCCAGGAAAACTTTGGCCGGGTGATGAGTAAAGAAGACAGCATCCGCGCTGCCATCAGTAGCGAAATTGCGGCAAACGTCGCCAATCACGCACAGCAACTGCATGATCGCGAGCAAAACACCGAACTGGTGCAGTATTTGCTGAAAACCTCAGAGCAACTGGAAAGCGTGCAGGAATACAAAGAACGCTTTAATCAGGTGACGGCTGCAGCCCTGACCTTTTACGACCGCTTTGACCGTTCCATTGCGCCGGAGCAAAACCCGTTTAGTGACAGCGCCGATAAAGCCGCCTGGGAGAATCACGCGAAAAAAGCCCGGGCCTATATCAAAGAATCGAAAGAAGCGTTTAGCAAAGCCTATTTGTAAGCAACCCGGTAAAGCGCAGAAATACAAAAGCCCCGCGAGCGGGGCTTTTGCTTTTTACATCTTATTGTTTAAGGCAGCACAAAACCAACGGCTTCATTAACCTTCGACAACGTCGCCGACGCACGACGGCGCGCTTCCGCGGCACCAGCCTGCATCACTTGAGTTAATGTGGCCTGATCGTTGCGCAGTTCGTGGAAACGCTGTTGCACTGGTTCCAATAACGCAATGACCGCATCCGCCACATCACCTTTGAGGTGGCCATACATTTTGCCTTCGTATTCATTGACCAGCGCTTCGACCGGTTTATTGGTGACACCGGATAAGATGCTCAGCAGATTCGCGACGCCTGGCTTGTTGTCGATATCAAAATATACCCGTGGCGGATCTTCTGAATCTGTCATGGCCTTCTTGAATTTTTTGCTGATCATCTTCGGATCTTCCAGCAAACCGACGAAGTTCCACGGATTTTCATCCGATTTTGACATCTTTTTCGTCGGCTCCTGCAAGCTCATCACGCGTGCAGCAACAGGCGGAATATAAGGTTCTGGCACGGTAAAAATGTCGCCGTGTAAGGCGTTAAAGCGCATCGCCACATCACGCGCCAATTCCAGATGTTGTTTCTGGTCGTGGCCAACCGGGACCTGATTGGCCTGATACAACAGGATGTCGGCCGCCATCAGCACCGGGTAAGTAAAAAGACCGGCGTTAACGTTGTTGTTATGGCGCTCAGATTTGTCTTTAAACTGCGTCATCCGGCTTAGTTCACCAAACTGCGTGTAACAATTCAGCACCCAAGCCAACTGGCTGTGCTCAGGCACATGTGATTGCATAAACACGGCCGAACGTTTTGGGTCTATACCGCAGGCCAGATATAAAGCTAAAGAATCCAGCGAAGCACTGCGCAGGGCCGTCGGCTCCTGCCGGACAGTAATTGCATGTAAATCAACGATGCAATACAGACAATCGTAATCATCCTGCATCCGGTCCCACTGGCGCAGCGCACCAAGATAATTGCCGATAGTCAGCTGGCCGGACGGTTGGGCGCCGGATAATACGATAGGTTTTGCCGAAGTCTTCTGCATGAAATCTGAGGTCCTGTGTGTGAACTGCCCGGCAGTCCGAACAAAAAATTGCGCCGATTATAACCGCTTCATGTGGCTTTGCCACGCCTGGCGCGCGGACTCATCAAAGTGGCCGCACTGTAGCCAGTTCAGCACGCATCGCAGCAATCACTTGCTGATAATCTGGCTGACTGAAAATCGCTGAGCCGGCGACAAACATATCAGCGCCAGCAGCCGCGATGGCGGCAATATTGTCGGTTTTGACGCCACCGTCCACTTCGAGCCGGATTTGACGGCCACTCTGGTCGATGATCTGCCGCGCCTGACGCAGTTTGTCTAAAGTGGCCGGAATAAAACTTTGACCACCAAAACCCGGGTTCACAGACATCAGCAGCACCACATCGACTTTATCCAGCACATAATCAAGATAACTCAAAGGCGTCGCCGGATTAAACACTAAACCCGCCTGGCAGCCCTCGTCTTTGATCAACTGTAAAGTACGGTCGACGTGGCGCGACGCTTCGGGATGAAAAGTAATAATAGACGCGCCGGCTTTGGCAAATTGCGGCACCAGACTATCGACCGGCTCCACCATCAAATGGACGTCAATCGGCGCTGTGATGCCGTAATTACGCAAGGCCTGGCATAACATCGGGCCAAACGTCAGATTCGGCACATAGTGATTATCCATCACATCAAAGTGCACGACATCGGCGCCGGCAGCCAGCACCCGGGCTACATCATCACCAAGACGGGCTAAGTCAGCCGATAAGATCGAAGGTGCAATCCAAAACGGTAACATTTGTTTCTCCTTTCCTGCAAAGCCCACACATCGCCATTGGACCTGCCACAAAGCCGTCACTGTAGCCGATTTCGCTTTGCAACGCAGCCGCTTTACTACAGATGCAACAAACACAGCGCCCAAAAAACAAGCAAGGCTGCACCATTATTGCACATTGGCTGCTGGCAGAATGCCGGTATAAAGTCTATCGTATTGAATTATATTGGTTTTCACTGATGGCACAAAAATGGAATTACCTTTTACGACCAACAAAGATAAGGGCAAAGCAAATGAAAACAATGGCAACTAAAACAACAAGTTCGTTGATGCAGGGAAAAAAACTGGGCGCTATCGCAGTATTAGTCGCCAGCTGTTTTGCAGGTTCAGCACAAGCGGTCGCGCTGACCGGTAACGTCGGATATGTATCTGATTATTTGTTCCGCGGTATCTCGCAAACCAACGAAGGCATGGCGTTACAAGGCGGTTTCACCGTCACTGCCGACTCTGGTTTTTATCTGTCGACCTGGGGTTCGAACATCAAATTTGGCAATGGCTCGATGGAGCTGGATATTCTGGCCGGCTGGACCGGCAAAATCAGTGAAGACTGGACTATCGACGTCGGTGCGATGCAATACCGTTACCCGAACGGTGACAACCAAACTGATCAGTTTAACTTCAATGAATTCTATACCAAGCTGATTTATAAAGATTTAGTCCTCGGCTTTGCTTATTCTGACGACTATTTTGGTACCGGCGTGAACGAATATTATTACTTATCCGCCGACTACACTTATGTGCTGCACGAGAGTCTGAGCCTGTTATTACACTTAGGACAGAACCAATTCGAAGATAATGCGCAATACAACACTTTTGTTGCTGCCGGCCCGTTACGTGGTGACGCATATCTCGACTGGAGTGTTGGTCTGGGTACGACAGTGTTAGGTTCAGCTGTTCAGCTGAAATTTGCTTCAACCAATATCGAAGGCAGTGCGGGTTGCAATCTGTGTGATGGCCGCTTAGTACTGAGTTTGAGCAAGACTTTCTGACAACAGAAAGATAAAACATCATAATA
>CAMLRA010000130.1 GCA_946482325.1 uncultured Chromatiaceae bacterium | reverse complement strand
CTCTCCTTTCAGGCCAACGCTTTGCGTTGTTAAAAACCACTCCCGGTGGTTTTTTTATTCGCTGCCATCCGTGGCGCTCTCCTTTCAGGCCAACGCTTTGCGTTGTTAAAAACCACTCCCGGTGGTTTTTTATTCGCTGCCATCCGTGGCGCTCTCCTTTCAGGCCAACGCGTTGCGTTGTTAAAAACCACTCCCGGTGGTTTTTTCTTTATTACATACTCAGCAGCGCCAATACCGATACCAGCCCAAACACACCAACACCGGCGCAAACCGGCCAGCCGAGTGAGCGGGTACGGCGCCAGACCAATACCGTCACCAGACTTGCCATTACAGTCGCCAGCCAGCCGCTGACAGTTTCACTGACCGGGATCAGCGACACGCCAAGCATCGCGGCAATCATGGTCGGGGCCAGCACTGTGAGCCACAGCGGCATCGCCTCGCCCTGGCGCACCGGGTCGCGCCGGCGCAGATGACGCTGCATCCACAGCAACGGCAACATCCGCAGCAAAAAAGTGCCCGCAGCACAGGCGAGCAGGGTCAGCCAAATTTCAGTGTCCATGTTGCGCCTCCGTCCGGCTTGCCTGGTGCTGTAACAGATAAAACACCACAGCACCGCACAGCGCCGCCAGCGGGATCGCCAGATTGCTGTGACCGGCTAACTTCAGCGCAAGCGCTACCAAAGCCGTACTGCTTAAGGTGCAGGTCCATTGCCAGGAAGTAAAACGCGGGGCCAACAGCACAATAAATAATGCCGGCAGCGCAAACGGCAGCACTTGGCCCAAGAGCGGCCAGCGTGCGGTAATTTCTGCCCCGGCGACAGCGCCAAGTGCCGTGCCGGCGATCCAGCTACCCCAGGCGATCAGGGCCGCGCTGCAATACCAGCCGAGACGCTGAGACTCCGGTAGCTGAGGCAGCCGGGTATGCGCTAAGGCAAAAATCTGATCGGTCAGACCGTGCATCAGCCAGGGCCACAGTTTGCCAGCGGGCAGATAAGGCGCCAGATTTGGTCCATACACCACATGGCGGGCATTTATCAGTAAGGTCATGACAATCACCAGCCACAGCGGTGCCCCCGCTGCGACCATGGCAATGAATAGAAACTGCGAGGCACCGGCATAAATCAGCGTTGACACCAGCACTGCCGCACCTGCCGTAAAACCGGCCTGCATGGCAATCAAACCAAAGGAAATTGCCACCGGAATATAACCGCCCAGTAGTGGTAAGGCATCACGAGCCCCCAGTCGCCAGGCTGAGATATCACTCATCACACAGCTCCTTCTGCTGGTAAACAATAGTCAGTAACGCCGTCACCCAATGCTCGCCACTGCGATACAAATGCGGCACATCGGCAGCAAACTGGTGACTGTCGCCGGCTTTGAGCCGTTTTATGCTGCCGGCGCAGCCCACTTCAAGCTCGCCGCTAATCAGACAAATCATCTCGACAGTGCCCTTCGCATGCGCTTCTGCCTGCCGTTCGGTATTCGGTGCCACCGACATCCAATAAGCATCCACCGCCGGCTGGTCTTTGCCCTGATCCAACAAACGCACCTGTACACCGGCATCACCGACCAGCGCCGCCACCGGCGCAATTAAATTGCCAAAAGGCACACCGAGTTGCAGTGACAACCGCCAAATGGTGTCCAGCGTCGGGTTGCCGGCGCCCTGCTCCAGCCGCGACAAATTCGATTTAGCAATACCGGCTGCTGCAGCCAGCTGTGACAACGACAGCCCTTTGCTCACCCGCAGGCCCTGAATATGCCGGCCCAGTGTTTGCAAACTTTCCGGATCCACACCACTGCCCTCTTGTTGCTGCAATAAAATCGTTCTTTATATCGAACGTTCTATATAAAGAACGAGCAACTGTCAAGATCAACGCATGGTCCAGGGCGTGTTGATGATTGGTGGTTGATTTTCGTTCGTTTCAGTCACCGAGTGGTAACAAACTGGCGCAAAAACAAACACCAAAGGTCAACACGCCCCGGTACCCGCCTGAAATGAAAACAGGAGCTGAAATCAGCTCCTGTTTTAACTACCGCTAAATAACGGCTGTGTCGCTAAAACTTCAGCGCCACTTTGACTGAAGCATCCACTTTCGCCGCGTCGACATACCCAATCACCGACGGATTGGTGGCAACCAGTTTCAGCATTTCTTCGTCACTGCCAATTTCTTTGGGTGGAGTGCCTTTACCGGTAAACACCAGTTTCGACCAATAGGCTTTAAGCTGACTCGATGATTTTTTCAGTACTGCGTCATTAAAGGCTGTACTGGCCGGGGCCGCGTCCGCCAGCGCCAGTGGTACCACCGAATGACCATCGGCAAAAGATTTTTCCCGGCCGAGGAAAATCTTTGACACTGTCGCTTCGTCCAGCTGATTATTGTTTGACGGATGCACTATGACAGCAACTTCAGCAAAGGCCAGCTGACTGAAGATCAAACTGCTGATTATCAATAATTTTTTCATCACGCTCTCCTCAGAACACCAGATCGATGCCAAATGATAAGATTTTGTAGTGGCCAACCGCAGCTCTGGTATCGGTGCCACTGAAATAATCAGCTTTAAATGCGGCACTGGGGTGGAAATCATAACGAACTGACAGACCAACCCCGTCAAACTCGCGCTGAGCAAACGCATTATGAATGCCTTTTCCCGTTGCTAATAACACCGGATGGGACACGCCATTGAGAAAAGCATAATCTGCCGTCTGAGCGTAATCTTCCGTATGCAGCGTCAGCACTACATTGTCGAAACGTCGTCCTACTGCCAGATACCATGACTGATTCGAAGCGTCGGTCGAATCTTTGACCTCGTACTCGACATACTCAAAGTCGACCAACCAGTTATCGCGATCAATAGCGAAACCGCTGAACCAATACAGTCCGTCTTTGTTATCCCAGCCAATCCGCGTTTTAAAATCGTCGATTTGACTGCTGCTGGCGCCTGAATTTCTGGCCAGACTGATGCCGTTTGCTGCCAATGGGAAGATAGTGCTGCTGTCGATGTTACCGCCATCAATCTGCGCGACAAAAGCACCGGCGAACAGCTGCCACCAATCTCCTGCCAACGTGGCATTGGCACTGATGATGTTATCCAGACCAAAATTGGTGTAATTGTTGGTTACAGCACTGAAGGTTTCGCCGGACCAGCTGCCAAACAATACTTTGGTCGACAAACTGTAGTCGCCGATATTGTATTGGCTGTCCATTGCGACGCCTTCAATGGTACTAAAATCAAAATCGATGTAGACCGCCTTGGGCAAACGCGAAAAATTGTGGGCGTAGCCAACTTTTTCGTATTCAGACTGGTGGAAAATCGGGTTGGCAAATCGGCCGGCACTGAGCCTGTGGGTATCATTAAACTGGTAACTCAGGTAAGCCCAGCGCGCCTCGACCTCAAAATCGCTGCGACCTTCGCCAAACAGCTGGACTGTGGCGGTCAGCCCTTCACCGAGGTCTGCCTGTGCCTGCAGTGCAAACAACGACTCAGGATTAAAGGACAGCTCGCCTTCTTCAAAACCAGGAAACGGCTCGAGGCCGCCATCACTCGACACCGAGGTGCCACGGATGGATGCAAAGCCGTTCAGGGTGATCTCAGCCAGTGCTGTCGCCGGCATTAACGCCGTGACTAGCACCAGACCGAGTGACCGGAATGATTTATTAGCCAATACAATAGGTTTCATCTCTATCCTGCCTTTTTTATGAAATGCTCTTCAAGCGTAGCCGAAGCAAAGGGCAACAGAGAAAATTCGTTTCAAAACAGTATTTACATCGCGATAGGGTGCCAAAAGCGCCGGATCAGAATCGCGGATGTTGCTGCTGGCGGTATGCGCGAAAACCGGTTAATGCCAGACAGACCAGCAATAGCACACTGTATTCCATGCCGTTACGGCCGGCGCCGACAACAAACCAGCCAAAGGGCGCATGCACCATCAACAAACCGGTAGCATAGATGCCGATAAAACCCAGCGACAAAGGCCAAACCCATTTGCCGGCGGCATAGAGCAACGTCGCCATGATTTCATAGCCTGTGACCGCGGCGGCCAGATAAAAACCGGCGGGCAGGCCCTGCGCCTGCAACCATTCACCAAAAGGCACCACACCGCCGCCAAGCAACCGGGTCCAGCCATGTGCAGCCAACAACCCGGCTAAGGTCAGTCGCAGCAGCGACCATAACAGTGAGTCCAGCCGATCTTTGTGCATACAATGCTCCTAAATTGTGAGGGGATCCTGCTGCGCTGTTACTCCAGCATGGTACAGACCTGCGCAAATGGTTTTTTCTTCAGTGCATGGGCCGGCACCGTCGCATCGTCTGCCGGATAGCCTAATACCAGCAACATATAAGGCCGGTCATTGTCGTTATCCCGACCACAAATCTTGCTTAAAAAACTCATCGGCTTCGGCGTGTGGGTCAGCGACACCAGCCCGACCTGATGCGCCGCCTGAATCAAAAAGCCGGTCGCAATGCCAACAGATTCATGCACATAGTAGTTGGTATCTGCATCATTGTTGTCGATGCCACCGCGTTTTTGCGAAAAAATCACGATAAGCCAGGGGGCGGTTTCAAGGTAGGGTTTATGCGCATCCGTCCCTAATGGTTTTAATGCATTTAGCCATTCCTCGCCGGCACGGCCACTGTAAAAACCGGCTTCCTGTAATTCCGCCTCCTAGCGGATTTGCTGTTTCACGGCAGGGTTGCTGATTGCAACAAAATGCCAGGGCTGATGGTTTGCACCACTGGGCGCACTGGCGGCAATTTGAATTAGCTGTTCTATGACCTGGCGCGGCACCGGTTTGTCAGAAAAGCTACGGATTGTATGGCGGCGCTGCATCAGCGCCAGATGCTCAGTGGCACGTTGCTGCAGCTGCACAGCATCATATTGCACAAAATCATTTAGCGGGTGTTGAGTTTCCATCAGTGGGCTCCGGCTACTCTGGCGGAAGGGTAAAATCTATGTAAACACAAAGTAAGTGCAAACAGAAATCCGACCAACGTCAGCACTGGGGATGAAGGGCCTGATGCAAGGCGAACAGTGCATCGGTATAATCAGGTTTTTGCCCGAAGGAAACACGCTATGTCATGGCTGATCGCCGTCGCCTCTACCAATCCCGCAAAAATCAATGCAGTGCGCGATGCCTTCGCTTTAGCTTTTCCGGAGACACCCTGTCAGGTGGTTGGCTTTAAAACTGAATCCGGTGTTGCAGCACAACCGATGACTTCAGCAGAAACCCTCCTTGGCGCCGACAACCGTCTGCACAATTTACAACAGCAACAACAAGCAGATTTTTATGTCGCTATTGAAGCCGGACTGGACGATGGGATGACTTTCGCTTGGATCCGCATCAGCAACGGGAAGCAAGAAGGCCGAGCCCGCTCCGCATCTTTGCAGCTACCGCCGGTGGCAGTACAGCGCTTAGCCCAAGGTGAAGAGCTCGGCGATGTGATGGACTCTTTGTTTGGCACACACAATATCAAACAAGCCGGCGGCGCAATTGGCCTGTTAACCCAACATAAACTCAGCCGCAGCAGTGTGTATCAACAGGCGCTGATCCTGGCTTTAATTCCATTTCTAACGCCGCAGTGGTTTTAACAACAGAGTATTTCGCCTGCAGCACCATACCGGCGCTGTTGCGTAAAGCTAAAGTCAATTCTGGCTGATAATCCGGTTTAAAGCGCCGTTCCCTGCGTGAATTCCTGCAGATTTGCTGCGCTTTTTTATCTGTTAACCCCGATAGGGAGCCTCATTCTGGCAACTAAGCGCACCCATGCAAAAGGTTGCATAAATGTAAAATAGGTGAGGCCGCAAAAGCCGCAAAAGCCGAGCCGCAAAAGCGGACATCCACGTTTTACGCAAAAGCGGACATCCACGTTTTAAACCAAACAGCAGCACAAAAGCGGACAGCCACCGTTTAGCAGAATCGATGGCAACAGGCACGACATGAGGAATTTCCATGGATGACGACGAAAGCACTCCAATGATGTGGATAATCTTTGGCTGATGTTAGTCCAATTCCAAACTTATACACAGCAAGGCCAACAACGGGAAGCCATGGGTCTCTTCGCTGACAGTCTCATTTAAACCATTGGATAGAAAGATCGGAGCTCAACCAAAACTTCGTCGACAGGCGGCTTGACCGTGAATCCAGTTCAGACTAAGTGCCCGGCAGAATTGTTGTATGGAGCCAATGGTACCAATTACCTGATGGAATTCTGTCTCCAGTTGTTGGCAGTTTTGTAGCCAACAATTGCTCGAGATGCCAAGACGAGCCAAAATAGGTGGTGTTGTAACGTCTAGAGCGCCACGTTTATCTAGTCGCATTTGCCGGCCAGTCCATTCCACAAGTTCAATATAATCAAAGAATTGATATGGAATATGCTGTCGTGCATTGCTCTGCTGACTATCGCCTACAAATTGCAGCAACTCGCCGTGAAAAGCACAATGCACCGCCCGACCGAGCCGCTGTTGGATACTCGTGTAGTCGGACGTTTCAAGTGTTTTGGCTATCTGCCCCCGGACTGGGTTTAAATCGACATAGGCCATGGCGGTAAGCAAGGCTTTTTCATCCAAAAGTGCCTGAGATTTGAACCGCCCTTCCCAAAACCGACCAGTGCAGTGGTCTTCGGCATTCGCCATTCTGGCGATGTGTTCGTTAAGACAACGCATAAACCAGCTGATATCACAAAGCCTTGAACGCCACTTTTCAAGAATAGCCCTAACAACTTGATTCTCTGCCTCGACGCTTGAATCGCCGTTAAGATATCGCTCAACCAGAATTGGCAAACGGAACAAGAGTTGCCAGCGCTCAGATATTTCCTGATAACTCCAGAGAGCAGCTTTTGTTGTATCGACCCGAACCACTAAGTGATAGTGATTCGACATCAGCGCAAAAGCAGCGATATCAATCGCGAACATGTGGGTAAGTTGATTCAGCCTTGCCAAAATCCAGTCGCGTCGATGTTCAAAGTTATAAGCCTCTGTCTTTCCGCATAAAAATGCTCGGCGGACACAGCGACAAATCAAGTGGTAATAAGGGGTTTCGCTAAGAGCAATTTGTAGCTTTCGTGGTTTAGGCATGATGTCGTCCTAACAGTCAAAAATCCGTACGATTTAAATTTGGTTGCAAAAAAGTTAATGTCAAGACTAGCTTGGTAATCTTTGAAAGTTCGGTATTGCTTGTTTGCCCGAGGTTTCCCCACTCAGACAGATCTGTGGATGTCCGGATTCCCTTCTCAGACAGATCTGTGGATGTCCGGTATTCCCTTCCCCGCCCTCAGACAGATCTGTGGATGTCCGGTATTCCCCCCGCTGGCCAGATCTGTGGATGTCCGGTATTCCCCGCCATTCCAAACCCTATTGCAAAAAAATCCAACGTTTTAAAGTGGGTAATAACGACTTATCTGAAGCGTGGCGCAAGCAAGCTCGTAGCGACTGCGCAATCGATATAAAAGTGACTCCGGAAAATATTCGCAATATTGTTGTTACAGGTGTCGAAATCATGTGCAGCTAGACGACTACAGTCACCAGTCACTGCACCAGCTGTGGCTTTTATTCAAACTAAAGGAGTGTGTGATGTCGAAGATGATTTTCGTCAATTTACCGGTGCAGGATTTACCAGCCAGCATCAGCTTTTATCAGAAGCTTGGTTTCAGCCAGAATTTACAGTTTAGCGATGACACGGCCGCCTGTATGGTGTGGAGCGACAGTATCTTTGTCATGTTACTGACACATGCTAAATGGCAGACATTCACCCAAAGACCCATCCCGGTCAACGGCAGCAGCGAAGTGATGCTGGCACTCAATGCTGACAGCATTGACGCAGTCAATCAGTTTGTCGCAATGGCCGGCGCGGCAGGCGGCACTGCAGATGTAAACCCAGTGCAGGATTTGGGTTTTATGTACAGCCGCAGCGTGCTGGATTTAGACGGTCACCTGTGGGAAGTGTTCTGGATGGATCCGGCTGCGCTTTCCCAATAGCGCCGCTCAATAAAACGCCGCGATCACCAGCGGCAAAGCCAAAAAACGCCAAAGAAAAAGGGGCCGGCCGGTCCCTGTACTTTAATGCTTTGTTATAAGCGTTGTGACAACTTCAAAGCTTACGTACCCAGATATTGCGGAAACTGACTTTGTCGCCATGGTCCTGCAGTTTCAGCGGCGCGCAGCCATGTGGCTGTTGCTGCGGCGGACCAATCCATTCCGTAGTACCTAAAATTTCGGTATGGTTTTGCAGCAGCACACCGTTGTGCAGCACTGTGACATAGCCAGGGCTCACGCGCTTGCCACCGTCAAAACGCGGCGCTTTATAGATGATGTCATACACCTGCCATTGTCCGGTTGGTTTTGTTGCATTCACCAGCGGGATGGTCTGTTTGTAGACCGCGCCAGCCTGACCATTTGGATAAGTCGGGTTTTGGTATGAATCCAGAATTTGCACTTCATACTTATCCTGGAAGAAAATCCCGCTGTTATTGCGCATCTGGCCGGTTTTGGCAGGGTCTGCCGGCGGCGACTGCCATTCCAGATGCAGCTGAATATCGCAGAAGTTATCCACAGTACGGATATCGCCACTGCCGGGCGTGACCGTCATCACGCCGTCTTTTAATTGCCACTGTGCCGCGCCACCATCTTTCACCGCACGCCAGGCCGATAAATCTTTGCCAATCAAAGCGATAGCATCCGAAGGCACGTTACTTTGGTTAAAACTGACGACTGCAGGCACTGGCGTCCAGACTTCAGTGCGGGCCGCCTGGGCGTGGCGCTCTGCGTCGCTCATTTTGGCCAGTTCTGCCGCGGTTGGAAAAGTGCTGCTCGCCGCTTGCGAAGCTGGCGCCACCACGCTGAACACCAGCGCGGCGCTGAATAAAACCGATAATTGCTGCATAAAAAAACTCTCACAAAAGGGTTCGGTGCGCTGCTAAACAACAGCGCCGTCTGTTGCTTTCAAACCAAAGCTATAAAAACCAAGGCCGGCCATCAGGTCGCCCAGGCTTTATCGCCTTTTTTATACGGCAAAGCACCATCATAGCGCCCCGGCACTGCGACATACCGCAGAACTTCAGTGGCCCCCGTTTTGGAGGTGAAAAACACAAAAATACTCAGCTGTTTTAACAGCGTAAAATAGTGTGGTTCGATGCTGGCATCGCCTTTGCGGTTTGACACATTGGTACTGTCGTTGCTGGCAATTGCCGCATTGCGGGCGCTGGCATCTTTATCAAGTTGCGTTAACAAAGCTGTGCGCTCGGCTGCATTTAGCTGCAAAAAATCGCGCTGATACTGCTGTTTGCAGCTTGCCTGCAGCGCAGCAAGGCCGGCAACAAACAACGCTTGTTGTTTGGCGTCATAACAATCCTGCACCATCACGGCCATCTGCGAGCCGCAGCCCGCGTCTTTCGCGCCTGGCGTCTCTGTGCGCGGTAAAATGGTTTCAGCAATTTCGTCCAGCAGCATAATGTCGCCGGCGCCAAATAAAGCTTTGCTGGCCGCTGTGGTTTTAACGCCTGCGGCATCTTTCGCCAGTGGGCCTGCGGCCCAGGCCTCACCACCGACAAAAGCCAGGCCGGTGGCCGCCGCGATCATTTTTAACAGGTCACGTCTTTCCATCTCAGAGTTCCCCTTTTTTCAGTGCTTCAACGGCGAAATTGGCGGCGCGCGCGGTTAGCGCCATATAAGTCAGCGAAGGATTGACGCAAGATGCCGATGTCATACAAGCGCCATCGGTGACAAACACATTGGGAGCATCCCACACCTGATTGTTGGCGTTCAGCACTGACGTTTTCGGGTCGCGGCCCATCCGCGCAGTGCCCATTTCGTGAATGCCCATACCCGGCGCGTAATCGCCGTTATAGCCATGCACGTTTTTCACGCCGGCCGCTTCGAAAAACTCCACAGCGTCCTGCATCATGTCTTTACGCATGCGCAGTTCGTTGGCTTTCATCTCTACGTCCATCGCCAGTACCGGCAGGCCCCATTTGTCTTTCACTTTCGGGTCGAGGAAAATCCGGTTGTCATGGTGCGGCAGCATTTCGCCAAAACCGCCCATGCCAATAGTCCAGTGGCCAGGTTCGGTCAACGCTGCTTTTAAGTCAGCGCCAATCGACAGCTCGGCCACATCACGACGCCAGTTTTCACGGCTCGCCGCGCCCTGATAACCAAAACCCCGTAAATAATCGCGTTTATCACCGCCCCAGTTACGAAACCGTGGCACGTAAAAACCGGTCGGCCGGCGGCCAAAATGGTATTTGTCGAGGTAACCTTCGACTTCACCATAAGCGCCAACACCTAAATGGTGGTCCATCACGTTGCGGCCAAGTGCATTGCTGCTTGAGCCTAGACCGCCTTCCCAGACGTCTGTCGCTGAATTCATTAAAATCCAGGTCGAGTTAAAAGCTGACGCATTTAAGAAAATGATTTTGCTGGTAAATTCAACGGTTTGATTGGTTTCACTGTCCAAAACTTCGACGCCACGGGCGCGTTTTTTGTCTTTGTCGTACAGCACTTTGGTGACAATCGAGAATGGCCGCACCGTCAAATTGCCGGTTTTCATCGCTACCGGCAACGTTGAGGACTGAGTACTGAAATAAGCACCAAACGGACAACCCAACCAACATTTGGCGCGATATTGGCAGTTAACACGGTTTTGTTCTGGCTTTGGCTGCGTGATGTTCGCGGTGCGGCCACAAATCAGCTGGCGACTGCCACCAAAGGCTTTTTTGATCCGCGCCGCCACGTCTTTTTCGACGATATTGAGTTCAAAAGCCGGCAGATATTGCCCGTCTGGTAACACATCTAAGCCGTCGCGGTTGCCGGAGATACCAGCAAAACGCTCAACATAATCGTACCAGGGCGCTAAATCGGCATAACGAATGGGCCAGTCAACCGCCACGCCTTCTTCGAGGTTGGCGGTAAAATCGCGTTCATTTAACCGATAACTTTGCCGGCCCCACAACAGAGAGCGGCCGCCCATGTGATAACCGCGATACCAGTCAAAGCGTTTTTTCTCGGTATAAGGCGAGTCTTTTTCATTGGCCCACATGCCGAAAGTACTTTCATTGAGCGGATAATCGCGCTTGAGCACCGGATAATCCTGCTTCATCTGTTCGGTCGGCCGGTCACGGTGTGGATAGTCCCAGGCCTCTTTCATCGCATTGGTGTAGTCTTTGATGTGTTCGATGTTGCGGCCACGCTCGAGCAGCAACACTTTTAAACCTTTTTCGGTCAGCTCTTTGGCGGCCCAGCCGCCGCTGATGCCGGAGCCGACGACGATGGCGTCGTAATGATTTTGCGCAGTTGTCATCTGTTTTACCTGTGATCTGTTGTGTGAGCGCTCTGCCGGCGCCTCGGGTCGGTTGTTAAAGCTGTATTTGGTTAAACGTCACAAATCCGCACAGCCGCCGCCAGCGACTGCACTTTGCCTTGTGGTGTCGCCGGCGTTGGAATAAATTCCTGCGCCAGATACCCCTTAAACCCGGTCGCGACTATCGCCTTGGCGATCGCCGGGTAATACAGCTCCTGCGTGTCATCAATTTCATGGCGTCCCGGCACCCCGGCGGTGTGGTAATGGCCAAAATACTGATGGTTGTCCTGAATACTGCGAATAATGTCGCCTTCCATAATTTGCATATGGTAGATGTCATACAGCAGCTTAAAATGATTTGATTTCAGCCGCTTACAAAGCTCGATACCAAAGCGCGAACTATCGGCCAGATAATCCGGGTGGTCGACTTTGCTGTTAAACAGCTCCATCTGCAGCACCACACCACGTTTTTCTGCCTGAGGCAGAATTTGCGACAAGCCAATCACGGCATGATTGAGTGCAGTTTCGCGGTCCATACCGCGGGCATTACCGGAAAAACAAATCAGGTTGGTGTAACCAGCGTCGGCAACTAAATCGATATGAGCCTGATACCGTTTGATAAGTTCAGGGTGAAACTGCGGGTTACACCAGCCGTCGAC
>CAMLRA010000129.1 GCA_946482325.1 uncultured Chromatiaceae bacterium | reverse complement strand
GCCTGACAAGAACAGTGCAGGACAACAGCATCAATATGTAGCAAGACCAAACAAACTTTTTCACCGCAGCCACCAGATCAGAATATTGACGCTATACACTTGCATAGCAACTTATGCTCAAAAGAATACAAAATTTATGCCTGAATGAAAAATCCGGTCAAAGGCTGTCGTGCATCGCCGAAATATTGCTCCTGCAATTTCGACATACCGTACTTCCTGTACATAAAAAAACGCTGCCGGAGCAGCGTTTTTCTGATTACGCCTCGTAAGGATGGCGTAAGACGATTGTCTGGACCCGATCCGGGCCTGTCGACACAATATCGATTGGCACTTCGGTGACTTCTTCCAGACGTTTGATGTAGTTACGTGCGGCTTGTGGTAAGCCTTCCAGCGACTGCACACCAAAGGTCGATTCGGTCCAACCCGGCATGGTTTCATACACTGGCGTCACCAGCTCATAACCTTCGGCAGCCATTGGTGGCACTGTCGAGACTGAACCGTCTGGCTGGCGATAGCCGACACAGATTTTCACTTCAGTCAGGCCATCCAGCACGTCCAGTTTTGTCAGGCAGAAACCGGAAATACTGTTCAGTTGTACGGCACGGCGTACGGCAACAGCGTCAAACCAACCACAACGACGTTTACGGCCAGTGGTAGCGCCAAATTCATGGCCTTTCACACCTAAGTGTTCGCCTACTTCGCAATCCAGTTCTGTCGGGAACGGGCCTGAACCGACGCGGGTCGTATAGGCTTTAACGATACCCAGCACATAATCCAGATAACAAGGACCAAAACCAGCACCAGTTGCCACGCCACCTGCTGTGGTGTTCGACGATGTTACATAAGGGTAAGTGCCGTGATCGATATCAAGCAAGGTGCCCTGAGCGCCTTCGAACATGATTTCTTTACCGGCTTTACGCGCTTTATCAAGCAGATCAGTCACGTCAACCACCATCGACTTCAGCAGATCCGCTAAAGCTAATGCGTTGTCTAAGGTAGTCTGATAGTCGACCGCGTCAACTTTGTAGTATTGGGTCAGCGTGAAATTATGCAGTTCCATCAGCGCTTTTAATTTCTCAGCGAACAGTTCTTTATTGAACAGGTCGCCAACGCGCAGACTGCGACGGGCCACTTTGTCTTCATATGCAGGGCCGATACCACGACCGGTAGTGCCGATTTTTTTGTCGCCACGCGCCTGTTCACGGGCAACGTCTAAAGCGACATGGAATGGCAGAATCAGCGGACAGGCTTCAGATAATACCAGACGCTCACGCACTGGCACGCCGCGCTGCTCCAGCATGGTCATCTCTTTGAGCAAAGCTTCCGGAGATAACACCACGCCGTTGCCAATCACACATTTTACGTTGTCACGTAAAATGCCTGACGGGATCAGGTGCAGTACAGTTTTTTCGCCGTCGATGACTAAGGTGTGACCAGCATTGTGGCCGCCTTGGTAACGTACAACGAAACTCGCCTTGTCGGTTAATAAATCGACGATTTTACCTTTTCCTTCGTCACCCCATTGGGTGCCGAGCACAACAACGTTCTTGGCCATGGTTCCTGCATCATGGAAAAAAATTAGGCGGGGATTCTAGCAAATTCAAAGTCAAAGTTCAGTCGCAAGGGCAAAAAAAAACCAGCGAATAACTCAGCTGGTTGATTTCACGTGAAATTCTCATTGAGACGTCTGGATTTCTACGGCTAAGTTAGCCACCAGAGCCAACAACTGCCGGCCACCACCAGTACAAAACCGAGTTGACGTAAATTTTGCGCCGGTTCTGCGGCAAGCCTACGCATATAAGCCTGCCAGCGATTTGGGAACAATAATGGCCCGACGCCTTCGATAATAAGCAGCAACGCCAATGCTGGCCACAGCCAATCCGGCATCATACATTTTCCTGAGACAAGCAGCTCAAATCAATATCAGCCGTGTCATGGTACATAGCAAAACCAAAGCGCAGACGATCGCCCCGATAATCTGTTTCAATATGCCGGTTCTTCAGATAAGCGGACAGTGCAGCGACACTCTCTGCATCCGGACCGCGGAATGTAAGAAAATGACCATGACAAGTTATATCAGTCACCAACAAATTGTCGCGGTTGAGCCAACGATGCTGTAACTGGTCGAGCTTTGCCAGAAAAACTTGCTGTAGCTGTTGGACATGCTTGTGAATGGCGCTGACAGAGACCCCGTCGGCCATAAAAAGCTCCAGCACAGCCTGAAGGCGGTATAAAGCGGTCAGGTCCATCGTTGCGCCGGCGAACTGATAGCCGTCTGTGGCATAACCCACCTGCAGGCTTTTCACGCCCGCCAATGCGCCAAACTCGGCAAACCAGCCGGTGTAGAGCGGCCGGAAATGATTTTGTGCCGGCACCAGCATAAAACAACAACCTTCGCCACCTTGCGCATACTTGTAGGAACCGGCCAGATAAAAAATCCGGCCCTCTAAGGCTGACAAATCTGTCGGCAGGGCCATAAACCCATGATAACCATCGACAGCAATAGTCGCCTGGCAACACTGCTCAAGCAAACTAACCAGGCCATCCAGCTCAGCCACAACCAGACCTGAGTTGAAAAACACCTGACTAAAAAACACCAAATCCGGCTGCAACGCTGCCGCAGCCGCAACAAAACGCTGCGGAAAAGTGGCAAAAGGTTCAGTTGGTACTTTAACAACCTGCACACGGGCATCTTCTGCTAAGCGATTAATTTGTCTGCTAAAGGAATGAAATTCGCTGTCTGTCGTCAACACTTTCAAACCAGCAGACCAGTCAAAACAGCTTAAAAGCCGAAACAATAACTCATGGGTATTGGGAGCAAACACCAGCTGCTCAGCCTGGCGGATCTGCAAAACATCAGCGATCAAGCGCTGCACTCGCGGGACTTTCTGGCCAAACATCATATCCCACTTGTCGTCGACCAAGCGTGCCGTGTCGTCCCAATATTGCAGCATGGCATCTCGGGTCACGTCTGGCCAATAGTGATGGGAATGGCAGGCGTAATGCTGCGTTTGCGGATGGGCCTGAATAAAACGTCGGTAATATTTTTTATAACTCATGCAGCACTCCGAGCGGGCTTTTGCATTGTTGATTGTATTTTATGCCGCCAAAAACCTGTCAACGCCAGGTGTTGCAGCTAAAAAAAAGGCCCGCAAGCGGGCCTTTTCGGACAATCTCATCAGTTACCTGACATCGATTGCATATGTTTGAAAAACTCATTATCCGGCTGGACAATCATGACATCGGCTTTGTTCTGGAAGCTGTTGCGATAAGCTTCCATGCTTCTGACGAAACTGAAGAAATCAGCATTTTTGCTGTAAGCTTCTGCGTACGTTTTTGCTGCTTCTGCGTCACCTTCACCTTTAGTCGTGCGGGCATTACGCTCAGCATCGGCCAGCATGATCGTGACTTTAGCATCCACATCTGAACGCAGCACTTCAGCCTTTTCCATACCACGGGCGCGGTGTTCTTTCGCCACTGCGGTGCGCTCTGCACGCATACGCTGGAAAATGTTGTTACTGATTTCATCCGGCAGGTTAATTTTCTTCACCCGCACGTCAACGATTTCAATCCCCAGCTCGTCTGAGCCTTTAGACGCTTGCGCCATGGCTTTCACCATCAGTTCAGAGCGTTCACCTGAGACGATTTGCTGGATAGTTCTGGTACCGAACTCTGTACGCAAACCGTTGTTAATGTACTGCTTTAACAGGTTTTCCGCGCGTTCAGTCCGACCACCGGTCGCCAGATAGTATTTACCGAAGTCTTTGATTTTCCACTTCACATAGCTATCGACCAACAAGTCTTTTTTCTCAGAAGTCACAAAGCGGTCTGCCGGGTCGTCCAGCGTCTGCACTTTAGCATCCAGCTTACGGACCGTTTCGACCAGCGGTAATTTGAAGTGCAGACCAGGCTCAAACACCCGGATTGCGCCTTCGCTGGTCCGCTGAATTTTGCTGAACTGGAACACGATGCCCCGCTCACCTTCCTGCACGACAAACACAGAAGAAGTTGCGACAAAAACACCAACAGCGATGAGACCTAACAGGAAATTTTTCATGGCTTAACCCCTCCCTGTCCGGCCACTGTCAGATCTGGGCGTTGCAGAACGTGTGTCTGCAGGCCGGCTCTCTGGCAGCTGTAGGCGTGGCTCAGCAGACTGTGGCTGGGTCACTGCACCTGAATTTGTCTGATTAATCATTTTATCCAGTGGGATATACATCATATTGTTGCCGTTTTTTACATCCACCAGCACTTTGGAAGTGTTGGCGTAAACCTGTTCCATCGTTTCGATATAAAGACGCTTACGGGTTACTTCTGGCGCCGCCAGATATTCCGGCAGTAATTTCTGGAACCGGGCGACTTCACCTTGAGCTTTTAACAAGGTTTGTTGCTTGTAAGCTTTGGCTTCCTGTTCCATCCGGTACACTTGACCGCTGGCTCTTGGCTCGATTTCGCGGGCGTAAGCTTCAGCTTCACGGATAAAGCGTTGTTCATCTTCCTGAGCCGCAATCGCATCATCAAAAGCCGCTTTGACTTCTTCTGGCGGACGGGCATCACGGAAGTTTACGTCAACAATCTGCAGACCCAGATTATAAGGTTTAATAATGCTATCCAGTTCGACGCGGGTATTCTGCCGGATCAGCTCACGACCTTTGGTCAGCACGTCGTCCATTAAAGAGTGACCAACGACATAACGCAGCGCAGCGTCTGTGGCCTGCATCAGGCTACTGTCCGGATCCACTACAGCGAATTTGTACGCGCGCGGATCTTCAATGCGGTATTGCACTTCAAAAGTCACCCGCACCAGGTTTTGGTCCTGTGTCAGCATAAAACCATCGGTTTTCAGCGTTTCCACGCTGGAAACATCCACCGGTAATACCTGGTCGATGAAAGTTGGTTTCCAGTTAATGCCCGGATTGACTTCGCCATGGTACTGACCTAGACGCAATACCACACCACGCTCTGATTCTTTGATGGTGTAAATACCACTGGCGAGCCAGCCCAATAACGCCAGAATCAGGATCAGCGTGACCAGCGCAGAACTACTGCCACTGCCACCAGCACTCGCACCACCTGAGCCGACACCGAAGATACCACCGAGTTTCTTACTCAGGTTACGGAATACTTCATCCATATCAGGTGGTCCCTGATTGCGTCCGCCCTGATTCCAGGGGTCATTATTCTTGCCGTTGTTACCCGGCTCGTTCCAAGCCATACGTTACTCCGTGTTGCTTCAGAAGGTTAAAAGTTACTATATCAAAATCTTATCCAGTCAGGACACAGCTTTGTAACAATGTCTGACTCTGTTTGTTCAGCCGCTCCCACAAAGCGACTGACAGTTGGACCTGGAGCAGACAATTACCCTGTTCATCAAAATATTCCTGCCGGACACATCCTGCTTCATGTAGCTTTGCCCGCCACATCAGTGCATCGGGCGGTAACTGCAGTTGGATCGCGACAAAACGATCCGACAGTCTGGTCACGATAGCCTGACGCAACAAATCCAGACCGATCCCCGCTTGCGCAGAAATAAACACGGACTGCGGTACACCATATTCGTCATATTCGATCCGCGCCTGCTGCTCAGTCCGGTCGATTTTATTAAACACTTTTAATTGCGGCAGCTCGTCAGCTTCGATTTCATGCAGCACATGCTGAACCTGCGCAATATTGTCGTCAACGCGCGCGTCGGAAATATCAATCACATGCAGTTGTAAATCAGCTTCGCGCGTTTCCTGCAAGGTCGATTTAAAAGCCGCCACCAGATCATGTGGCAAGTGGCGGATAAAACCAACGGTATCAGCAAAGATTAAAGCGCCGAAATCCGGAAATCGGATTTGCCTTAGCGTCGGGTCCAGGGTGGCAAACAATTGATCCGCCGCGTAAACGTCTGCTTGGGTCAGCTTGTTAAACAGAGTAGATTTACCGGCATTGGTATAGCCGACCAGTGACACTACCGGGACTTCCGCCCGCTGACGCGCTTTTCGCCCCGTTTCACGCTGTTTACCAACTTTTTCGAGGCGCTGCATCAGCATGCTGATACGGTCACGCAGCAGCCTTCGATCAGTTTCCAGTGCGGTTTCACCGGGCCCTCGCAAGCCGATACCACCTTTTTGCCGCTCATTATCGAAGCCCCGGATTAACCGTGAAGCCAGATGTTTCAGCTGTGCTAATTCGACCTGCAACTTGCCCTCAAAACTGCGGGCTCGCTGGGCGAAAATGTCGAGGATCAGAGTGGTTCTGTCGATGACTTTGCACTGGCAAAGTCGTTCAAGATTGCGGGTCTGTGCAGGCGATAAACTGTGGTTGAAGATAATCACGTCTGCAGCGTACTGCTGTACTGCAGCTGCGATTTCCTGCGCTTTGCCACTGCCAACAAACAAACGCGCATCAGCGGTCTGACGCGGGCCCGTGATCACGGCAGCTGCGACAACGCCTGCAGACGCAACAAGCATCTGCAGTTCATCCAGATCTTCCCGCGCATGTTCCTGCGGAAAGGTGATGTGGACAAGGATCGCTTGTTCAGCCGGCTGATGATGGTCAAACAAGCAAGAATGCCCCGATTACTCTTCCAGTTCGTCGTCGCCAGCGCCAGTGCCATGTGCCGCCATGGTATTGACTGCACGAGCCGGCACTACGGTAGAGATCGCATGTTTATAGACCATCTGGCTCACAGTATTTTTCAACAGAATCACAAACTGATCGAAAGACTCAATTTGGCCCTGCAGCTTGATACCATTTACAAGGTAAATGGAAACAGGAATACGCTCCCGCCGTAAAGTATTTAAAAATGGGTCTTGTAAAGATTGGCCCTTTGCCATTTGCCGCTTTCCTTTTTCTTTGTTCTGATTCTTGATATATGGATTATTATATTATTTTCAAGTCGTTAAATAACGATTTTTTCTTCACTAATTTAGCGTAGCGAAGATAAAACAGCTTGCAAGTTTTCTTGCTGTGTTAAATCTGCATTTAACCAGTGCAAATTCTGCCAGCTGCGAAGCCAGGTCAACTGGCGTTTTGCCAGTTGTCTCGTTGCGGCTATACCACGATACACCATCTCGTCATAAGGCACTAGCCCGTCCAGATAGTCCCACATCTGGCGGTAACCCACACAGCGTATCGACGGTAAATCCGGATGCAGATCAGATCTTTGTTTCAAAATCCGCACTTCCTGCTCAAATCCCTGTGCCAACATCTGCTCAAACCGCAATGCGATGCGACGGTGCAGTTCAGCGCGTTCAGTCGGTGCGATGGCAAATTGACAGACCGGATAGGGAAAAGGTTCCCCTTTTTCTTCAGTGAGTTCCGTCAGATTGCGACCGGTCAGCCGGTAAACTTCCAGCGCCCGGTTGATGCGCTGCGGGTCATTCGGGTGAATACGGGCTGCAGATACCGGGTCGATGACGGCCAGCTGTTGATGTAACCCATCCCAGCCCGACACCGCAGCTTCCGCTTCAATCTGTGCCCGCACTTGCGGATCTGCTTCGGGTAACGGTGAAATCCCTTCGAGTAAAGCCTTAAAATACAACATGGTGCCGCCAACCAATAACGGCAATGCCCCACGTTGCTGAATGTCTGCGATAAGCCGCAGTGCATCGCTGCGAAAATCTGCGGCCGAATAGGCCTGCGCCGGGTCCAGAATATCAATCAGATGATGTGGTACAGCCGCCAGTTCGGCAGCATTTGGCTTGGCAGTGCCGATATCCATGCCACGATAAATTAATGCACTGTCGACACTGATAATTTCCACCGGGCGTTGCTCGGCCAGCGCCAGTGCCAACGCAGTTTTACCGGACGCAGTGGGGCCCATCAGAAAAACAACCGGGCTGGTCATTGTACTTGCTCCTGCAGTTGTTGACGGCTCATCGATACATCTACCGGCACTGCCTGCCACAATTCAGGCCGCTGAAATAAACTGGGTTGATGCTGTAACAGGGTCGTCGCAGCGAGCCATTGCCGCTGCAACAACAATTGTAATAACTGACGCCACAGCTGCGACAATACAGTCTGCTCCCGCCATTGCGACCACCACAGTGGCAACACAGTTGCCAGCGGCACCCCCTGCAGCAACTGTGGTACGGCCCGGATGATCATCACCTGATTGCTGAGCACCAGATCAAAGCCCATCTGCGATAAAGGGCTGGCATGCGCCGTAAGCAGGCTGATTTCTGCCGGTTCCAGCCGCAGGCGTTCCGGCAGCAACAGGGCGACAGAGGGAAGGAGTTGCTGACTCAGCAAAGCGCCAAAACTGGCCGGAATATCCAGTAGATAAAGTTGCTGCTGATGTGTCAGCAATAATTCAGTTGAGCTTAGCAATAAAGAACCAGCCGGCGCTTGCAACGTTTCAGGACTCACCTGCGGCGCCGCAGCAGGTCTCGCTTCGTGTACTTCAGCTGGCAAATCCGGCACAGTCGCCAGCCAGTGCTGCGTTGCGCCGCTTTGCCCGGCGGCTTGAAAACTGCCAGGTGTCGCAGTCCGACCAGACGGCGCAACATTGTAGCGGAATTGCACTGGCGATGGCTGGAGCGAACGGGTTCCCGCAGCAGCATAAGAGGCTGGAGCTGAATATGTCGGCCGTGCTTCTACATCTGCTGTTGGTTCCGCAATCAGCGGACATTCAGCGGCCTCGGCCTGCGACAAGGCGTTGGTCAGCGCGCTGTAAACAAAATCGTGGACCAGACGGGCCTGATGAAACCGCACTTCATGTTTGGCCGGATGTACATTCACGTCCACCTGCTCAGGTTCTACATCCAGATACAACACATAAGCCGGCAGCGCTTCCGGCGCCAGAGCATCGGCATAAGCCTGGCGAATAGCGTGATTCAGCAATTTGTCGCGCATCATCCGGCCGTTGACATAACAATACTGCACTTGCAACTGTGCTGTGCACAGCGCGGCCGGCAACACCCAGCCAGACAGCTGCATCTGATCATACTGACTTTCGACATAACAGGCGCTTTGGGCAAAATTGCGCCCGCATAACTGTGCCAGTCGCTTGTGTTTGCCGGCATCGTCCGTCACGGCTTTGAGCTGTCGCACCAACTGACCATTGTGGGTCAGCGTCCAGCTGACGTCGTAGCGGCTGAGCGCCAGACGTTTGACCAGCTCATCAATATGACTGAATTCGGTTTTGTCGGATTTCAGAAAACGTCGGCGCGCCGGCGTATTAAAAAACAAGTCCAGCACTTCGATGCTGGTGCCCACCGGATGAGCTGCCGGTTTGATGTGCACCGCCATATCGCGCCCTTCCGCCATCGCCTGCCAGGCAGATTCCTGTGCCGCTGGCCGGGAGGTCAGCGTCAGACGGGAGACCGAACTGATACTGGCCAAGGCTTCACCGCGAAAGCCCAGGCTGACAATTTTGGCCAGGTCGGCAAAATCATGGATTTTTGATGTGGCGTGCCGGCTCAGCGCCAGTGTCAGTTGATCTTTGGCGATGCCCGAACCGTTATCGCGGACCCGCAACAATTTACTGCCACCTTTTTCCACGTCAATCTGGATTTCAGTTGCGCCGGCATCGAGACTATTTTCAACCAGCTCTTTGATCACAGACGCCGGCCGCTCCACCACTTCACCGGCGGCGATTTGATTGGCCAGTTGCGGCGGCAGCAGCTGGATCGTCATCGTTGCGGTACCTTGAGATTCTGGCCGATACGAATGTTGTCTGACTTTAACTGATTGAGCTGACGCAGCTGTGACATTGGCACGCCATATTTGCGCGCCAGCATCGACAAGGATTCGCCGGATTTCACTTTGTGCACCAGGATTCGGCCGCTGCCCTGACTGCCAGACGGCAACACGGGGCCGGCGACACGCACAGGTATCGTAGCCGGCGTTGTTTTAACCGATGTCGTTCTGGCCGCAGTTGTTACTACAGCACTACCAGCTGTCTCATTGCGCACCGTTGCTGAGCGCTGATCCGGTAATTGCAAATCCGATTTGCCGCGCCGCTGCGCGATGGCGCTGTCAGCCGGCGGCGCATTCTGGAAGTGCTTCTTTAACGCGCGAAAAATTGCTGCAGCCAGCTTTTGCTGATGTGAGGCCGTTTTTAATTTCTGTTCTTCGCTGTGATTAGAGATATAGCCGGTTTCGACCAGAATGGACGGAATATCCGGCGCTTTAAGCACCCCAAGGCTGGCGGCCTGTGGCTCCTTTTTATGCAATTTAGTGACATCGTCCAGTTCACGTAATACCGCAGCGGCCACATCAAAGCCGGTGGTCATCGAATGATTCATCGACAAATCCAACACGGTTTGCGCCAGATATCGCTCATTGGCGGAATCTTTAATCACTTCTGCCACACCGCCGAGCAATTCTGAGTGTTGTTCAGTCTGCTCCATCATCCGGCCCACTTCGGTGGTGGCCCGTTTGAGCGACAACACCCAGACCGAGGCACCGCTGGCTTTGCGGTTTTCTGCCGCATCGGCATGAATTGACACTAACAAATCAGCTTGTTTACTGCGGGCGACGTCCGGCCTTTTACTCGGATAGATATAATAATCGCCGGTGCGGGTTTGCACCGCTTTAAAGCCGGGCTCTTTGTTGATTAATGCCGCCAGCTTTTCAGCGACCGACATCGTGATGTGTTTTTCGTACGTGCCTTTAGGGCCAACTGCGCCTGGGTCGTGGCCACCGTGTCCGGCATCAATAGCGATGATAATGTCGCGACCACCGCCGCTGCTGACCCGGTTTCTGCTAGTTGGCACCGGTGCAACAAAAGCTTTTTCGGCCTGCACGTCGGTAATGTCCAACACCAGCCGGTGGCCGTAGCGATCAGAGGGCGGCAAGGCAAAGGCTTTTTCCGCCGACTCGCGACTCAAATCCAGCAACACCCGCACTGAAGCTTTACCACTGACTTTTTGCACGCGGATGGATTTCACTAACTCAGATTCACCGGACATTTTGCCCAGCTTCGGCTCATTAATGCCGTCAATTTCCAGCGTGACCAACGCGCCTTGTTTGGGTAATAACCGAAACACCGGCTTTTGCTGCATATCAAATACAACCCGGGTGCTGTCCGGTGATGGCCAGATCCGCACGCTGTCGATTTTGTTTGCAGCCATTACGGCAACACTGAAAAAAGTCAGGCAAAGGCCCAACCCGAACATCCGGGAAAAATTCATATCAGACAATCAATTCCAACATCGCTGCGCCTCGTGCCGTCAGTGCATGGATTTGCAACTGACGTGCTTGCGCGCTGGTTATTTTTAGTTGCAGGTCCAGATCCGGAACCGGTAACAACGGCTGCCCCCGCTCCGGCCATTCCACCAGACACAGGTTCTGTGCGGCAAAATAATCACGGATCCCCATAAATTCGAGTTCTTCCGGGTCGTGCAAACGGTACAAATCAAAGTGAAAAACCTGTAAACCTGCAAGTTCATAGCTTTCCACCAATGTGTAAGTCGGGCTTTTTACATTGCCCTGATGCCCCAGCGACTGCAACAAATACCGGCTAAAAGTGGTTTTACCGGCACCAAGGTCACCGTGCAGATACAAGACGCCACCATCGCGGCAGCCTTGCGCCAGCCGGCCGGCGATTTGGCGGGTGGAATCTTCATCGCGAAGTTCAATCTGATAGGACAGTCCGGACATCGGCAATTGGACCTGCAAAATGTGAATACTGCCGGTATGCTACCAAAATCAACGCCGCAGCACTACCGCGCGGCATCGTATGCGTCTGTGATACCATAGATTTATCCGCAGATTTTTCGCCTTTACCTGATGACTTCAACGCCGCAAACATCTGGCTGGCCCGCATTAGCCATGCAAATCAAAGATTGGGCCAAGGAGCTTGGCTTTAGTGCCTGCGGTATTACAGATACGGACCTTCAGATAGAAGAAGACCGCCTGCAGCAGTGGTTAGACGCCGGTTACCACGGCAGCATGGACTATATGGCAAGCCACGGCATGATGCGCGCCCGCCCGGCCGAATTGCTGCCAGGCACTTTGCGGGTCATTTCAGTGCGGATGGATTATTTGCCGGCCGCTGCAGGTTTTGCCACTAATCTCGCAGACCCGACCCAAGCCTACATCAGCAGGTACGCGCTCG
>CAMLRA010000128.1 GCA_946482325.1 uncultured Chromatiaceae bacterium | reverse complement strand
AGGATCGCCAGTTCACGCGCCCGCTCCCGTTGCGCTGCCAATAAAGTGGTGGTCAGGCCAATTAAGGCTGCCAGCAACACCAGCGCAGTGATCACCAGCAACAGATTTTCCACCAGTACCAGCATTTGCCACAGCTCTGCCAGCGCCGCGCCCGGTAAAATCGCGGTTAAAGGTTCAGCCTTAAATTCATTGATTTGCCGCTGCACAGCAAAAGTCGCCACTTTAGATTTAAGTCCAAGCAAAGCGCCGGTCAGCACTGTCGGCTTAAGCGCCGAAAGCTCGGCCTCAGACAACACAGTTTTGGGTTTACGCATGGCAGGCGCACCGTTTTGCCAGCCCTGATGGATAGCTTCAATCCCCGTCAGGCTGACATGCACCGACTGGTCAACCGGCGTACCGGTCGGTGCCAGAATCCCGACCACGGTAAATGGCTGGTCTTTATGCTGACTGAAACTGACTTTGCCGACACCGTGCGACAACACAATTTCCTGCCCGAGTTGATAACCGAGTTTTTTCGCCACATCCGCGCCGAGCACGGTTTCATACACAGTGCTGAATTCACGCCCGGCCGCTAACTGCAACGACTGCTGCTCGCCGTAACGGAAATAGCGGAAATAGTCAGTGTTGGTACCGAGCACACGAAAACCACGATGCGAATCGCCCAGCGCCAGCGGGATAGCCCAGCGCACCTGCGGGTGCTTGCTGATTTGCTCATAATGCGCGTAGCTGATGTTATTGGTGGCATTGCCGATGCGAAACACGGTGTACAGCAACAAATTCAGCTGGCCGGAACGGGCGCCGACAATCAAATCAGTGCCGGCAACCGTACTGGTAAAACTGCGTTTGGCTTCCAGGCGCAAATGGTCAATGCCGAGTAACAGGCTCAGCGAGATGATCAAAGAACACAAGGTCAGCCAGGCGGTGCCCCGCCGGCTCCACAGACTTTGCCGGGCTAATTTCAACAACATGCTGTTTCTCCCCGCACGGCCACGACGCCATCGCTAAGCCGGCCCATATCCAGCTGATGCTGGAAATAACCGGCCAGCGCCTGATCATGGCTGACAAAAATCACGGTACTCCCGGCCGCATTGGCTTCCTGTAACAGCACCCGCATAAAAGCATCGCGGTTATCGGCGTCCAGTGCAGAAGTCGGTTCGTCTGCGATTAATAACGTTGGCTTGCCCAGCAAAGCCCGCGCGATGGCAACCCGCTGCTGTTGACCAACGCTCAGTGCCGCAGCGGCTTGCTGCCAAAGATCCTGAGGCAATTGCAGCGCCTGCAACAACTGCTTTGCCCGTGCAGTGTCTGCCGGCTTGCCACTAAACGCCTGGCCAAGCAGCACATTGTCCAGCACCGACAAATACGGGATCAGGTTAAGCTGCTGGAACACCACGCCGATCCGGCGGGCGCGCAGCTGGTCACGTTTGGCCGCTGAATTGGGTTGCAGCAGCTCACCTGCCAAGCGGATTTCGCCCTGCTGGATGCTCAGCACTCCACACAGCAGATTCAGTAAGGTGGTTTTGCCGGAGCCCGAAGCTCCCCGGATAAACAGATGTTGTCCAACCGCCAAAGTCAGCGCCGGGATCTGCAGACAAAACGCCTGCCCCGGCCATTGATGGCGCAGATTTTTGAGTTCAATTGCGGGAATATTCAGATCCACGGCGACAAGCAGCCCTTTGAATAATGATATGATGGGAAAAACCGTGATTTTATAACATATAGTCGGGAAGAAGCTCCAATGTTCAAACCGTTGTTAATAGGAACTATTCTGGCACTGGTCGCATCTGCGCCAGCGATGGCTGCCGAAACTGCAAAAACCGCTGAACAGGCGCCTGCAACGCGCAGCCTGCCGGCAGATAAAAGCAAAGTCATAGAATTGGAATGGACAGATTTATTACCGGATGCTGACTTACAAAAAATGGAAGCCTTGCCAGAAGTCAGTCATGAAGGCGGCGAAGGCGCCGGCTCTGCAATCAACAAAAACTTTAATGCCAGTAATGACCCATCGATGAAAGCCTGGGCCGATGTGATGTCGTCAGCCAACGTGCGTGCTGAACTGAACGGCCGCAAAGTGAAATTACCGGGTTTTGTCGTGCCGATTGAATACGACGCTGACCAGAACATCACTGCATTTTTTCTGGTGCCCTATTTCGGCGCTTGTATCCACGTGCCACCGCCGCCACCAAACCAGATTGTCTATGTCAGTGGCGCCAAAAACTTAAAAGCCGACCTGATTTACAACCCATTCTGGATCGAAGGCACTATGACCACGGATACGATGAGCCATGACCTGGCCAATTCCGCTTATAGCCTGAAAGTCGACAAAATCAGCGAGTACGTTTACGAGTAAATCAGTGAAAGCGGTGGCGCCAAAACACAAAAATGTCCGGAACGTTTTTGGACAGCCACAGGCTGGTTGCGAAGCAATTTTCTACATGGATGTAGAAAACAAAAAACACAGCTATTGCTGTGTTTTTTGTTTTGGGGACAACTGCTTCTATTCGGTGCCGGGTAACTGCAGCACCGGCTGTTTTGCGCTCAAAGTAGCCGCGCCCTGCTGGCCGCCACTGACCCATTGCACGTCGATTTGCTGCAAGTCAGCGGCTGTTGTGAACAATATGACTTTCACCTCATTCAGTAATTCAGCTGCACTACATTGATAACTCAGACTGATGCTGATATCGGCGTGCTGCCCGGCTTTGGCCCATGGGTCTTCCAGCTGCTGCTGTTGCAATACACATTGGGCTGACGACGGCAGTTGCAGCCACTGTCCGCTTTTTAACAAGGCTTGTTGTTGCTGCCAGGCTTGCTGTTCCGTTGCAGTGCCGGGGTTATGTTCAAAACCAAGCAAATTGCCCACCGGGCTTTCAAGCATTATTTCCAGCAGTCCGCCGTCGGTTGCCAGCATGAGCTGAGCCTCGCCATGCAAATGGGCACCATGTGCTTCATGGCCGGGTTCCCCGCAGGCTGCAGTGAATACCGGCCCCGTAGCTATGCACAACAATAACCCTTTTACCAAATTGCGCATGTCTAATCTCCACATAAACCCGCCATCAGGCTGAGAAAAGATGTGACACTATCACAATAACAACTCTGACAGTAGTCGCTGCCGCCTGACAATCAGGCCAGACAACAAATTTGCAGGCCGAACCCCGGCTCTTCCAGCAATTTCAGCTCACCACAAAGTTTTTTCTCGACCAGCTGTTTTAAAATCGACATGCCCAAACCAGTGCCGCCGGCATTGGGCTTTGTGGTAAAAAACGGTTCGAAAATCTGCTGGCGCACCTGCGGAGTTAAACCACAGCCATTGTCCTTGTAGACAAACTGCAGCTCATGCTGGTCGTTCAACGTGGCGCTGATACTAATGGCCGGATGTGCGGTGCCGCTAAACGCATGCAGGCAACTATTGAGCACCAGATTGGTCAGAATTTGCAGCCACACATCTGCTGCCGTGATGAGCGTCAGATTGGGGTCTATGTACACATCGGGAAACACCGGAACTTGCCGTGTTGCCGGCGTCAGACTGGCCAGCAAATCAACCACCAGCTGACGAAACGCCACAGGCGCCGATTCCACCCGGGTCTGATGCGCCGCAGTTTCTTTAAACTGCGCCATCAGGCGCTGGGCGCGCTGCAAATTGGCAGTCACCAACAGCGAACTCTCATGCATTTGCACTAATAAACTCATCGCCTGCGACGCACTGATCGACCGCTCACGCATGCCAAAGATAAAGTCCTGCAGCCGTTGCTCCAACAATGTATTGGCTGTCAGTGCAACACCAAGCGGTGAATTCACTTCATGCGCCACACCAGCAACAATGCCGCCTAAAGTAGCGAGCCGGGCCTGTGCTTCCATCTGCTGGTGGGCGCGCCGCACTAATTCATCAGTGTCCGCCAGCTGTTGACTACGCTGCTCAACCCTCTGCTCCAGCTGCAGGTTCAGCTGCTCCAGCTGGCTTTGCGCACTCAGGAAACGGTCAGCATTTAATGCACGCCCGACCTGATCAGCCATGGCGGCGGCAAAACGGACTTCATTGTCAGTCCATTGGCGGCAGCGGAGGGTATGTTCACAACAAATAATGCCAATCATTTTGCCCAAGTGCCGAACCGGGAGGTCCAGCATGGAAAATATCTGATGGTTTTGCAGATAATCAAGAAATTCTGCGGTCTGCGGGTCGACACGTGCGTCATGTGCCACAATAGCACGCTCGCGGCGCAGCGCCTGAAAATAAGCCGGGAACTGGCTGGCCTGCAGGCGCAACGGTTCAGTTGCGAAGCGCTCGCCATCAAGCAACAACTGACAGACCATACTCTGATCACCAAGGTCGTACAGCCACAGACTGACCCGCTGCACGGCCAAGCCCTTTTGCAGACTCTGCAAAATCAGCTGACTGGCCTGCTCCCATGCGCCAAGGTCAATCAGCGGCGATGCCGACACATCCAATAAAATATGCTCAAAAGGATCCACGTCAACCCCGCCGCCTGCCAGATTAAAATTTAAGCTAGCGAAAAGCATCGCGGTTGTAAATCAGCCAATCGCTGCGAATTGCTGATCCAATCAAAAAATTTTGGCGTAGTGCCAGTTATCCGCCAGTTCGCAGCGAGTTTTCCCCAAATGCCAAACAAATCAAGGCGCTATTGCTAATGGCAGCACTTATTCTGATCACTGCTGACCAGCTGAGCCCGGCATTGAGTTCATTGCGGGACATCCAGCCGGGTGACCATATTCTGTTGGCTGAAGTTGCGGCCGAAGCCCATTATGCGCCGCATCATCAGCTGAAGATCGTGTTGTTGTTCAGTGCCATGCGTCACTTTGCCGCGGCACTTCAGGCGCAGGGGCATCGGGTGCATTATGTCGATTATGACCAGCAAGTAGCGTCATTACTGGCCGCTGTGCAGCAGGTTTTGCAGCAGCAACCACAGTTGCAACGGGTGCGGCTCACTGAACTGGCTGAATACCGACTGATGCAAGAAGTCGCCAGCTGGCCACAAACGCTGGGCTTGCCGGTAGATGTAATTGAAGATGACCGTTTTATCTGTAACCACGCCATGTTCCGGCGCTGGGCAGATGGCCGGCAAAGTTTCCGCATGGAATATTTTTATCGCGAAATGCGCCGTTACACCGGCTTGCTGATGGACGGCAATACGCCGGCCGGTGGTCAGTGGAATTTTGACGCCGAGAACCGTCAGGCCTGTCCGGCCGAGGTGCAAATCCCGGCTGCACCCGATTTTAAGCCTGATGCCATAACCCTGGACGTGATCACCTTAGTACAGCGGCATTTTGCCAGTCACATGGGACAGGCAAACCAGTTTGTTTTCGCGGTGACAGGCAAGGATGCCCGAGCCGCTTTTTTACATTTTCTGCAGCACCGGCTGCCGCTGTTTGGCAAATATCAGGATGCGATGCGTCAGGATGAGCCATTTTTGTTTCATAGTCTGGTATCAATGTACCTCAACTGCGGCTTACTGGACGCGCGCTGGCTTTGCCTGCAGGTTGAACAGGCATGGAAAGCCGGTTTAGTGCCGCTCAATGCCGCCGAGGGTTTTATCCGGCAAATCATCGGCTGGCGGGAGTATGTGCGCGGCCTGTATTGGCTAAAGATGCCTGAATACCGTCAGCAAAACTTTTTTTCTGCCAGCCGGCCATTACCGTCCTGGTACTGGACAGGGCAGACCCGGATGAACTGCCTGTCGCAGGCCATCGGTCATACCATTCGTCACGCCTACTCTCACCATATTCAGCGGCTGATGCTGACCGGTAATTTTGCCTTACTGGCCGGTTTGTCAGTTGATGAGATAACGGACTGGTATCTTGCGGTGTATGCCGATGCATATGAGTGGGTCGAATTGCCCAACACTCTCGGCATGGCGTTATTTGCCGACGGTGGTTTGTTGGCGTCGAAACCTTATGCGGCCAGCGGCAATTACATCGCCAAAATGAGTAATTACTGCCAACACTGCGATTACGACGTCAAACAAAGCACTGGCGAACGCGCCTGCCCTTTTAATGCGTTGTACTGGGATTTTATCGCCCGCCATGAAGACAAGCTTGGCAATAACGCCCGGATGCAGCTGACCTATCAGCAATGGCGGCGTAAATCAGCCGGCGACCAACAGCTGCTTCGCGCCAAAGCCGCAGAGTTGCTAATCCATTTGGAGCAGCTATGAGCCGTTATCTGCTGTTTTGCAACGACTTGCTGCGGCTGGATGACAACCCGTTGCTGAGCCTGCCGGGCAATGCTGATGCGGCCGTGGCGGTTTGTATCCTGCCGCAGCGCCAGTTCAGACCTAATCGCGCCAGTGCGCGACGCCTGAAATTGCAGCTGGGTTTATTACGGGATTTTCAGCAGCGTTTGGCGGCTATTGGTATCCCACTGTTGCTGCGGGTTGGCGACCCGGCGGAGATCATATCCCAACTGCTTGCGCAATATCAGCTGGAATACGTCGTTGCTGCCGAGCCAACGGCACCGGAAGAGTATCGTTGGGCAGTCGGGCTCAACTGGCAATGGCTGGATGCCAATTCATTATTGGCGGATAAACTCAGGCCCGATCTTTATACACTGCCACGCAGCTTCACTGCATTTCGCCAGCAAAGAGAACCTGAACTGCTGGTATTGCCGCCACAGCAAATACAACCTTCAACACAGGCGCTGAACAAAATATTGTCGGTAGCCGCCGCGCTTGAATTGTCAGATTTACCCCAGGCGGAACCAGACCAGTCGCTGCCTGTGGCGCTGTCTCATCAGCTCCCTACGCATTTCTCGTGTTGGCAGCAACACTGCGAGCCGGCTGCGCTGGCAGATTTTTCACAGTATCTGCAGCAGCACTTGTCTCATTACAAGCTCAGTCGCAATGCATTAATCGGTGCAGATTTTGCGAGTTTTTTGTCATTGCCACTGAGTCGCGGCACTGTGTCGGTGCGACGCGCCTGGCAGTTGATCCGCGCACACGAACAGCAATATGGTCAGACAGAATCAAGCTACTGGCTGCGGTTTGAATTGTTATGGCGCGAGTATTTCCGTCATTTGCAGCGCAAACATCCACTGGCTTTTTTCCGGCATGGCGGTTTAGGTCTGCATCAGGTGCCCGGTAGCGCAGGCGCGGCCGGCGAAGCGTTGCTGCGCTGGCAGCAAGGCCAAACCGGATTGCCTTTTATCGATGCCAATATGCAATTGCTGGCACAAACCGGCTGGATGTCAAATCGTGGCCGGCAAAACGTGGCGAGCTATCTGATGTTTCAGCTCGGCTGTGACTGGCGCCACGGCGCCGCCTGGTTTGAGCAACAATTGCTGGATTATGACGTCGCCAGTAACTGGGGGAACTGGGCTTATATTGCCGGCGCTTTGTATTCGGCCCCGCGTAGCTTTAATGCGTTAAAACAGGCCCTGGAATACGACCCTACTGCCAATTTCACCGAATTGCTGTTAGGTCCGGCAGAGAATGGCTATCACCGGCATCAACCTTATGCGCTGGCAGGATGGTCCGAGCCGCAAGCGTGGCAATGGCTACAATATCTGCAACAGCTCAGAGCTGAATAAGCCATGCTGACCTTGGTGTGGTTTAAACGCGACCTAAGGCTGGAAGATCACGAACCGCTTGCACTCGCCGCACAGCAAGGCGCTGTGCTGCCCGTGTATATCATCGAGCCGGATTATTGGCAGCAGCCAGATACCTCGCTGCGGCAATGGCAGTTTAATCAGGATGCCGTCTACTTGCTGTATCAGCAGCTCAAAGCACTGGGTCAGCCGCTATTGGTGCGGCGTGGTCCGGCTAGCCGGGTACTGCGGGAACTGACACGTGAATTTGCAGTCCAGCAAATGGTCAGTCATCAGGAAACCGGTAACTTATGGACCTATCAGCGCGATCAGGCTGTAGCGCGTTTATGCCGTGAGTTGGGCCTGCCCTGGCGGCAATATCGCCAACACGCAGTACAGCGTCACCTGCACGACCGCGATCAATGGTTCCTTCAGGCTGATGCTTTTTTAAAAAGCCCGACTTTTCAGGCCCCGAGGTCGTTACCACTGATTGTGGACGCGCCCTGGCCGCAAGCTTTGTGGCAAGCTCCACAGCGTCGCGAATTGCCACTCTGCCAACCGCAACTTTGCCAACAGGCTGACGAGCTCGATGCAACTTTGCAGTCATTCTGGCATAGCCGCAGTAAAAACTATCAACGTGATATCTCAATAGCCGCCAAAGCCAGCCATAGCTGCTCCAGGTTGAGCCCCTATCTCGCCTACGGTCAGCTGAGTCTGAGGCTACTGCAACAACAGACTTACCGTCAGATCAAACTATTGCCGGAAGGGCGCGACCAACATGCGCTCGCAGCGTTCTTTAGTCGGCTGCGCTGGCACTGCCATTTTATGCAGAAGCTGGAAGACGAGCCGCAAATTGAATTCGTGCCGATGAATCCACTTTATCAGGGCATGCGTGACCAGTTTGAGCCGCGTTTGTTTCAGGCCTGGCAATGCGGTGAAACCGGTTACCCGATGATTGACGCGGCGATGCGTTGTCTGCTCGCCACCGGCTGGTTGCATTTTCGTGCCCGCGCCATGTTAGTGGCTTTCGCCAGTTACCAGTTGTGGCTGGACTGGCGGCCGGTTGCGCTGCATCTGGCGCGATGTTTCACTGACTATGAACCCGGCATCCATTATCCGCAGATCCAGATGCAAGCCGGCACCACGTCAATTAATCCCAACCGGATGTACAACCCGTTGAAACAAAGCCTGTTGAAGGACCCTCAAGGCCAATTTATCCGGCGTTGGTGCCCGGAACTGTCGCGGCTACCCAATGAATGGCTGCATCAGCCCTGGTTATTGCCGCCGGCGCTGCAACTGCAATATGGCATGCGGCTGGATGTCGATTATCCGGCGCCGGTGGTCGACCTGCAGCAGGCCATCCGTCAGGCCCGTCACAAATTAAAAGACTGGCATGCCCGATACGCAAAACAACAATGGCAACAAGGCCGGGAAGCGGTGCGCGAGCGTCACGCCAGCCGGAAAAGACCGCCAGAGCGTCGCGCGGCGACATCTGCAAAACAAAAGCAACAGCCGCAGTTGCTGCTGGATTTATAGGGGACGCTCCAGCGTCTGTGGCGGCAGACTTTCCAGCCAGCGCCGGCTTTGTTCAATCAGCCTCAGCGCAGCAAAGAAATACTGTGGATCAATGCGTTGCCAGTCATCTTGTGGCGTGTGGTATTGCGGGTGCACATCAACGCCAAAATACAGAAACGGAATACCGGCTTTACGAAACACCGCGTGGTCACTGGCATTACTCCAGTCGACCGGCGGCTGACTGCGCCGCCCCAAACTACTTTGCCGGCCGTCGTGCGCCAGTGTCAGCTTCAGCGGCGTCTTTGCCTGTTCGGCAAACTGAGTCAATTGCGGTAACTGCTTTTTGCCGGCCAGATATAAACGCTGATTACTTTCACCGCGGCTAATCATATCCAGATTGATATTCAGCACTATGGCCTCCGGCGCCACCGGCGGTTTGGCCATAAATGCTTTGGCGCCATCTAAGCCCAGCTCTTCGGCATCTGTAGCCAAAAACAAATAAGAATATAACGGACAGCTCTGTTGCGTTTGAGCCGCCAGATATAACAACCCAGCGACCCCTGAGGCATTATCATCGGCGCCGTTAAAAATCTTCTTTCCGCGCGGTTTGAGATGATCATAGTGCGCAGTCACGACAATATAACGCTGCGGTTGGCCACAGCCTGGTCGCAAACCCAGCACATTGACGCCGTGCCTTTCACTGAAACCCTCATGAAAACTAAAAGGCTGCAAATAATCGTTACCAATAGGTTGCAGCCCCAAAGCGGCAAAACGCCTTTGCAAATATTGCTGTGCCAGCAGACTGCCGGCACTGCCCGTCGACCGCCCGGCCATGTCATCTGCGGCTAATTGCTGCAAATCCTGCCAGGCCTGCGCTTCATGTGCAGATACCGCTTGCAGCGTCGCTGCCCGTGCTGACGGCACAAGCCCGAAGCACGCGCTCAGGGCTAAAACGAGGCTAATCCGCCTGCGCCACTGCATTTAACATCTCAATTTTATGATCGTACAAGCGCCGGTCGGCCCCGGCCGGTGCATGCAAACGTGCGCGTTGCAGGTAACTGGTAGCCGCAGCATAGTCATGCTGCATGATAGCCACTTTAGCCAATCCAAACAGCGCTTCGGACATTTTTGGCTGTAAACGGATACTGCGGTGAAAGGCCAGTTCAGCATCGGCCAACCGTTGCTGACTCAGCGCCTCATTGCCTTGCATGACAAAATAATACGGATTGCGTAAGCGGGTTTGCTCCACTTTGGCTTCAAGCGCCGCAGCTTCCTGCTGCCGCCCCATCGCTGCATACAGAATGGCCAGATTCGCCATCGTATTGGGATGTTCCGGTTCCAACTTCAAACTCTGCAAATACGCGCGTTCGGCATAAACCGGCATTTGCCGTTGCCGGTATAACACGGCCAGATTATTCCAGGTTGCGGCAACTCCGGGCGCGATTTCGGCGGCCCCCTGCAAATAACGATATGCCAAATCAAATTGCTGAGTCAGCATCGCATCGGCCGCTTTATTGTTATAAAACAACGCAACAATGTCGTTCTCACTGATTTTACGCACCGGTAACCGCTCGCGTGAACCACCGGCACGTTCAAAATCAATCAGAAAATTGTGATCTGAAGAGATAAAGGTTTTGGCCAGAGTCTGCATATAAGGCGGCGTCACGACCAGATTAACGTGACCATTTAACACGCTGGTGCCATTGCGTGTGATCCAGTACTCCGGGATCTGTACATCCTGAAATTGCGCACGAAAACCCAGAGCCCGTGCCAGGCTATAAGACAAAATGGTTAACGACAGACAATTGGCTTCGCGTTGTTCATAGGTTTGTAATGCTGTGAGTGTCGCGTTATTGACATACTGCAGTGGGTCTTGTTGTTCGCGGAAAATAAACTTCAGTAATGCCAGACTACGGTCCCGCGGCATGCCATAGGCCAGCACGTCCTGGCGGGCAGCAGTAATGAGGGCTTCCGGCAAAGCAAAAATTTGTGTTTTGGTTTCAATCTGGGTATTCACCGGCATAAATGCCTGATTATTGAGCAAATCCTCAGGCGCAACGGACTCCGCTGTAGTCGGCATTTGCTGACAGGCACTCAGGCTCAGGGCAGTTAAAATCAGGATCAATCGCCACATCACACACCTCCGGCCATCGCTGTTGTTGTTATCTGGCTGCAGCCAGAAAAGCATCCTTTAGCTTTACGCTAACAACATGGATTTTGTCAATTATTTGTGACTGGACGGGCTTAAATGGGACAAGCAGGGATAGTCAGGAAATCTGGCCACTGCCCCCTCATCAACGCCGACGCTATGAACGCAGCAACTGACACGGCAACAGCCATTGCAGCCGAAAACCGGTTGCAGGCGCGTACTGTAAACACAACAAAGTGCCTTTTTTGATTTGTACTGCTGACTCGGGCTGATCCAGACAGAGCGCCAATAATGCGGACAATTCTGGTTCATGGCCGACTAATAAAGTCCGCGCCGGCCAGTCTGGCAATGCCTGCAACAGCTGCTGATATTGTGTCTGCGCTGCAGTGCCATGCGACAACCATAAAGCCTCTGTCACATCACAGGACAAATCAGCACTGGCGGCCAGCAGCATCGCTGTTTGCAACGCGCGTGGATACGGACTGGTCAACACCAGTTGAGGCTCCAATTGCTGACGGCGGATAAAAGCACCAATCCGCAACGCCTGCTGCCTGCCCTTTTCCACCAGGCAACGGTCCACATCAGCACGCAGCACAGAACGATCTTCAGCTTTGGTATGACGTAACAGATAAATGGTTTGAACAGACATTGAGCCTCCGTGTTCTATGCAAGAACCAGTGTCGGCTATTGAGATGACAACAACAAGACAGCAGCAGAAAAACGGAGGGTCCTGCAGGGATTTTTGGCTGGTTGCGAAGCAATTTTTTACAGGGACGTAAAAAACAAAAAATCCAGCATAAAGCTGGATTATTTGGTGCCTAGGGGGGGACTCGAACCCCCACGCCGCGAAGCGCTAACACCTGAAGCTAGTGTGTC
>CAMLRA010000127.1 GCA_946482325.1 uncultured Chromatiaceae bacterium | reverse complement strand
ATCAGCGCCATCACCGACAAGTTATTCAGCGAAAAACCAAAGGCATACATCACACAAAAAGCGCCAACCAGCGACACCGGAATGGCCAGGGTCGGAATAAGTGCCACACGAATACTGCGCAAAAACAGCAGCACCACGGCGACGACCAACCCAATCGATAACAACAAACTAAACTGCGCTTCATCTAAAGTGGCGCGGATCACCGGGCTGCGGTCCATCACCACAGCCAATTTGGAATTCTCCGGAATAAGCGCTTGCAGCACCGGCATTTGCTGATAAATCGCGTCAATAGTCGCGACTATATTCGCGCCGCTGCGCCGGCTGATTTGTAAAATCACCGCAGGTTTGTCGTTGTGAAAACCGGCGCTGTAACGGTTCTCTGTCGAATCACTGACGATCGCCACATCTTTTAAGCGGATAGCTGCCTGATTGACGTATTTAATTACCAAATCACCATAATCATCAGCGTTTCTGAGTGTCTGACTCAGGTTAATTTGCCAGCGCAAATCGTCTTGTTCCAGCGTGCCAATCGGCAGATTGGAATTGACCGCGCTGATGGCACTACGCACTTCATCCAGCGCAATGCCATATTGGCTCAGCAAAGACGGATTAAGCTGTACCCGCACCGCCGGTAACGAAGAGCCCGTGACTTCCACTTCACCAACGCCCTGAATCTGCGCGATTTTCTGCGCCAAAATAGTGGCAGCGGTGTCATACAACGCCGACGCCGGCAGGCTGTCACTCGACAGCGCCAGCGCCATCACCGGCATTTGTGACGGGTTCATTTTGCGATAAGTCGGGTTACCCGGCATGCCGGCCGGCAACTGGCCACGCACTGTATTTATGGCCGCCTGCACTTCCCGTGCGGCTTCGTCGACATTACGGTCTAAATCAAACTCCAGCCGGATTTGCGTTGAGCCCTGATTGCTGCTGGAACTCAAGCGGCGCAGGCCAGCAATAGTGCCAAGCTGGCGCTCCAGCGGTGTGGCGACAGTTGCCGCCATCGCTTCGGGGCTCGCGCCCGGTAAACTGGCGGTGACCACCACCATCGGGAAATCCACCGCCGGCAGCGGCGATACCGGTAAGGCGCGGTAACTTAAAAAACCAAGCAGTACGATTGCGAGCGCCAATAAACTGCTGGCGATCGGGCGTTGAATGAGCGCCAGACTCAGCTTCATACTGCCTCCGCCGCAACAGCCGTCTTACGGCTTAAGTGCCGGTCAAACCATAAATACACCACAGGCGTCGTGAATAAGGTTAAGACCTGACTGACCAATAAACCACCAACCATCACTAGCCCAAGCGGCTGACGTAATTCAGCGCCGGAGCCGGTCGCCAGCAACAGCGGAATAGCGCCAAACAAAGCAGCCAATGTCGTCATCAGAATAGGCCTGAACCGTAGCAGCGCTGCTTCATAGATCGCCTGCTGCGGGGTTAAACCACGGCTACGCTGCGCCTCAAGAGCGAAGTCGACCATCATGATGCCGTTTTTCTTCACCAGGCCAATCAGCAGCACAATACCGATCACCGCAATCAAATCCAGCGGCCGGTCCATCAGCAACAACGCCGCCAAAGCGCCGACAGTGGCCGAAGGTAAAGTCGACAAAATCGTTACCGGGTGAATCAGGCTCTCGTACAACACACCCAGCACTATGTACATGGTGACCACTGCCGCCAAAATCAGCCACAAGGTGTTGCTGAGGCTGGCGCGGAAAGCTTCCGCTGCGCCCTGGAAAGTCAGTTCCATTGACGCCGGCAGCTGTAATTCCTGCTGCACTTGCTCAATCGCCGCCACTGCATCGCCGAGCGAATAACCTTCGGCCAGATTAAATGACAGCGTCACCGCCGGGAACTGGCCCTGATGGTTAATCAGCAGCCGCGCCGGTTTTTGCGTCACTGTAGCAACCGATGACAGCGGCACCGGGCTGCCGGATGCGGTGTTAATAAAGAGTTTATCCAGCGCATCCAACCCCTGCGCCTGCTCCGGGTCGACTTCCAGAATGACACGGTATTGGTTGGCCTGCGTAAACAACGTCGTGATCTGACGCTGCGCAAAAGCACTTTGCAGCGCAGTACCGATTTGGCTGACGCTGATGCCAAGCCGCGCTGCCGCAGTGCGGTCGATATCGACATATGCCTGCAAGCCATTTTCGGCTAAATCGTCCGCCACATCGGCCAGTTCCGGCCGCGCTTTGAGGGCGCTCATCAGGTCCGGCAGCCACTGCGCCAGCACTTCAGAATCTGGCGACGTCAACGTGAACTGATACTGGGTGCGGCTGATTTTGTCTTCAATACTGAGTTCCTGCACACTCTGGAACCAGGCCGTGATGCCCGGCACCTGCGCGGCTTTTTGCCGCAACCGGTCGATCACCACCAGCGCATGTTCGTCGCGTTCATTGTGAGATTTTAGATTCAGCTGAATACGGCCGGCATTGAGGCTGACATTGCTGCCATCGACGCCGATAAAACTACTCAGGCTCGCCACGGCCGGGTCGTCCTGCAAGGCTGCGGCCAGCTGCTGCTGCCGCTCCGTCATCGCCGCAAAAGAAATATCCTGCGGCGCTTCAGTGACAATCTGGATCACACCGCTGTCCTGCACCGGGAAAAAGCCTTTTGGCACCGCCAGATAAAGCACTGCGGTTAAGGCCACACTGCCGAGCATCGCCATCATGCCAAGCCGCTGATGCGCCAAAATCCATTGCAGCATCTCGCCATAACGGCGGATCACCCGCGCCATAAAACCAGTGCCATCATCATGTGGCGGCAAGGTTTTCAGTAAGTGCGCACAAAGCATTGGCGTTAGCGTCAGCGACACCAGCAAAGAAATTAAAATCGCGACAGCCAGCGTTACGGCAAATTCAAAGAATAACCGCCCGACCACATCGGCCATAAACAGCAGCGGAATTAACACGGCAATTAAGGAGAAGGTTAATGAAATCAGCGTAAAACCAATTTCTTTGGCACCGTTTTTCGCTGCTTCCAGCGCCGATGCGCCCTGCTCACGATGGCGGGCGATGTTTTCCAGCATGACAATGGCATCGTCAACGACAAAACCAGTCGCGATCACCAGCGCCATCAGCGTCAGGTTATTGATGGAGAAATCCAGCAGATACATCACGGCGAAAGTCCCGATAATCGACAACGGCACCGCCAATGACGGGATAATAGTGGCCGGAATGGTGCGTAAAAACACAAAGGTCACGGCGATAACCAGCGCAATAGCAAACAACAACTCGTGTTGCACGTCACGCACAGCCGCACGAATGGACTCGGTGCGGTCGCTGAGAATGGATACATCGAGCTCTGCCGGCAAGGTCGCGGTCAGCTGCGGCAATAACTCACGCACCCGGTCTGTCACTTCGATGACGTTGGCGCCGGGCTGGCGCTGAATATTAATCAGCACCGCTGCGCTTTGATTGGCCCAGGCCGCCAGGAAACGGTCTTCCGCGCCCTGTTCGATTTTGGCGACATCACCCAGGCGCACCGGCGCATCGCCTTTGAATGCGACAATCAGCTGTTCATATTCAGAAGTTGAACTGAGCTGGTCATTCACTTCCAGCATGGTAGAGCGGAACGGGCCGTCAAAATTGCCTTTGGGTTGATTGGTATTGGCAGCAACGATGGCGCTGCGTAAGGTGTCCATGGTCAGGCCCAAACCGGCTAACGCCGCCGGATTGGCTTTCACCCGGATCGCCGGGCGCTGGCCACCAGCCAGGCTCACCATGCCGACGCCATTGACCTGCGCCAGCTTTTGAGCCATCCGGGTATCAACCAAATCATAGACTTGTGGCAAGGCCATCGCTTTGGCGCTGACCGCCAGCGTCAGAATAGGTGCATCGGCCGGATTGACCTTGCGGTACACCGGCGGAATTGGCATGTCGTTGGGTAATAAGGAACTCGCGGTGTTGATGGCGGCCTGTACTTCCTGCTCGGCCACGCCCATATCAACAACCAGAGCGAATTGCAGCGTCAGCACCGAAGCGCCACCACTGCTGGACGACGACATCTGTTTCAGACCAGGAATTTGGCCAAGCCGCCGTTCCAGCGGCGCCGTGACGGTGCGGGCCATCACGTCCGGGCTTGCGCCCGGATAAAAGCTGAACACCTGAATGATCGGGTAATCGACTTGTGGCAGCGCCGCCACCGGCAATTGCCGCCAGCCGAGAATACCGGCAATCAACAGTGCCAGCATTAACAACGACGTGGCAACTGGCCGCAGAATAAAAGGTTTGGACAGTTGCATGGCTTATTCCTGCTGGCTGCTTTGCACCAATTCTACGTCCCGGCCCGGTCTTAACCGGTCAAGGCCTTCCATCACAATCTGGTCGCCGCCTTTGAGGCCACTGCGCACTTCAACGCGGCCGTTATCAACCACACCCAGCTCGAGCATTTTCAGCTGAGCCTTTTTGTTTTCAACCACATAGATAAAAGTGCCGTCCGCGCCATATTGCACAGCGTCTTGCGGAATCGTCACTGCACCTGGTCTTGAGGCGATATTCAGCCGGACATTAACAAACTGATTCGGGAACAGCTGGTCGTCGCTATTGGCAAACTGCGCTTTGAGTTTCAGCGTGCCGGTGGCCGGGTCAATCTGGTTGTCCAACGTGGTCAGTTCGCCGGTGGCCAGCAGTTGTTTGTCATTGCGATCCCAGGCTTCCACCACCAGTTTTTGCTGTTGTTTTTGTTGGTCCTGTACCGCGAGCCGCAGGCTTTGCAGCTGCGTTTCCGGAATGCTGAACACCACATAAATCGGTGCGCTTTGCGTGATACTGACTAACCCTTCAGCACTGTTGGCCTGCACCAGATTGCCGGCATCGACTTTGCGCAAACCAGTTTTGCCGCTGATCGGCGCCACAATGCGGGTGTAAGACAATTCAAGTTTGGCGGCATCGATTTGCGCCTGATTCGATTTCAGCGAACCTTTCAGCTGATTGACCAGCGCCTGCTGTGTGTTGTACTGCTGACGGGAAATCGAATTCTGCGTTTTCAGTTTTTCGTAGAGTGCAAGGTCAAGCTCGGCATTTTTCAGTTGCGCCACGTTTTGTTGCAGCTGGCCTTCCGCCTGGGCCAGTTTGACCTGATAAGGGGCCGGGTCAATTTCCGCCAGCAGCTGGCCGGCTTCAACTTTTTGCCCTTCGGTAAAATGCAGCGCCAGCAAGGGGCCGCTGACGCGCGGTTGGACTAACACGGTGTTTAACGCTGTTGCTGTGCCGATGGTTTTAAACTGCACTTTTAAATCGGTAGTTTCAGCGCTAATGACCCGCACCGGCACCGGTGCATTCCAGGGGTTGCCGCCGCCCGGGCCGCCAGGGCCACCAGCACGACGTGGTCCGCCGCCTGCGCCAGGCCTTTGTCCGGCTTGCGGGGCGCCAGCTTGAGAACCGGCAGCTTGTGGACCGCCAGGTCTTTGCCCGGCCTGAGCCCCTGCGGTTTGCGCGGCCGCGGCTGACGCTGCTTCATCCTGTTGCTGCCACCAATAACCACCCATCCCGGCGGCTGCCAGCAACACCGCCCCTGAAACCAACCATTTTACCTGCATCTTTCCCTTTCCAACTATTTTGTGTCAGAGCACAAATCCGGCCTGTAAGGCTTGCTGTCGCTCTGCCGCGTTTAATGTGATGGTCCCCTGCTGCTGGGCCCGCGCCAGATGCAGACAATTGCTGATCTGGGCACCAATCCCTTCAGATTGCCAGCTGTGCTGATTCAGCACTGCGGCAATGACCCAATTCTCAAAACCCCATAACGTCAGTAAAAACGCTGACACTGCCAGATAACTGGAGCGACCGGTCGGATTGCGTTCGCTGAGTTCAGCATCGCCGGCCGCACGGCCATTTTGCAGCAGCACCAGCTTGCCAAAACCACTCAGTAGCGCGGCGATAAACACTTGGTCCTGCAACATCCGGCTAAAACCTGAACTGCGGGCATAACTACGCGCCTGGCCGGCCTGCGCCAAAATCTGATCCAACAGTTGCTGCCGTTCAGCTTGCTGATCTTCCGGCACCTTGCCGCCTTTCATCGCCAACACCACCACCAAACTGCGCAGGCTCTGATAACCCAGCCGGCTGATGGCCACTTCCAAATTCCAGGTTTCGCTGACAAAGCCCATATAAGGCGAATTCACTAACTGGAATAACCGGGATACGACCAGTGGATCTGTGCTGATCAAACCAGCCACCGCAGCAGCACTGACGTTGGCCTCAGCCAGTAACTTGTCGAGTTCGGTCAACAACGACGGCAACTGCGGAAAGTCATACAAGCCACCGACCAGCCGGCGCTCCTGCTCACCGAGCGGCAATTCCGACAACCGCGCCGCGTTGGCAAACAGCTGCTGTAAATGTTCGGTATTCAGTTCATTGCCAATAAAACTATGGAAATGACTTAAATGCCCCAGCACCACATCGTCATGCTGTGGGTCGGTTAAAATTACCCGCAGCGCCAGCGGCGCCTGAAAACATACCAGCCGTTTATCTTCCAGGCTGCTACTGATGCTGAGGCCATCGAAAATCAATAAATCAATCTGACTATCGAGTCTGGGTGCCTGCAGATAACTGCCGACGGTCGGGAAAAACTTACACTGCCACAGATGGGCTTTTTCCAGACATAAATGCCTTACCAGGCTTTGTAATGACGGATTGATGCCAACAACAACTACTTGAAACATTTGATGATTCTCTCCATAGCAGTCACGGCAGCTGCACTGTAGCAGCAGCCTCGCCGTGTTCGTAGTGAATTTACAAAACCTTTGCATGGCGTCGCGCCGGCTTCATTAGCATAGTCAGTCAGGGCAGCACCAGAGGTTGTACCGGCAGACTCGACAGGCAAACCGGCAAACGGGCTGTCTGCCGGGATAAAGCAAAGACTGTGGCGGCGGCAAGTTCAGGGTAATAGCTGCATCGCCACAGCCAGCAGCACCGCTGCGCCGAGTGCCAGCTGCGCCAGCCACTGTCGCCAGAGTTGCCGCCGTGCCAACCACCAGCTGAATATCAGCACCGGCAGTAAAGTCAGCGCAATAACCAGACGCCACGGCTGACTGTCCGGTGGTAAGCCCAGCCAAAGCTCGGCGCTTTGTCGCTCCAGGGTCTGCCACAAGGTCATCCCCAGACCGCCCCAAACCGCCAGACTCAGCAGAACCGCAGCACCGCTGAGTAAACCTGTACGGTCGACTTGGCGCGGCCTGCCACTGAGCCAAAACCAGAGCCCGGCCAGTACAGGCCAAATCACTCCCAACAGCGCGCTGAGCAGCAGGCTCAGCAGCAAAGCCAGTAGCAGTACAGAAGGTTGTGGCTGTTGTAACGATGCCAGCGCAGCTGCGATTGTCGGGTTCGGCTCCAGCGCGGTCACCAGATATGGCTTCGCGACTTCAGCTAAACAACTGGGCGGTCCAAAACGTTCCGGCGCGCGGATAAAATCACCAACCATCTTACGCAGACAAGGCGCCGCACCGCGTACGCCATGTAAAGCGCCAGACACGGCGATCAGCTGACTATGTGGCCCCAGCCACTGCGACAACACCAGGCTATCGGGCTGAAACACATCCAGACCGCCGGCCAGCAACAACACCGGCGTTCTGACCCTGGCGGTTTCCGGAACCTGCGGCACCTGCACCGGCCCGGCGTCAGCCCTTTCTGTCACGCCAGTTGAAACCCCTGTATTCAAAACAGCCCCGGTTGCAGCGCCAAACGAGGCACAAACCCCTTCCGGCAGGCCAAAACTCTGCTCCAGGCTGTCCGCCCGCCCTTGATGATAATAACGTTGCCGGTCGGCGCACTCGGTCGCCATGGCGGCGGCAAACTGAATGGTCGACGGCTGCAGCATCGCTTCGGCCCAGGGGGTCAGCAACCTAGTCTCATGTTGACTGACTGCCTCCAGCCACAGCGGTAACAGGGACAATGGTTGTTCTGCAGTTGCTGCCGCCATCACCGCCAGACGTAACTTATCCGGCGTCAGCAACAAAGACCCGGCTTTGCTTTTCAGCAACAGTGGCTGCTGCGTTAAGTCAGCGATGGCGCGGTTAAACAACTCTGGCATGGCGCCAAACCGCGACGCACAGCCCGCTTGTTGCTGGCAGAGCTGATCGAGCTGGCGTAGCCACTGGTCTTGTTGCAATTTAAACGAGGTCAACAGTTCGTCGGGCGGGTAAACGGAATCCAGCGTGACAGACTCCAGCACCTTTGGCGCCACAGCCAGATACTGCAGTGCAACCACAGTACCGTAAGACACTGAATATAAATGCCATTTATCTATATTGAGCTGTTCACGCAGCAGTTCCAGATCTTGCACTGTTTGCACTGTGCCGAAATCGGCCGGGCTGTAGCCCTGCGCCAGCATCTGTTGTTGGCATTGCAGTAAGGCTGCGCGCCTATGCTGCACGAAGCTGCTGTCGTCCGGGCTTTCTGCCAGTGCTTTGGTTAATTCTGCCGCCAGCTGCGGGCAAAACAATGGCGTGCTGCGGCCAGATCCACGCATATCGATGGCGATGAGCTCATGGCCCGGCGCAAAATCGCTTTCGGACAAACCCATAAAACGGGTCATTTCCCCGCCAGGGCCGCCATGCAAAAACAACACGGGGGCAGCCCCGGCTTTGGGTTCTGTGGCAGCTTTTCGCACTACAGCCAGCTGAAACTGACTGCCATCCGGACTCTGTACTTTCAGGGTGCCACACTGCAGCCGCGCCGCCACGGCCGCGGATGCAACAGGCAGATCACAAGGCTGTGCCTGATAAGCCGGCATCGGCTCTTTTGCTGGTGCAGCTGTCTCGACTTCTGCCACAGCGCTCGCAGCTACACTTAACAATAACCCGCTCAGCACAGTCAAAAACATCAATCTGATCATGCAGTTTTATCCTTTTCTCCGGCCTGTTCCGAGCCTATACCAGCGCACTTGACTTCGCCAGTACGGCCAGTGCAGCCAGCAGCCGCTCAGACGGGCTGCTAATAACACCCCGGCTCGCGCGGGCAACTGTTGCCGCGGCTGCAAATCAGCTGCGCCGGTTTGTCCAGCGAGCGCGCCACCCAATTGATATTCAGAATGTTACTAATGGTCGTCAGCGTCGAGCGGATCGGTGCCGGTACTGCGACTTTGCCGCCGCCTTTGACACACAGCTGTTTCATTTCCTGCGCCAGACTGTCGGCGTCTATGCCCTGCGCACTGATGGCCGGATTTAAATCCACTCCGGCACACAACACGTGCGGGTTGCCAGCCAAATCCATCACTTTGGTCGATTCACAGCAATAAATCCGCGGTTGGCCCTGTACGTCCAGCAAAGACAACTGCGCTGAATGCTGCTGTGTCGCCGCTTCAAACATGCGGAACACCGCCCAGTGCTGACAAGGATCTTCCACCTGCCGCATATTGCCCCAGGGCAGCGGAATGCCATTACCACGGTACACAGCTTTAAGTTTGCCTGGCGTATAGGCATCAAAATAATGCCAGTGCTGATAAGGCGACACCGCCGTCATCCGCCGCATCGCCACCGAGGCTGACACACCAGCTGCCTGATGTGAGCTGATTTCATAACCGTGCCGGTCCAGCAACTGGCGAAACGGCAATTTCGGGCACAGCAACGCGCCGGCAAAAAAACTCGATTCAAAATCACGCCAGGCGTGCAGAATGTCCTGCGGTGCCAGGTTAGCGTTGCCGTCTGAGGCTTCCTGCGCGCCGCCCACCCGCATACTGCTTTTCACGCCGTCTTTGTTGTGCAGCACGGCATGGCCGATATGCACCGCCAGCTCGTATTTCAGCCGGGTCGGATGTTGTTCCAGAATCCGGTTTAAGTGCAAAGTGCCGGGCGGCAGGAAATACGACGTCTGCACGTTTTTACTGCGCACGCCGAGTTCGTCTAACAGTTCTGTTGGCACTTCGGTAAACCAGCGCACCTGCAGGCCGACTTTTTTCGCGATGTGCAAAAGCTCATCAGCGCTCAGTGGCATGCGTTTTTGGCCAATTTCTTCAGCCGCCCGCTCCAGTTCCGGGAAATGGTTCTGGTGATGTTCCTGATGGGCGCGAATCAGCAGCTGGGCAAACTGGCGGCCGCCGGTACCGGTTTGTGACAACAGCTCCGGAATGGCGATTTGCAGAATATCCGGCGCAAACAAAAAGCCCGGTTCCAGCGCCATGCCGGAGATCCCGCCCCTACTGCCTTTGGCGGGCGTTAAGTCAGTGCCGGCGTCGATGCCGTCCAAAAACCAGTCTGGTGATTTTTGAAAAACTTCGGCGATCACCGCCAGCATTTCCGGCGACGGCACCCGCTTGCCGGTTTCAATCATCGACAAATAAGACACCGACGGCGCGTACTCGGCATTGATGCGAATACAACGCGTGGACAGGTCGTCCATAGTTAAGTTATTGCGTTTCCTCAGGTTTCTTATTTTAGTCCCGAGAAAGTGCGACTGGCGTAACAGGCTTTTGGCATTAGTCATTTTGTAAAATTCACACTGTGAAGTTTTAATTGTGAAATTTCGCTCAAAAACAACATAGACTGTTTTTCAGGCAATCACAACAGCCGCCATGCCCGCCACCCTACCGGGCCCAACAGACAAAGAGTGAGCGAGGATAGAACCATGACCATGACCGCACTGCAAATAGAAACCGACCCGATGATCCAGCAACAACTGCAACAGCTGACGGCGCTGAATGACGCGCATCACCGTCAGGTGCTGGATTACTCCAAAGCCATGCTGGATAAATTGTTTCCACTGGAACATGGCTCGCATCAACAGGTGAAAAGCTATGTGGTCTATTACCAGCATCTGCTGGCGTTTTTCGCCGACGGCCAAAGCACTGGCCTGCAGAATCCGGCACAGTTTGTCGCACTGTGCGGTAGCAAAGAACAACCACAAACCCTGTTATTCAACGACGGCAGCCGCCATCTGGAAATCAGCCTGAGCCGCCACAGCGACCGCGGCAGTAAAGACTGTGCTGGCATTGAAGATATTCAGTTACAGCTTGACGGTGAAGAGTGGTTCTCCTTAGTGCGCGGCACTGTGGTGACCACGCAGAAACAATGCCGCAGCGGCGCCTGCTATACCCACAAAGCCGGCGGCGACTACCGGTTAAAATAACTGGTTGAAATAAAGCCTTGATATCCATGACAGGTCTGCCGCGCTGCGCCGGACCTGTCGCTTGTCCCGACGTCCCTTCCCCCGGATCCGCGGAATTTTTTACCGCTGCCGCACTCTGAGGTAAACTATGGCGGTTTTTTCACCGACCAAGTCGCTGAAGCCTGAAATACTTGCGGTGTTTCAGTCCCTGCAAAGCCGCCTGTGGAGCCTGTTGAATTTGATTCTGCGTCTGTTTTTGTTATTGGCCGCTGTGCTGCTGTGGTGGTTCTGGCCCGCCGCAGCGCCGGTCAAAGCACCATCTGGCAGTCGGACTGCCAGCTGCGATCAGCTGATCAGCTGGCGTCTGGAATCGATAGATCCGGCCTTTGGCCTCAGCACCGCCGACGCACTGCCGCTGATCAGTGACGCGGCAGCACAGTGGAATCAGGCACTTGGCAAAGAAGTGCTGCGTTATGACCCCCAACAAGGCTTCCCGATCCGTTTTGTATTTGATGCCCGCCAGCAACAACAGCTCGAGCAATTGCTGCTGGAGCGCAATCTGCACCGTTACGACGATCGCATCAGTGACCAGCAACAGGATTTCGAACGCCAGCTGGCTGATTTCCAGCAAAGTAAACAAGACTTTGAACAAAAAGACCGTCAGCTGGCTGCTGACATCAAATTATTTAATGAAAAAGCCCAGCAAGCCGATCCGGGCGCTGCGGCATTATTAGGCCGCGAACAGGCTGAATTACTGAGCCGGCAAAAAGAACATGCGCTGGAAGCCGAACAAATCGATGCGCTGCAGGCCAAACTGCAGGACCGCCAACAACAACTCAATAATCTGATAACCGACCGCAATGCGTTAATTCCGCAGCAGCAGCCGACAGGCCTTGCCGAAGTTGGTTTACTGGAACAACGCGGCCAAAACCGCACTATGACCATTTTTGCCTATAAAGATGCGCATCATCTGACGCTGACGCTGCTACACGAATTCGGCCATGCACTGGGCATCGGGCATTTAACTGAACCCGGCAGTATCATGCACGACCAGCTCAACAGCGCGCAGCAGCAGCTGACGAGCGCTGATATCAGCGCCTGGCGCCAGCAATGTCAAAAGGGCTAAGCAAAAAGCTGCGATTACCAGACTGAGAATACCCGGCTAGTGTTGTGCCTGACATCGGCCAGGAAAACGCCTGTGCATTTCTGCAGCACCCGTTTAAATAACCCTGATAAAAACCGGGGATTTATTCCAAGATAACAGCGATTAAACCGCCATGTACTGCGCTTTTATCTCTTAAAAGGCATAAATGACAGTTAAATATTAAATACCTTTTTTATTCAATAGATTAAAATAATTCACTCTGCACTCATCATTGATAA
>CAMLRA010000126.1 GCA_946482325.1 uncultured Chromatiaceae bacterium | reverse complement strand
AATGAGCTGCTCAGGCCTGTTAATGCGGTCGAAATAGCGGCTGACCGGGATAAAACAATCGCTGGCGGCGGTATTCGGATTACCAAAATCTTCGATTTGCTGCAGCACAGGGTCGGGTTTGCGGTTGGCAAAATGATCGCCCGGCAACAGCAACACCGGCAAGCGGTTGGCATGCGCCAGCGCGGCGGCGGTGACCATATTAGTGGCGCCCGGGCCAACAGATGTAGTGCAGGCCATCAGCCGGCGCCGGTCGTTGGCTTTGGCAAAGGCAATGGCCGCATGCGCCATACCTTGTTCGTTGTGAGTGCGCAGGGTGGGCAGTGTGTCGCGCACCTGGTACAGCGCTTCGCCGATGCCTGCGACATTACCGTGACCAAAAATGGCAAATACGCCGGCGAACAGCGGTTCGACACGACCGTCGTCCTGCTGGATAAACTGGTTGCTTAAGAACTTCACCAGCGCCTGCGCCATGGTTAGGCGGATGGTGGCCTTGTGGGTATTGTTCATGCCGATGCTCCTGCTGCGCTGCTAGGGGTGGTTTGATGGCGGTTCAGCCAGGCTTGCGTCAGTTGCCGGTAATTGGCACGGATCTGGCGCTGTAATTCGCCATCGTCTATCTGCCCGGCCAACCACGCTTTGGCCGGCGCGCCAAAAATGGTGCGGCCGATGGCAAAACCGCGGCACACCGGGAAGGCCGCAGTAGCGGCAAAGGCCGCACAAAGGTCGACGAGAGGGGCATCCAGACCGAGTAAAATCACGCCGCGGCAATGCGGCGCCTCTTGCTGAATAAGGTTGCTGACAGCCTGCCAGCCGGCCGCTGTTTGAGGTGGTAATTTCCACCAGTCCGGTCGCACGCCGAGCTGATAAATCTGCGCCATGGCGCTACACACGGTTAAATCGTCAACCGGCAAATCTTTTGGCGGGATCACTTCCAGTAATAATTCGTGGCCGGACAGGGCACAGGCCTGATACAGCTCCTGAATTTGCCGCGCTTGTTGCTGCCATAATGCTTGCGCATCGTCCGGGTGCATAAACACCAGACATTTCACCGTATGGCTACGCGGCCAGCTAACCAGCCGCGAACCGATAGACCGGCCGCCTTCGAGTTCCAGCGGGCGTGAACCCGGCACTTCCACCGGCCGGCCAATCCACCAGCGGCCTGCTTGATCCTCAGTAAAAAGCCCGGTCACATCATTCAGCGCGTCCTGGCCAAAAGTGTCGTCAATTAACACGCCTGGCGCATAACCTTTAGTGGTCAGCTGCAGCGCTGCCACTTCAGCCTGCGCGGCCTGCAGAATCAGCTGTTTCAGTTTCGGCAGGCGTGCTGTGCTGGCGCCTGTCGCTTCGCACATCTCAACAAATTGCTTGCGATGGTCAAACGCCAGAATACACAGCTCAGGCCACTGTGCCGGCTGGCGTGTCGTAACGCGGTGTAGGTAATTCAGTTCGCTGTCGATGTCCGGTCTTTTAATGTCGTGCTGGCGGGCGATGTAATAATCCAGCTCTTCCGGCGTCGGGATCGCAGGCGCGCAGCCGTGGCGCGACACCACCAAAGCGCCACAGGCATTGGCGTAGGTGCAGGCCTTGTCAAAAGATTCGCCGCGCAGCCAGCCGCGCAGAAAACCGGCCATAAAGGCGTCGCCTGCACCTAACACGTTCAGCACTTCAACCCGCACACCAGCAGCAAAAAAGGCGTCGTCGAGGCTATCCGGAATAGCGCCGTCAAAAATGCTGCAGCCATCCGCGCCACGTTTGAGCACAATCACGGCGTCGGTCAGGCGGCGCAACGTTTTCAGGCAGGTGATAGTGTCGGTGCTGCCACCGGCGATGTGTACTTCCTCTTCGGTGCCGACAATCAGATCACACAAAGGCACAATCGACTGCAAATGCGCGCTGACGCTGTCATTGCTGACAAAACGGTTGTCGCCTTCGCCGGGCCGGGTTAAACCCCACAGCACCGGGCGGTAGTCGATATCCAGAATTACTTTGGTGTTGTTGGCGCGGGCATAACCAATGGCGGTGCGGGCGACATGGTCCACATGGGCGGTAGAAAAGTGCGTGCCGGTGATGAGCAAGGCTTTACTTGAGGCGATATAAGCTTCGTCAAAATCGCTGACGTCAATTGCCATGTCGGCGCAATCGGCGCGGTAAAACAACAGCGGAAACTGCTGTTTGCTTTTAATCGATAAAATCGCCAGTGCCGTCAGTCGATTCGGATCCGTCACTACATGGCTGACGTCACAACCGACGCTTTGTAATTCCTGGCGGATAAACTGACCAAATTGTTCGTCGCCAACCCGCGTCAGCATCGAGGCTTTAAGACCCAGCCGCGCTGCACCAAAAGCAATATTGCAGGACGAGCCGCCGAGTGATTTGGCAAAGGAGCTGATGTCTTGCAGCCGGTCGCCAATCTGCTGGCCGTACAAATCGACCGACGCCCGGCCGAGGCAAATCACGTCGAGCTTTTTGTCTGAAACTAGTGTTGTCACCCGCTGACTCCTGCTATGAAAACCAGTTTTAACCGCGCCTGCTACCGGTGGCCAATTTAAAAAAACCATCCTGGCAGCCTTGCTAAAATTTTCGTCAGATTAGAATGAAAATTCTATTATATCAACTATTGGAATAAATATTTTATTGAGTTAGACTCCAGAGCATCACAGTCCGCCGATTGGTTTTTTTTCGCACTATGGCCACAGCCCCAAGCACGACGAACACTCAGCCAACCGCTACGCAGCCAGCCGCTACTCAGGTTGAGCTGGAACAACAGATCAGCAGCCGTTTCAGCAGCCTGAGCGACCGGCTGCAGGTTATTGGCCGCTATTTACTCGACCAGCCACAAGCTGTGGCACTTGGCACTGCAGCATCTATTGCGCAGGCCGCCGGTGTGCACGCCTCTGCACTGGTGCGTTTTGCCAACGCCTTTGCTTTTACCGGTTTTTCTGAGCTGCAACAGCTGTACAAAACTCAGCTATTACAAAACCAGCCGGATTATCAGCAGCGTATTGCCGCAGTGCAGCAAGACCATTCAGTGCCCGCCGACAGCGCCGGCCTGAATTACCTGCAGCAAATCAGCAGCGCCAATCAACAGGCGCTGAATCAACTGTGCCAAAGCATTGATGCTTCAGCCTTATCTGCTGCCACCAGCTTGCTGGCGAAAGCCAGACTGATTCATTTACAAGGTGCGCGCCGGGCTTTTCCGGTCGTTAGTTACGCCAGTTATCTGCTGGGCAACACCGGCCTTGCCGTGCATTTATTTGATGGCACCGGTTATATGCAGCAGTCGGCGCTCAATCTGCTCGGTGCCGACGATGTATTGCTGGCGGTCAGCTTCGCGCCTTACGCCGCCGAGACCCAAACTGTGGTGCAACGCGCCAAAGCAGTTGGCTGCAAAGTGCTGCTGATCACCGACAGCCGCGTCAGCCCGCTGTATCAGCTGGCCGACCATACGCTGCTGGTGCGCGAAGCTGAGTTACACGCCTTTCGTTCATTAAGCGCCAGTATGAGCCTGGTGCAGGCGTTGGTGCTGGGGCTGATTCATGACCATCTGGGATCTGATCAAACCAATGCGCAAAACATCAAACCGGAGCACCCCAATGTCTGATGCAACGACTTCATTACACCGCAAACCCGGCGTACCAGACGCTGCAGGTTTTATCCAGCGGGTCACGCCGCAAAGTGCCGGCTGGCAATATGTTGGTTTTGAAGCCGCACAGCTCAAAGCAGGTGCTAATTTGGCTGTCGACAGCGACAGCACCACCGAGCTTTGTGTCGTGATTTTAAGCGGCATTGTTAGCCTCGACTGTGGTGGCCAGCAGTTTCTGCAGGTCGGCAAACGCATGTCAGTGTTTGACGGCACTGCGCCTTATGCCTTGTATGTGCCGCCCGGGCTCGCACTTGAGATTTTCGCCGACACTGACGCCGAAATCGCTTTTTGCCGGGCTTTAGTGACTGAGCAGGCTTCCGGTAACCAATATCCGCTGCGGCTCATCAAACCAGAAGATTGCACCCGCGAAACCCGCGGCCAGGGCACTAATACACGGCTGGTCTGTAATATTCTGCTCGGTAACTTGCCGGCAGAGCGGCTGCTTATCACTGAAGTCATTACGCCGCCGGGCCATTGGTCAAGCTATCCGCCGCATAAACATGACGCCGACATGCTGCCGGTCGAAAGTGCGCTGGAAGAAACCTACTACCACAAACTCAATCCGCAGCAAGGCTTTGCTTTTCAGCGGGTTTATACCGATGACCGCAGCCTCGATGAAACCATTTGTGTTGAGCACAACAGCTTAGTGCTGGTGCCGCGTGGTTATCATCCGGTCGGCGCGCCACACGGTTACGAGCTGTATTACCTGAATGTGATGGCCGGCCCAACGCGGCAGTGGGTGTTTAAAAACGACCCGCAGCATGAATGGATCATCAAAAAATGATCGCCGCTGCCGCTCTGCAACATGCTGTTTTGTCAGTGGCGGCCCGGCTCACGTGCCGAGTCGCGCACGATAAGCTCACAAGTCAGCAAGTCGCCATCCGGGCTGCTTGGGCCTGCGTCCGGCAAGCCTTGCAGTTTGCGAATAAGTTTGTACGCGGCGCGATAACCAATAGCTGTGATCGGCTGGCGCATCGTCGTCAGGTTCGGCCAGACTTTGGTCGAGAGTGCAATATCGTCGATGCCAACCACCGAAATATCGTCCGGCACTTTCAGGCCCCGGCTGTGCGCACTGTACAGCACACCGACTGCCATTTCGTCGTTCGACGCCAGAATTGCGGTCGGGCGCGGGGTTTTGTTCAACAGCACGGCTGCCGCATCAACACCCGACTGAAAAGTGTAATAACCCTGCACCAGCAGCTTTTCCGGAAACTCCAGACCGGCTTCGGCATAGGCCTGGCGAAAACCGGCTTCGCAGCGCTGACTGGAACCCTGATCCGGGTGACCGAGCACAAAACCAATGTCTTTATGTTTCAGCCTGAGCAAATAACGCGTCAGCTCATAAGCCGCTTGTTGGTTATCAAAACCAACACTGTCGCCAAGCGCAGCGTCGGGCGCACCGATGCGCACATAAGCGACCTGACGGCGGTTCAGCATGTCGAGCAATTCTTTTTTGTCACTAAGCGGCGGCACCAAAATCAGGCCATCAGCCAGGGTGTTGTCAATAAAGCTTTCAATTTCATCGACCAGACCGGGCGAGCGGTAGCTGCAGTCGTACAAAAACAGCCCCATATTGGATTCACTACAATATTGCAGCACACCTTTCTGCAGTTTTTGCAGATAACCGGGGCTTGGGTTGTCGGCCAACAGCGCAATAAACAAGGAGCGGTTTTTTGCCAGCGCCATGCCAAGCGGGTTGCGCTTAAAACCGGTGGCCTGAATCACCGCCATCACTTTATCGCGGGTTTCCACCGACACATTGGCTTCATTGTTAATGACGCGCGACACAGTTTTTTTCGATACACCGGCCTGACGGGCCACATCGTTTATGGTGACAGCAGACATAACAGCAATAACCTCCGTTTAGCTGCCTGATTGCAGCAAATACCCTGCGCGCCTGCGGCAATAGCTGCAGAAAAAGAACGGCGAAAATGCGCAGGAAAGAGTCAGGTATAAAGCATATTGACACCGGTGTCAATGTGTCGGCAAGCTATGATAATTGGCTGGCGGATCACGATTTTTAAAGAGACATTTTGTAAAAGAATCAATGGTTGCCACCAAAGCTGCAGCCAGAACGTGTTTAAACAGGAGTCTGAAGTGGAAACTGCACAACAATCGGCCGCTGCGCTGGTGTTGTCCTGCGCCGCCTTGTTAAGTGGCCAGCATCACAGCACAGCTTTACAATCTGCACTGGTTTATCCTGCGCTGGCAGATTTTGCCCGAGGGCTTTACCGGGAGCTGGCGTCGTCAGCTGCAGCGTCGGAGCAAGGCACTCAGCCACTTGGTGCTTTGTTAAGTCAGGGCTCGGCCCGGTTGCAACCTTTGCTGATTACTACAGCGGCACGGTTGGAGCAGCAGCAGTCGGCTGAGTATCTCTGTTTTGCCAGTGCCTGCTGGCTGCGTTACAGCATGGGCTTTGATGGCAAAGGCGACACGCTGGTTGTCGAAGACGCTTTGGCTGACCAGCTGATGCAAAACCGTTTAGAACGCTGGGATCATATTGACGAGCTGCTGGCCGGTTATCTGGCGATTGATGGCTTATTTCCTGCGCCGCTCGCGGCACAGCCGGCCTTTGCTGAACGGCTGAGTTATTGGCTCTGTGTCATTCTGGCCAATGGCATGGGCACAGCATTACAAATTCTTTCGATTGAATGCCGCGACTACAGCGCGCGCGATTTCAGTACCTTCGCTTCAAATCAGAGGACTCCGGCATGATTAAAGTCGACCCAATTAAAGTCACGGTCTGGAACGAATGCCGCCACGAAAAAGAAGACGCCGACGTGCAGGAAGTCTACCCGGAAACCATCGGTGGATGCATCGTCGATAACCTCCAACCTTATGGCTTTGATTTAACGCTCAGCACGCTGGACGACCCGGCGCAAGGCTGGCCGGATGAATTAATTGAAAGTACTGAAGTTGCCATCTGGTGGGGCCATCGCTATCACGACGAATTAAGCGACGCACTGATTGACAAGCTGCAGGCGCGGGTACTGGCTGGTATGGGCCTGATTGTGCTGCACAGCGGCCATCACGCCAAACTGTTTAAACGTCTGATGGGCACCAGCTGTAATTTAAGCTGGCGCGAAGCCGAAGGCGGCGAGCGCGAACGGGTCTGGTGTTTAAAACCTTCGCACCCCATCGCTTATAACATTCCGCCTTATCTGGAATTGCCGCAATCGGAAATGTACGGCGAGCCTTTTGATATCCCGGAGCCGGACGAGCTGATTTTTAACTCCTGGTATCAGGGTGGGGAAGTGCTCAGAAGTGGTTGTACTTTCCAGCGTGGCCGTGGCCGGATCTTCTTCTTTGCGCCGGGCCATGAGACCTTCCCAATTTATCGCAACGAGCACATTATCCAGATATTGGCTAATGCCATCGCCTGGGCACATCAACCGCATCAAAGCGGCTGGAATCTCGGCAACTGGGGCCGGCCTATTCCGCTCGAAGCCGGTGCGCCGAAGCAAACTTTTTACAAAAAACCACGCAAGCTGATGCTGGCGGAAAAGGCCGAAAAGGCGAAGAAATAATCCCTACCTGATAAAAGTTGCCAGAACAGCAAACCATTCGCTGGTTTGCTGTTTATACTGCAAAAGGAACAGGAGGTGTGCCAATGACAGGGAAATCTGCCGCGAGGCTGTTATTGTGGTTGTCGGCGTTGCTGCCAGCCGCGCTACAAGCCTGTGGCCTGCGGGTTGTCACCGAAGATTTACCGCCTTATCAGGTGGTGCATGAACACAAGGTCCTCTCCGGCTCGGCCTATCTGCAGGTGCAGGCTATTCTGCAGGCTGCCGGTTTACCTTGCCGTACTGAAGTCTTGCCCTGGGCCCGCGCTTTTGATCTGGCCCGCACCCAACCCAATACCTTGATCTATTCATTGGCGCGGCTGCCCGCCCGTGAGAACTTGTTTATCTGGCTGACACCACTGATCAACGCCGATTATCGTTATTATTCAGCTAGCAGCGCTGTCATTGAACAAATTCAGCAAGGTAAATTACCGACTGAATTCACTGCAGTGGCCGTCGCTGGCAGCATGATGGACAGCACGCTGCAACAGCTTGGTTTTATCCCGGATCAAAACCTGATTTTGGTCAAAGATGTGAATGCCCAGTGGAAAATCCTGCAGTTAAACCGTGCCCAGCTGACACTGGCATTTGAACCGGATTTTCAGGCCCTGAGTGATGCCAAAGTGCGGCAGACTCAATTCTATGCGTCGCGTCAGATAGTCCGACAAATTCAGCTGTATCTGGCGGCGCACCCACAAACTGACCCATTATTATTGCAACAACTCAAAGCCGCAGTCGCGCAGCAAGCACAACAAGGCCTGCCGGTGAATGCTCCGGCCCAGTAAAAGGCTGGCTATAATCGGCGATGGTCGGTGAAAAACTGTGCTGCGGCCTGATATTTGGCGAGCGGCAGTCTGGGTAGGTGTAGCAACGATGACAAAACTAGCGCTATTTGGTTGGCTGTTGCTGTTGGCCTTGCCCTTGGCGGCACAACAACCGCAGCGCCCGGCCAAGATGACTTTCTCCTATGTCGACCATCCGGCCATGGTCAACTTTATCATCCCGGTGATCCGTGACGCTTATCAAACATTGGGTATCGAAACTGACTTTATTGCTCAGCCATCGAACCGCAATTTGCTACTGGTCGACAAAAATGTGGTGGATGGAGACGTTGGTTATATGCGGATTGTGCTCGACGGCTACGCCAACATCATCAGCATAGAACCGCCTTTGGTATCAGGTATTTACACCCTATTGTGCCAGCCGGAACTGCCTTGTGATCCTTCGGTACTGTCCGACCCGGAGCAGACTATTGTCACCACTTCAGTCTCCAAACAAGGTCTGGAAAAGGGCTATCGCGTTGCCATCCGCAGCCAGTTTTATGTAGTCAATGATCTTGCCAACATCCCCAAGTTTGTCAGCAGCGGGCGTTTTAGCTACGCCATTTATCCCTCAACGGCCAGTGAACTTAAACGCTTGGATCCGGCGGAACTGCGTTACGTGACGCTGTTTGATGCCAATCTGTACCACGTGCTGCATAAGAAATATGCCTTTATGGCCAAGGATATCACTGCGGCGTTAGAGCAAAGTCTGGCGAAGCGGAAGAAGAAGTAGCCGGCGGGAGCAAGATTCCCGCCGATGGTTAAATCAACGCAATTTTTCAGAGCGTCACCGGCGCGCCATGCTGGCTGGCAGACAACTTAATTGCGTCCCACAGCTGCGCCATGCGCAGGCCTTGTAACACGTCGGATGGATTGGCAATTTCACCGCTGCGGGTTTGCATAAAGACGTTCATCAGGTTGTTGGCGGCTTCCTGTTCTTTGCGCACCACATTGCCCTGGGCATCTTCAATTTCCATCCAGCGGCCCCAGGCGCAGATGCGCACTATGGCGGTTGGGAAATAACACTCGATGCGTGACACACAGCGGATAGCGCGGCCGCTGGCGTGCAGGTTAAACAGTGTACCGTCGCTGAGTTCGCCGGAAACCGATGTCACCACGTCAACCGGGAAACCGAGGTTTTGCATCATCGCGCTGATGCGGGCGAACGGTTTGCTGGTGATGCGCGATACGGTGTTCATCATGTGGGCGCCGGTATCAAACATAAAACCACCGCCGGAAATCGCCGGAATTTGTTTCCAGTGGCCCTGATATTTGTCGGCCCAGTCTTCCCAGATGGCGGCGTTGATACTGACCAGCGGGCCGTATTTTTCTGTAGCAATGGCATCCCGCAGCTCGGCAACTAACGGCGACAAACCGCCCTGATAAGCCACCACCAACGTTTTGCCACTGCACTGCTGCGCTTCGACTAAAGCCTGCGCTTCCGCCACTGTCGTCACCATTGGTTTTTCCAGCAGCACATCAAGCCCCAGATTCAGCGCCAGCAGCGCTTGCTCGGCGTGGGCGGCGTGTGGCGTGCAGATGTAGACAGCATCCAATGATTTGGCTTCAGTATTCAGCAGTTGTTGCCAGTCACTGTAGCTTTGCGGTGCGGCTTTTTCTGCGGCGGCAGCGATAGTAGCGACATTCGCCATCGCGGCTGGATTTGGGTCCATCACAGCGCGGATCTGCAGGTCGTCCCGGCTGATCCAGGTCTGAATATACTGAGTGGCTTTGGTACCACAGCCGATGATCGCTAATTGTAAGGCCACAGCAAAACTCCTGAAGGTTAAAAACCTATAAAAAACATAAAGATATACTAATTAAATCTCAGGTGTGCCGGCCTGTGCATAGTGTTGCTACCGCTGGCATTGACACCATTAAATTGCATATTGACACCGGTGTCAATAAGCGTATTATCAAAGTCGACAGGGTTTTCTGCTTAAAAAAACGACGTCTGGCGCTGGCACTTTGCCGGCAGACCGGAACGAAAAAACCAGGAACGAAAAATGTGCTGTGCAGCTGTGCAAAACAACCGCACGCGAAGTCGCATGCTGGCGCTAAAAAAAGGTGCATGCTGACGCTAAAACTACCGACACCCGCATTGTCGGTGGGGGAGCGGCGCCAGCAGACAGCCAGTGACGCTGAGGCAGCTGCCCACAGCACCAAGGGCTGAACAGACCAACATTTTTCTGACCGATAACAGAGCAACATAGATGAGACAGACGATAAAATTACTACTGCTACCGGTGGCGGCGGTGGTCGCGATCGGTTGGTGCCATAGCGCCAATCAGGGGCGGGGGGAGCCGCCTGTCGCCGATAGCACTCAGCCCGTGCTGGTGATCGCCGAACACAGAGCAGCCCGGCTGGACGCCTTACGTGAGTTACAGCCGATGTTGCAGCAACGTCTGGGGGTGCAGCTGCGCATTGTTGAATATCCGGCACCGCCGCAGGATTATTTCACCAAGCTGGTCACAGAATTACGCGCTGGTAATGCGCCAGATGTGTTTAGTATTCCGCGGGATTTGCAGGTCGACGACCTGGCCGCCGCCGGTTATCTGGCTGACTTGACGCAAGATTTACAAGCCTGGCCTGGTTATGCTGCCATGCCTGAGCTGGTGCGCCAGTTAAGCCGCGCCAGTTTTAACGAAAAAAGTTATGTAGTGCCTTCCATCGTTGCCGTCGAGCAACTGTATTACCGCCATGATTTGTTAACCCAGGCCGGTATTTCTACCGCGCAGCCCAAAGACTGGCAGGATTTGTTGGCGCGCAGCCGCCAAATCAAACAAAAACTCGGACAGTTTCCGCTGTTAATCCCGGCCGGCCTGACCTGGGGTATGGGCAGTTACACTGAAGGTTTCCGTTATTTACTGGCCAGTTTTTCCGGCTATCAGTTGCTGACCAGCGACAACCGCTACGCGCTGCGCGACCCGGCTGTCGCCAAAGCTTTTGATTTTTATCACACTTTAGTCAGCGAGCAGCTGATGCCGGTGGCGCCGCTGTTAAACCCGGAGCCCTGGGTTATTCCCAAATATGAAATGTTCCCGAAAGGCCAGCTGCTGATTACGACCTGTGGCAGCTGGTGCAAAACTTTTGACTGGGGCCCGGGCAGCCGCAACCCTATTGTCAATGTCGACGATGCGGTACGCACCTGGCGTTTCCCTTCGGCCGATGGCGCTGAGCCTTTTGCCTTAGCTTCAGTGGTTTATGCCTGGGCGGTGAACGCTCATAGCCGCAAACCTGAGCTGGCGCGGGCGCTGGCTTTATTGATGGGCGACAACGATGTGGCGCTGGCTTATGCCAAACGCCTGGGGAATGTGCCGGCGCGGCTGGATGCGGCGCAGCATCCGAAGTTTGCTGAATTAGGCGCGATGACTGCTGACCACGCTCTGTTGCCTCAAGCCAGAGCGCTACGCAGTACCGTCGGCGCCAATGCGATGATGGCCGGTGTGGCGCGGGCGACTGAAGCTGTACTCATCGGTAAAGTCGATGGCGCCGGTGCGCAGCAGCTGTTATTGCAATATGTGAGTCACGTATTGGGCGAAGATACCGTAGGTCAAAGGGCGACATCGCTGACAGATCCAGCCGCCAGTGCTCTTGCGCAGGCTGAAGGCAAAGCATTACAGCAGGAGGCGCAATGAAGCCAAAAACTTTTGAGGCGCGCCGCCAGTTTGGTTACCGCCTGATGATGACGCCGGCCCTGGTGCTGATGGCGGCTTTTATCGTGTTCCCGGCGCTGTATGCCTTTTCACTCAGTCTCACTGACGATGCATTGCTCGGTTTTGCCGCGCAGGAATCGTCTTTTGTTGGCCTGCGTAATTTCGAGCGGCTCTTTACCGACCCGCTGTTCTGGAACTCATTAAAAGTCACGCTGATTTTTGTGATTGGCTCTGCTGTCATCGGCCAGTTTGTGCTGGGTTTTTTGTCAGCGCTGACGCTACAACAGCCGGTGAAATACAAAGCGATTTTTAACGCCATTATCTGCTTGCCCAATGCTGTGCCGGAAATGGTCGTCGGCTTTTTATGGATCTCGATGTTCGCCAGCGGCGAATACGGCACCTTAAACCGGCTGGTGGCCTGGTTTGGCGTCGAGCCGCAGCAGTGGCTGTACACCTTCCCGCTGTTATCGATCATCATCGTCAATACCTGGCGCGGTATTGCTTTTGCGATGATTTTGCTGACTTCTGGCCTGTCGTCGATTCCTAAGGATTTGTATGAAGCAGCGCGGGTTGACGGCGCGACCGACCGGCAAATCTTCTGGCGCATCACGCTGCCAATGATGATGCCGACCATCTTCCTTTATATGTTTATCTCGACGGTGACCACTTTTGCCATCTTTGGCCTGGTCTACACCTTAAGCCGTGGCGGACCGGCCAACAGCACCGAGATTTTGGGGATTTATATTTACAATCAGTCGTTTACTGCCTTCCAGCTCGGTTATGGTGCCGCGGTCGCAGTGGTCAGTCTGGTGGTCTCGAT